>CAZFXD010000410.1:0-3325 GCA_964522795.1 uncultured Myxococcaceae bacterium
TCAGTTCCTGGGCAAGAAGCAGGAAACGCAGAACGAGTTCTTCTACACGTTCAACGCGCTCCACCAGGTGTCCAAGGCGATCGTGATCAGCTCAGACACGGTTCCTTCCGAAATTCCCAGCCTCGAAGACCGCCTGCGCTCGCGCTTCACCATGGGTCTCATCACCGACGTGCAGGAGCCCAACTTCGAGATGCGCGTGGCCATTCTGAAGAAGAAGGCCGCCTCGGACCGCGTGGACCTGCCGGACAACGTGGCCCACTTCATCGCACGGCACGTCCAGCGCAACGTTCGCGAACTCGAAGGGGCGTTGATCAAGCTCGCCGCCGTGCAGTCACTCACCCGACAGCCTTTGACCGAAGAGTTCGCCGCCCAGGTGCTCCGAGACGTGCTGCCAGCTGCGCGCGAAATCGACATTGAGACCATCCAGAAGGAAGTGGCTCGCTACTTCAAGGTCACCATCGACGATTTGAAGAGCGAACGCCGCGTGGCGAAGTTGGTGCACGCGCGTCACATCGCCATGTACCTCTGCCGCACGCTCACCGGCGGCACGCAGGAGGCCATTGGGGAGAAGTTCCGAAAGGACCACTCCACGTTGATTTCTGCGATGCGGAAGATTGAGCGCCTCAAGGATTCTGACGAGGTGGTCAAGCGCGAGCTGTCCGACATCACCGCGCGACTTCAGGGCGGCGCGGCGGCTCGACCGTCGTAGCAGTCACTTCTTCTTCGCGCGCGGCAGGTCGTCCATGTGCAGCTTCAGCACCTCGGACTGCTTCGCCTTCAGGCGAACGTTGAGCGAGCGCCGGTCTCCGTCGGGGCCCACCAGCGTGAGGGCGTGGCTTCCAACGGGCAGTTGCACGTTCAGCGGCGTGAGGCCCAACTCAGTGGACCCTTTGAACACGCGCACCTTGGGCGGAATGGTGAACAACGCCAGCTTGCCTTTGGGCGTGGTCTTGCTGGGGCGCGGCGGTTCTTCAACCGGTTCCGGCGCGGGGGCTGGTGGCGGTTGACTGGGCTCAGGCAGCGCCGTCATGGGAACGACCGGAATCCCTGGGACGGCCGGCTCGTCAGGCTTCACGTCCGGAGTCGTGGGCTGGATGAAGAAGAACACGGCCGCGCCCACCGCCAGAATCCCGACGATGAGCACCAACGCCGCCGCGGAGGACGAGCGGTTCTCCCGCGTGTCCATGATTCGCACCGGCGCCTGGCGGATGGTCTCCGGGTCCTCGGGTTTCACCGTCGGAATCCCACCCAGGACCGTGCCCGGCGCCACGATGGGAACGTCGAGCAGAGAGTTCGTGCGAGCGATTTCAAACTTGAACAACTCGTGCATGAACGCTGCGCGCTGCGCGCTGTTGAACAGGAGCGCACCACATTCCCGCTCCAGGGCCTGCGCGAAACTGTCGGCCGACTGGTAGCGCTTCTTCACGTCCCGCTCGAGCGCCTTCACGATGACTCCCGAGAGCGATTCGGGAATCAATGGCTCCATTTCACGCGGGTTGGGGATGGGCTTGTTGAGAATCAGCCGCATCTCCTCGATTTCCGTCTCGGCTGAGAACAGCCGGTGGCCGGTGGCGAGCTCAAACAGGACAACACCGAGTGAAAAGACATCACTCCGCCCGTCGAGTGTTTCACCTCGAACCTGTTCGGGGGACATGTAGCCGGTGGTGCCCTTCACCATGCCAGCGGTTGTTTTGCTGAGGCTTCCCTTGGCTTTGGCGATGCCGAAGTCGAGCAGCTTCGTCGAACCTTCGTACGCCACCATGATGTTCTTGTGTGCGACGTCGCGGTGAATGACCGGGGAGGGCGCACCGCTCTTCTTAAACGCGTGCGCGTACTGCAGGGCGCGCGCCACATCGTGCACGACGGCAGCAGAAAACCCGAGCGGGAGAGGTTTGGTCTCACGCGCGCAGGCGGCCGTAATCTGATTCAGGTTCTGGCCGGCGACGTACTCCATGGCCATGAACAGGCCGCCCACGTCTTCGCCGAATTCGTACACCCGGGCGATGTTCTCGTGGAAGAACTGGGAACTGATGCGTGCCTCGTCGAGAAACATGCGGACGAATTGATCATTCTCTTTCGCGTCCGGGAGGATGCGTTTGATCACCAGCCGCTTGCCCTTGTTTCCCGGCACCGAGACCAGGAAGAGCTCGGACATTCCTCCCGTGGTGAGCTGCGCCAGGACCTCGTAGCGTCCGATGCGCTTCAGCTTCGGTGAAGGATGGAACCCCGTCTCCATTGCGTGCCTTCGAATCTATCAACCGCGCCCTGTGGTGAACGTGTGGATTCCACTTTGAAACGAACAGATTTCTGTGGAGTTCTGATCGTCCATTGCGCCCGATGTGAAGCAATGTGGAGAACGGTAGGCCTTTTCCACATCACCCCTGAGCCTAACCGCCCGGAAGCAAACGCTTTGAGAGTTTCCACGGTGCCTACGTACGACCACCAGTTGATCAATTCCAAAATTCACAATTGTCCCAGTCGTCATCGGCCAGGATGGTTATCGAAAAATCGTCAAGGCGCAGTCGGTCAGGAACTAGTGCACCTACATGAAACAAGGAGACAATTTTATCCATTCGACCCTCTCGCTCGCGAGGTGTTGTGCGCTCCATCGCTTCTGCAATTGCGATGTGCATCGCGCTGTGTGCGTGCCGCGAGAGATCACTTCAGAGCGCGAATGGTCAGCTGCACTTTCAACCGTCCATCCTGACGTTCTCCGACGCGTACGCTGAACGCGGAGAAGAGACACGCGAAGTCTTTCTCATCAACGACGGTCACCGCACACTCGACATCAGCTTTTCAGGGCCAATGGACGGCTTCACGCTCGTGGAGGACGTGCGAGAAGCTCCGCCTGGCCGTGTATCACTCCACCTTCGGTTTCTCCCCACCAAAGGTCAGGCCTATCTCGGAGCGTTGAGCGTCAACGCGGGGACGAGCTCGGGCGCCACGCTGCGTCTGTCGGGCGTGGGTTTGGAGATTCCACCGTGCCCTGCGTCAACGGCCTGCCACCAGGTGCAGTTTGATGTGACGTCCGGGACCTGCACCGAGGTCGCGCTCCCAGACGGCGAAGCGTGCAACGCCCACGACGCCTGCCTCATCGGAGGCCAGTGTCAGGCCGGTGCCTGCGTGGGAACCCCCGTGAGCTGCGACGACGGCGACGCGTGCACGACTGACACCTGCAACGCCATGCTCGGCTGTCAGCACGACCCGGCCCCCCCGTGTCCGGGAGATGGCGCGTGCAACGTGGGTGTGTGTCACCCAAAGACGGGCTGTGGGCTCGCGCCCGCTGTCGATGGCATCGCCTGTGGGCCACTCCAGGGCTGCGATG
>CAZFXD010000411.1:0-3244 GCA_964522795.1 uncultured Myxococcaceae bacterium
AAGGCACGCCGGCCGCCGCGCCGACCGACGCCGCGGCTCCAGCCACCTCGCCAGCGGCGACGCCCGAAGCTCCCGCCGCAAAGCCTGAAGGGGGCGCGAAATGACTCGTCCTCTTCGAAGGCTGACCGCGGTCGCGACGCTGGTGCTGGCGGCAGGGTACGCGTCGCCCGCCGCCGCTGAAATTCAAGTGAGCGCGTTTGGCGGCGCGTTTGTCCCTTCGCCGGTCATGGGCCTGGCGCGCCTGGCCGATGACCCCGAATCGAAGCTCACCGCCGGTCCGATTTTCGGAGCGCGCTTCACGGGCCTCGCGATTGAACGCATCGGCGCGGAGTTTGAGTTCGGCGAAGTGATTCTCGGCTCGGTCGGCGCCGGTGCCGGACTGTCGGTGATGTCGCTGCGCGCCCACGCGCTGCTCCACATCATCACCGGAAAGGTCCGCCCGTTCGTCACGCTCGGTCTGGTGGGCAACATCGCGCTCGCCTCCAACCCCGCCTTCTTCGTGACCCAGGGCCGGCTCGGACTCACCTCGGGCGCCGGGCTCGCGGTCGACCTCGGCGACTGGTGGGGTGTTCGCGGCGACGTGCGCGCCGTCTGGAGCTCTCCCATCTCTCAGGGCTTCTGGCTGCCCAGCTTCGAAGGCACCGTCGCGCTCTACGGCCGCTTCCCCGCCCCGCCACCGCCGGAAGAACCGAAGGTCGGACAGATCGCGGACAGCGACGGCGACGGTCTGGGCGATTTGACCGACAAGTGTCCGATGGTGGCCGGCCCGCTGACCAACAACGGCTGTCCGGTCGAGGACGACCGCGACAAGGACAACATCGCCGACGGCGTCGACGCGTGCCCCGATGTCCCGGGCGTGGCCGCCTTCAAGGGCTGCCCCGACACCGACGAAGACGGCGTCGCCGACAACCTCGATTTGTGTCCGAAAGACAAGGGCCCCGCCTCGCTCAAGGGCTGCCCGGACAGCGATGCCGACGGCATCTCGGACAAAGAGGACAAGTGTCCGACCGAGAAGGGCCTGGCCACGGCGTTCGGCTGTCCCGACGACGACGGCGACGGCATCGTCAACGCCCAGGACAAGTGCCCGAACGAGCCGGAGACCAAGAACGCCTACAACGACGACGACGGCTGCCCCGACGAAGTTCCCAAGGTGGTGCGGGACTTCACGGGCGTGATTGAGGCCATCGAGTTCGACCCGGGGTCGACGCGCATCGCTGACAAGTCGATGCCGATCATGGAAGGCGCGGTGAAGGTGTTCAAAGAGTACCCGCAGCTCGCCGTGCAGATTCTCGGTCACACCGACTCCACGGGCGCCCGCGAGAAGAACATCGCCATCTCCAAGGCCCGCGCCGAATCGGTGAAGTCGTTCTTCATCTCTCGCGGCCTCGACGGGAACCGGTTCACCACCATCGGCAAGGGCCCTGACGAGCCTCGAGCTGACAACGGCACTCCGGAAGGCCGCCGCCGGAACCGCCGCGTCGAGTTCAAGCTGACCAACGCGAAGAAGGACGCTCCCGAGCCGCAATAGCGGGCCCTCGTCGAGCGAACCACCGACCGCGTCCGGCGCGAGAACGCTCCGCACGCGCATGACGGCTTGCGTTGGGGCGGGCGGATGGTTGCGCGCGAGAGGGCCGCTCTTTGATTGAGGGGGCCCCTGAGTGATGGGAGACTCCCCGCGGCGCGGACGGGTGGGCGGCCGTCCCGCGGCAGCTCAAGAGAACGAGGGATTTTGATGAAACTGCGTGTGTTGGCCACGGTAGCGTTGTTCGGGGTGGGGGCGGTCGGTGCGCTGGGGTGCAGCGGCCCCGGTGGGGGCGGCGGTGGCGCGAAAGCGCTCACGCTCTCAGCGACGTCACTCGACTTTGGCACCGCCAACTGCGGTGGCTCGGCAGCCGCGGCCCAGACCCTCACGCTGACCAACCCCGGAGGCGTCACCGCCGAAGTGACCGCGTCGGTCGAAGGCTCGACCGACTTCGTCATCGACGGCGCCACCGCAAAAGAGACGTTCACACTCGCGGCGGGCGCGAGCAAGGACCTGGCGATTTCTCCCAAGGCGGTGTCAGCCCAGGCCAAAGCCGGCGTGGCGCTGACCGGGAGTGTGTCGGTCACCACCAAGGATGGCCTGACCTCGTCCACCGTCGCGCTGCAGGTCGTGCCTCGCGGCGTGACGATCGTGGTCACCCCCTCGCCCACTGCGGGGGTGAACTACGACTTCGGCGGCGTGCTCTACATTCCAGGCGCGGCGTCCCAGGTGACCGCGGCCTCGATGGGGCTCACGCTCTCGAACCTCGGCAACATGGACGCGACGGTCACCCTCTCCAAGCCGACCGACCCTCAGTTCGACGTGGACTCCACCACCCTCACGGTTCCGGCGGGAACTGGAGGCGCCGCGGGTGCCGAAGTGGCGGTGAACGCGAGCTACTCGCCTTCGAAGTTCATGAGCTCGAGCAGCAGCATCACCTTGTCGCTCCCCGCCGGCACGCCGGTGTGTGGAACCAGCGCCACCGGCCTCACGCTCAAAGGCCGCGGGAGTGGAACGGGAGCCAACGCCAGCGCCAACGCGCTGGTGTGGACGCCAAACTGCGGCGCGGCCATGGGCGACTCTTCACTGACCCCGAAGGCGGTCACGGTGACCAACGACGGCCCGACGCCGTTCGTGTTCACGGCGAAGCTGCAGACCGGGAGCGCGTTCGCGCTCTCCACCCCCATCGACGGCGGGTATGTCGCCGGCGCGACCGCGACCCAGCGTGGCCAGTCGGTGTTTCTGGTACGGCCGCAGCCCATTCCCGTCTCGCCCGACGACGTGGGGCCGGCGCCGCAGAACGACCTGCTCACCATCACCAGCAACGACGGCAAGACGATCGCCATCTTCCCGCTCGAGGCCACGCCCCGAGGTGCCATTCTCGCGTTCTCCTCGCTGCCCAGCGCGCTCACCGGCACGCACAGCGCGCCTGGCAGCACGCCCGTCACCATCGTCAACACCGGAACCCTGGCGGCCAGCCCGTCGCTCAGCATCAACGTGCCCTCGGGCGGACTCACGCCGCAGCCGTTCACCTTGAGCTCACCGCTCCCCACGCCCATCCCGTCAGGTGGGGCCAGGTCGACCACGTTGCTGTTCACACCCAACGGCGGCGACGCGTCGTCCTACACAGGCACGCTGACCATTTCTCCCGGCGTGGGCGACTTGATGTGCAACACCCCGCCGGCGGTTCCGTTGTCGGGCAGCGGACAGACGGGCAGCTTC
>CAZFXD010000412.1:0-3215 GCA_964522795.1 uncultured Myxococcaceae bacterium
ATCGCCCTCGCCACGCCCCAGTACCAGTTCGACGCCACCCTCGCCTCCACCGCGGGGAGCCGCTGGAGCGTCGAGCTCGTGAATCCCACCCTCGTCATCCCCAACGCTGCGGTGGTCGGCGACACGTTCGCCGTGCCCAAGGTGACCGGCGTCCGCATCTTCATCGACGCCTTCCCCTCGGCGACCTTCACCGTTCCGGACGTCACGGCGGCCCCCACCGAAGCCATCGCCTTCCGCCGCTTCCCCTCCAATCTCGCCTCGAGCGTCGGCCTCCCCATCGTCGAGGCGCGCAGCGGCGCGCTCGAGACCAGCGCACGCCCGTTCTCTCCGGGCCTGATCGAGTCCTTCCTGGACGGCGACGAGATCACCCTCGTCGGACGCGTGAGCTTCGGGGCCTCGTTCCTGGCGACGGGATTCATCGGCCAGATCGCCTTCGTCGCGTTCGAGCGTGTGGATCCCTGCGGCTCCAGCAGCAGCGCCGAGTCCCTCCCGCAGCGTTCCTGTCAGGTCGGCCTGGAGGTCCTCTCCGCCAACGCATCGACGCCCACGGCGTCGCTCGCGTGCCGGGCGGACCTCGATTCCAACGGGGTCGTGAACTTCGCGGACCTGGCCCGCTTCCGATCGGTGTTCCTGCAGAGCTGCGTGCCGTAGGGGCCGCACCGCGCCTGCGACGTACGACGGCGCTCCCGCGGCCGGCCTCCGGCAGCGTGTGGCGGGAAGGGGCAAGAACGTGTCGCAGGCCGGCCGGATAGTCAGCGTGATGATTCCGAGCCGATGCCTCCACGCGGCCCGGGCTTCGTGGCCCATCGGGCGCCTCCGGCACTCGTGGATCTTGCTTGCCACCCGCTCCTTCTGGGCAGGGCAGGGCAAGTGGCAGGTCGGGCCAGCGGCTCGCCCAGCGAATGGACAAGGAGCCAGAGCAATGAATCTGGGTCACAGCATGTTCGGGTTCGCCGTGGCAACGGCCATCGCCGTCGCCCCGGCCATCGGTGGCGCGCAGACGCCCACGGGCACACCGGGCGCTGCACCGAAGTACGCGCCCGATGTGCCCGCCAAGATCACGACGCCCGATACCGTCGAGACGCGCATCGGCACGCTGCGCTTCAAGGACGGCGCGCCCGATCCGGCGACGGTCCAGCTCGCCTACGATCAGATCGATTTCAATCGCGGCGTCGATGCCTTCGTCAAGGGCATGTCGGCCACCTCGGTGTACGCGATCTGTCGCGGCCTGGAAGAGGCGGGTGTCAAGCCCAACGGCGGCATCGGCATCACCGAGCAGCTGATGGACGCCCGCTCGCTGTTCCTGACGCCCAACACCACCACCGTCTACGTCCTGATGTGCGTCAACCTGAAGGACGGGCCGATGGTCGTGCGGGTGCCGCCGCGCGCACTCGGCCCCGTGGACGACGCCGACTTCCGCTGGGTCACCGACGTGGGACTGACGGGACCCGACAAGGGCGCGGGCGGGGACTATCTCTTCGTGCCCCCCGGCTACGAGGGAACGCTGCCCGCGAAGGGCTTCAACGTCGCGAAGCCGCGCACCAACCGGCTCCTCATCTTCTATCGTGTGTTCGTCGAGAAGGGCGATCTCGCGGCGGCGACTGCCAGTGTCAAGGCGAGCGCCGGAGTGTTCCCGCTGTCCCAGGCTTCGAAGCCCCCGGCGACGAGTTTCGTCAACCTCTCGGGCGTCAAGTTCAACACCATCAGCGCCAACGACTTCAACTTCTACGAGGAGCTGAATGCCGTGGTGCAGAACGAGCCCGCCGACTGGGTGGACCCGGAAACCGCGGGCCTGTACGCGGCCATCGGCATCCGCAAGGGGCAGCCGTTCGCACCGGACGAGCGGCTGAAGAAGACGCTGACGGAAGCGGTTGCGGTGGGCAATGCCTACGCCCGCTCGAACGCATTCGCGTCACGCGATCCCAGCACCCGGATCTTCAAGGACCGGCAATGGCTCACGCCGTTCGTCGGGGGCAGCTACCAGTTCCTCTCGGGCGCGGAACGACTGCTCGACGCCGAGGCGATGTTCTTCTACCTCGCCACCGGCATCACGCCCGCCATGAGCGAAGCGAAGCCGGGCACCGGTTCCGCCTATGCGCTCGCTTTTCGCGATGCAACCGGGGACTACCTCGACGGCGGTCGCACCTACAAGGTGACGTTGCCCGGGCCGATTCCCGCGAAGGACTTCTGGGCCTTCACGGTCTACGACAACCAGACGCGCTCGCTCCTCCCGACCGATCAGAAGTCGGCGGGGACGGACAGCAACGTTCCCGGGCTGAAGAAGAACGAGGACGGCGGCGCGACCATCTGGTTCGGACCGAAGGCGCCGGCGGGCAACGAAGCCAACTGGGTGCAGACGATGCCGGGCAAGGGCTACAACCTCATCCTGCGGCTCTATGGGCCGCTGGAGCCGTGGTTCAACCAGACCTGGCAACCGGGCGATCTCGAGTTGCAGCGCTGATCTTGCAGACGCGAAGCGGCCATGGTATCCGAAATTCGGCAGCTAATTGATCACCCCAGTGTAGGGTCGAGAGGACCCTCCGCGAAGGCGAAGCCGCTGCGACGGGAGAGAAGGTGCTTCATCGCCTCTTGAGGCCCACGATCACCACGCGAAGGGAGAGAATCTTGCGAGACTTGAGACTGATGCTGGCATCCACGGTGTTGGCGCTTTCGGCAGCGCCGATCGCTGTTTCAGCAGAAGTGGCCCCGCAGGAGGCGGTCGCGATCGCCACCGACGCCTACGTCTACGGCTATTCCCTCGTCACCACCGACGTGACGCGCATCCAGATGTCCAACGTCGCCGAGGCCACCGAGCTGCAGGCGCCGCTGAACCAGTTCCTCAACGTCAAGCGCTATCCGCCCGCGGACTACCGTGGCGTCTCGGCGCCGAACGCCGACACCTTGTACTCGCTGGCCTGGCTCGACCTGAAGGAGCCGCAGGTATTCAGCCATCCGGACATGGGCAAGCGCTACCACCTGTTCCCGATGGTCGACCTGTGGATGACGATCTTCGCCAGCCCCGGCACCCGCACCGGCGACAGCAAGGCCGCCAACTACCTGATCACGGGACCGGGTTGGAAGGGCGAGGTGCCCAAGGGCATGGAGCACATCCCGGCGGCGACGCGCTACATCGTGATCCTCGGCCGCACCTATGCCGACGGCACCGACGCCGACTATGAGGCCGTCAATGCGCTGCAGGCCCAATACAAGATCAC
>CAZFXD010000413.1:0-3209 GCA_964522795.1 uncultured Myxococcaceae bacterium
CGCGCCACGGCTCGGCCGATTGGTACACAGCTTGCTCGCCCCATTCCTGTGACTCGAACCAAGGCGTTCGCATGGGGTGTGGTTTTCGTCGGCGCGGCGGTCGGCGCGGGCCTCGTGCAGTACGGCTTCGATGAAGGGGACGGCGCGCCTGCCGCGCCCCGGGAGGTCCGCATGCCGGCCTCGGACACACTCGTCATCTACTACTCGCGCACTGGCACCACGGCCGCCCTGGCGACGGCGATCGCCAAGCGAATGAACGCGGACGTGGAGCGCATCACCGACACCGTCAAGCGCGATGGGCCGGTGGGCTTCGTTCGGTCGCTCTACGACGCAGTGAAGCGCCGCGGCTCGACCTTGAACCCGCTGGGCGTCGACCCCACCCAGTACCGGCTGGTGCTGATCGGCACGCCGGACTGGGGCGTGTCGATGGCCGCGCCCGTCCGAACGTTTCTCACCTCGTACGCCGGCCGGTTGCCGCGGGTCGCCTTCTTCCTCACGGACGGCACCAGCGATCACGCGGCCGTGTTCCGCGAAATGGGCACGCTGGTCGGCGCGGAGCCCATCGCGTCGGTGGGCATTCCGCACGACGACGTGGTGGCCAACCGCTACGACGCGCAGGTGACGACGTTCGTGAGCGCGATTGAGAAGGCGCGCGTGCTCGAAGCGCCGGCCTCGGCCACGCGCTAAGCCGGCTAGCCCCGGCTGACGACCTTGCGCAGCCAGGCCACGCCCTGATCGCGGCGCGAGCTCTCCACAATCCACGCCGGGAGATCGCCCCCCGGGTCGGTGTGAATTCGGTGTTCGACGTGCACGCGGCCTTCGCGGGTCGGGGAGAACTCCACCACCCCGGTCAAGCGCTTGAGCCGCACCCAGCCGGGCGGCGACGGCGGCCCGAGGTCACTCGCCAGCTCGAAGTCGACCCGGCAGGCCCCACCCGCGAGGTGCGTGATGGTCCGCCGCACCACGTAGTCGCGCTTGCTGACCACGGGCGGAGAGATCTGATCGTAGACCACGCGCTCGTTGGGCCGTTCTCGCACCACCTGCCGGGCGACCAGGTACGGCTCCTTGGGGTCGAGGGTTCTCGTCCCCCACGCCGCCGCGCACATCGCCTCCAGATCGCCGTCGACGTCGAGGCGGAAGCGCAGCTCGACAAACGACGACCCGGGGACCTCACGCGACGCAATCTCCACGCCGTCGCTGGTGCCTCGCACCACGAAGTCGTCGGCCGCCAACACCGTCATCGCCAGCATCATCCACATCGCCGCACCAACCGTTCATCGCACGTCATCTGGGCACCGTACGCCTTGAGCCCGGCCCTGATTACATTGCGAGTATTTGCTCATATTTCGATCACGCCGGGCACTCGCGTTCGGGCAGACTCGGGCCATGGCGAGGAAGCAGCCGCGGACCCGAGCGAAGTCGCCCACTCAGGCCCGCAGCCGGGCCACCGTCGAGGTGTTGGTGCAGGCGACGACTCGCGTTTTGTTGAAAGAAGGCTACGCCGCCTGCACGACCAACAAGGTCGCCGCCGAGGCCGGCGTGAGCATCGGCTCGCTCTACCAGTACTTTCCCAACAAAGAGGCGCTGGTTCTGGCGGCGATGGGCGCCCATCAGGAGCGGCTGAAGTCGGCCATGGCCGTGCGCCTGGCGGAGCTCACCACGGCCGACCTGGGCACCGCGGTGGGGGAGATGATTCGAGCCATGCTCGAGGTGCGGTGGCTGCAGCCGAAGTTGCAGCGCGTGCTGTTCGAGCAGGTGCCGCGGGTGGGGTCGCTAAAGCGCCTGCACGAGATGCACCGGGACTACGAGCCGATGGTCACGGCGTGGTTGGAGGCGAACCGCGAGCGGCTTGGGGTGGCCGACCCCTCCGCGACTGCGTACGTGCTGATCGGCGCGGTGGAAGGCGTGGTGGAGCGAGTGTTGGTCGAACGCCCGAACTGGCTGGAGGTGGGCGTGCTGGAGGACCACCTCGCGCGGTTGGTGCTGTCGTACCTCTCCGCCGCGCGCGCGACCTGACGCCCGGTCAGCGCCTCACTGGGGCGTGGCGGCGAAGGTCTTCATCGCCTGCACCACCGGCGGTTCGTAGAAGTCCGAGGGGGGCGCCTTGCACACGGTCTCGGTGATGGTGGTCGCCACCTGCGCCTGCATGAAGGCCTGGGTGTTGTAGATGATGCCGAGCCCGAGCTCCGACGGATCGGAGGGGGTGATCTTGTACTGTTTGAACACGAAGTACGGCCCGGTGTTCCAGTCGAGTGACGTCCCCGAGCTGATGGTGTGCCCGTCGGCGGGGTCGTGTCGGGCGTACCACCAATCCTGAAACACGAGCGTGGCCATGGTGGCGCGCTGAGGCTCGGTGAAGAGGTGGTTGTACGTCACGAAGCAGGATGGCCAGCCCGCCTCGGTTCCCCAGATCTTCTTCGCGGTGTCGCCCTTCGAGTTCATCAACTGCCGCAGGTAATGGGTGACGCGATGCCCGTTGCTGTTGGTGTTGGTGGCCGTGGTGCTGGACATGTCGTACGGGTGGTGGCCAACGGCGTCGAACAGTTGGTCGCTGCCGGTGCGGCCCTGGGCGGCGTTCCACGCGTAGACGCGGGAGAGGAACGTGGCGGGGTTGGTGACGTCGGTGGTGCTGCCCGCCGGCAGGTTGCCGCCGCCGGGCGCGGTTCCTGTGGAGACGACGAAGGCGCCGGGCGTTCGGGTCTTGATCGCCACGTAGCTGCGGTGGAGCAGGTCGGCGTACTTGTCCGGGTCGACGGGGCTCCAGAAGCTGTTGTTGTTGGCTTCGTTCCAGATCTCGACGGCGCCCACCACCCCGGGGGCCGTCGCTTCCCAATGCTCGACCAGCTTGCCCGCGTAGTCGGCCCAGGCTTGTGGGTCGGCGGGGACGCTCTTCGAGCCGTTGACGCCGACGTTGTACGCGTAGTCGATGCTGACGAGCATCTTCACGCCGACGCGTTTGGCCTGCGCGATCGCGGCGTCGATCTTGGTGAGGTCCGTGTAGCCCGACACCAGACAGTCGTAACGAACCCAGCCGAAGCCCATCTGCTTCACTTTGTCCCAGACGTTGTTGGCGGTGAGCCCCGGCGGAATCGCGCCCATGTTGAGTCCCATGCGCGCGCCGTTCAGCGCCACGCCGGCATCGGCCGCTCCACCGCCGGCCCCGCCGCTGCCGCCCGCGCCTCCACCGCCCCCGGCGCCTGCCGCTCCTC
>CAZFXD010000414.1:0-3191 GCA_964522795.1 uncultured Myxococcaceae bacterium
GTGATGGGCGAACAGAGCGCGAAGAACCTCCGCGGCCGCGGCATGGAAGACGTGATCTTCAACGGCTCCGAGTCGCATGAGCCGCTCTCGATGGCCGAGGTGACGCTCACCTTCACCGTCGAGCCCACCGACGTGCTGAGCCCCGCGCTCGCGGGCCTGCCCGAAGTGTCTGTCACGCGTCGCCTCTTTCGCGACGGCGAATCGCAGTACGAAATCAACCGCACCCAGTCGCGGTTGCTCGACATCACTGATCTCTTCCTCGGCACCGGTATCGGCACCCGCGCCTACTCGATCATCGAGCAGGGGCGGGTGGGGCAGTTCGTCTCGTCACGGCCCGAGGATCGCCGCGCGTTGATTGAAGAAGCGGCGGGGGTGACCAAGTACAAGGCCCGCAAGAAGGCCGCGGAGCGGAAGATTGAAGTCACGGCCGCCAACCTCCTGCGCGTGAGCGACGTGGTGGCCGAGCTCGAGCGCCAACGTGCGTCACTTGAGCGTCAGGCCAGAAAGGCTGAGAAATACCGCGTCTTCAAGAATGAAATTCGCGATCTCGAGTTGCACGCGCTCACGCACCGCTACCTCGAATTGACGGTGCACAAGCAGACGCTGGAGCATCAGCTCAAGTCGCTCTCCGAGAACGAACGCGAAGCGTTTGAGGCGGTGCGGCGAACTGAAGAGAAGATCGAGACGGCCCGGGCACGGCTGGACGAGCAGGCCGCGACCATTGAATCGCTGGGCAACGAAGTGCATGCCCACCAGAGCCAGGTGCAGCTCGACAAACAGAGCCTCGAGCACTGGACGAACGATCGCGAGCAGACGGTGGAACGCGTGGCCGTCGCGGAGCAGGAGCTGGAGTTCCTCGAGGGCCGTACGCAGGCCGGGGAGACCTCGCTGCGCGACCTCGAGCAGGAACTCGTGGCGCTCTTTGCCGTCGCGCGAGAAGACGAAGTCGCGTTGGCGGTCAACGAAGAGGAGCACCGCCGCGCGGTGCAGCTGCGCTTCGAAGTGCAGCAGAGCCTGGAGCAGGATCGCGCGGGTCTGGTGCAGGCCGCGGCGTCGGTCGCCAACGTGGAGGCTTCCACCGAGCACCTGCGCGCGCAGAAGCTGGAGCTCGATTCGCGGCGGGCCAAGATTCAGGGCGAGCTCGAGGCTGTTCGAGACGAGATGGAGGCGCTCGACGTCCGTCGTCGCGCCGCGCAAGAACGGTTCGAACAGACCCAGGCCGCCGAGGCGGAGATCAGCCGGCGTCGCGGCGAAGAAGAGACCGCGCTCAACCGCGCCCGCGACGAGTTCGCGGAGAACGAGGTGCTGGTCATCTCAGCTCGCGAAGAGCTGTCCGACAAGCGCAGCCGCCTCAACTCACTGGAAGAGCTGCACCGGAACTACGAAGGGTACGACCGCGGCGTTCGCGCGGTGATGCGGCGCACGCCCGAAGACCGGTTGAAGCCGGGCGTGATCGGCTTGCTCTCGGAGCTGGTGACCGCGCCTCAGCGCTTTGAGCGGGCGATCGAGGCCCTGCTCAGCGCGCGGCTCCAGCACGTGGTGGTGGAGTCCTTTGAGACCGGCGTTGAGCTGGCGAAGAGCCTGGTGGAAACGTCCGAAGGGCGCGCCACGTTCCTGCCCGTGTCCTGGGGGGCGGAGGCGCCCCAGCCCATTCCCGACGCCGTTCGGCCGCTGGCGCGCGCGGTGGAGTGCGTCTCGGTGCGTGAAGACGCCCATCGGCCGCTGGTCGACGGCCTGCTCGCCAATGCCCTCATCTTTGAGACCTTCGAACAGGCCCTGGCGGCGCGCAGCCTGGCGCCTTCGCTGACCCTGGTCTCGCTCGAGGGTGACGTGCTCGCGCCGGGAGGCGTGGTCACCGGCGGCGTGCTGGAAGGGCCCGCCGTGGGGGCGCTGCAGAAGAAACGCGAAATTGACGCCCTGGCAGCGGAAGTGGCGCGCGTCGAAGCCCGGTACAACGAGATCATCACCCGGCATTACACCCTGCAGAAGCAGCTGCAGAACTCCGAAGGCGTGCTCAAGGGGCTGTCCAAGCAGACCCACGAAGAAGAAGTGAACCGCCTCTCGCACCAGCGCGACCTGCAGCAGGTGGCGGCGGAGCTGTCGAAGATGACGGAGCGTCGCGCCACCCTGCAGGGAGACCTCGCGCTCATCGACGGCCAGCTCGACCAGGTGGGCTCGGAAGAGGCGGGCGTATCGGGCGAGCTGCTCCACGCGCAGGCAGAACGCGCGCGCCGTGAAGAGCGCGTGCGCTTGTTGAGTGCGGAGCTGGAGTCGCTGGCGACCCGCCTGGAAGAACTCACCAACGCGGGAACGGGGCTCAAGGTGAAGGCGGCGCAGGCGCGCCAGAAGGCCGAGGGCGTCGAACAGGCGGTGACGCTGCAGCGGGCGCAGCTGGAAGAGTGGCGCGCGCGACGCGAAGCCGTGGTCGCTGAGCGCGTGGCGGCCCAGAACCACCGCGCCACACTCGAGGATCGCATCGCCACCACCCAGGGCAGCCTGAAAGAACGCGAAGAGCGCCTGGCCACCCGGATGGTCGAACTGGACCGGGCCCGGGCGGCCCAGACCGAGGCGCACGATGCGGTGAAGGTCGACGAGGCGAAGCTGAAGGCCGCCCGTGAGCAGCTCGATACGTTCACCCACGGGCTGTCACAGCAGTCGCTCAAAGAGCGCGAGCTCGCCATGGAGCTCGATCACGTGAAGGTGACCGTGAACGAGCGCTACGCGTGTGAGATCACCGACGTGATCGGCGAGTTCCACATGCGCGCGCGGCTGACCCCGGAGAGCGAAGCGCGCATGAAGCAGCTGCGCGTCAGCATCGAGCGCATGGGGGAAGTCAACGTCACGGCGATCGAGGAGTTCGACGAGGTCTCCAAACGCCACGAGTTCCTTTCCACCCAGAAGAAGGATCTTGAGCAGTCCATCGACCGCCTCAACAAGGCCATCACCACCATCGACAAGACCAGCCGCGAACGGTTCCACCAGACGTTCGAGGCGGTCAACGAGCGCTTCACCAAGATCTTCCCCCGGTTGTTCGGCGGCGGTCGCGCCCAGCTGGTGCTGACACAGGAAGCGGTCGGGCAGGAGGCCGGGGTGGAGATCATCGCCGAGCCGCCTGGCAAGAAACTGCAAAGCGTCAGCCTGCTCTCCGGCGGCGAGAAGGCCCTCACCGCCATCGCCCTGGTGTTCTCGAT
>CAZFXD010000415.1:0-3183 GCA_964522795.1 uncultured Myxococcaceae bacterium
GCGGGCGCTGGCGGCGCCGGTGGAGGGGGCGTTCTTCAGGATGGCGGCTGCGCCTCGGCGACCGAGGTGTGTGATGGCCTCGACAACGACTGTAATGGCCTGATCGACGACGTCGCCGAGTGCGTCGTCACCTTCATGGGGACGGAGGGCACGCTGGGCCAACGTGACGGCACGGGCCCGGCGGCCCGCTTCGCGGTCGCGCGTGGGCTCGGGACCATGGCTGACGGCTCCGTGGTGGTCGCCGATTCGTACAACCACCTCATTCGACGAGTGACCACCGGCGGTGTGGTTCAGACCCTGGCCGGCACCGGCACCTGCGGAAGCACGGACGGCGTGGTCGCTTCGGCGTCGCTTTGCTACCCGAACTCCGTGCTCCCGCTGGCCGACGGGAGCCTGCTGATCGGCGAAGACCGACGCATTCGTCGGCTGGCCAACGGCGTCGTTTCTCGCCTGCTCACGGCCAACAGCGCGCTGCCGGGGTGTGTGCTGGGCGCCGGCCCGTCCGCTGACTCGGTATTCCGACAGATGTTGGCGGTCGACGCGGGCGATGTGCTCGTCGCCGACGAAGGCTGCCACGCCATCTGGCGGCTCCACGCCGATGCTGGGTTCGCCCTCGAAGTGGGCGGTTCGTCGGGGGCGGCCAACACCGGGCAGGCGCCCAACGTTCGACTCAACAGCCCCTATGCGCTGGCGGGGCTGGCTGACGGAACGTGGTTCATCGGGCAGCGCTACGCGGTGATGCGGGTGTCGCCGGCGGGCGTGATCTCCTACTTCGCTGGCACGCTCAACACCTCGGGGTACATCGACTCGTTCGGGACCAACGCGCGGTTTGCCAAGATCGTTCAGTTGATGGCCGACGAGCCCGCCGGCCTGCTGTGGGTGGCGGACGAGAACGCCGCGGTGATTCGGCGTGTGCCGCTCGATGGCGGTGTGACCAGCTCGACGTGGACCGGGTCCACCACCTCGTCGCAGCAGGGCTTCCTCAATGGCGACGCCGGGAACGCGCGAAGCAGCGCGGTCAGCGGACTGACCCGAACCGGGGGGGCCGTCATTTTCTCGGAGACGTTGGGGCTGCGCCGCTTCGACGTGGCGAGCGGCCTGGTCACCGATTTCGCCGGCGTTCCGACGACCCAGGCGACGCTCGACGGGCCCGTGGCGACCGCGACGGCGCGCGACATCCAGGCCCTCACGCGCGGTCCTGACGGGCTGTTCTATTTTCTCGAGGCAGACACCTCGCGCCTGCGCCGCCTCAACGCCGACGGAACGGTGCAGACCCTGGTCGGGGACCCCGCCTACGCCATCGGGACCCTGGAGGGCACGCTCGCGGCGGCCAAGCTGCAGCGCCCTCGCGACCTGGCGTTCGGCCCCGACGGTCGGTTGTACGTGGCCGATGGGACCAACCGGCGCGTGGCGGTGGTCGATCTCGACGCGGGGATTCTGCTCACCTACGCCGGCATTCCGAGCACGACGTCCACGTACGTCGGCTACGTTCCGCGCCTGCAGGCGAGGTTCGGGGTGATGCGCGACCTGGCGTTCGGTCGAAACGATGCCGGGGTGACGTTTCTGTACGTGACCGACCGCGACAATGGGCTGATTCGGGCCATCAACTTCGCGACGGGGTTCGTCAGCGATCTGGCTGGTGGCGTGGGCGCGGTGCCCGCCACGCCGATCGATGGGCCTGCCGGGGTGGCCCGCGTCTCGTCCAGCACCACCGGACTCGCGGCCGACGAGTGGGGCGGGGTCTATTTCACTGACGTCAATCAACTGCGGTACGCCAACTGCGACGGCGGCATCTCCCAGCGGGCGCTGTTCGGCGCCGCCAACTCAGGGTCGAACGCCATGCTCTACCGCGACGGGAAACCCTGGGTGGCGCACGACCGGCAGGTCACCACCTTCGACACCAGCGTGGCCACGCCCTGGCCGGCCGTGAACATGTTCAAGACCGCGTCCACCACCTACGGCATCACCCCCGGGTGGCGAGACGGCCCGGTGCTCGACGCCGGGGTCCGGGAGATCACCGGGCTGTGGATCGAGCCGCCCCGGTTCGTCTTCGCCGACGAGTTCGCCCTGCGGCAGGTCTGGTCTCCGTAGCGGTCGCGGGCGCGCCTTGCTCGGTTGTTGACGCGACGATTCGGCTCAACTACTCACGCCGGCCGTCACACAACACGTTTTGGCGGCCTTAGCTCAACTGGCAGAGCACAGGACTGTGACTCCTGGGGTTACCGGTTCAAGCCCGGTAGGTCGCCCTGTTTTGCGCTCATAGCTCAGCTGGATAGAGCATTGGCCTTCGAAGCCAAGGGTCGGGGGTTCGAATCACTCTGAGCGCGCAGCGGTCAGTACCGCAGCACGGTGGGGTCGATCTT
This sequence comes from uncultured Myxococcaceae bacterium, assembly GCA_964522795.1. Taxonomy (GTDB): domain Bacteria; phylum Myxococcota; class Myxococcia; order Myxococcales; family Myxococcaceae; genus CAZFXD01. The sequence goes on from CAZFXD010000415.1 coordinate 2,364, forward strand.
CACCGACCACGCCTCGGTGCCGCCCGCGATTGAGTACGCCTCGAACCCCGCCTGCCGCAGCAACGTCGCGGCCGAGAGGCTTCGGATCCCCGCGTGGCAGTACACGAGAATGGGGACGTGCTTGTGCGGCTCCAGCTCGTCCAGCCGCTCGGCCAGCTCGGGCAGGGGTATCAACGTCGAGCCCTTGATGCTGGTGTGGGCGTGCTCGGAGCGCGATCGCACGTCGAGCAAGAGGGGTTTGGGGCTCTCCGAACTGAGGCGCGCCTGGGCGGCTTCCGGGGTGATGGAGACGACGCTCACGCCGCGCTCGAGCAGAACTGCTCGTAGTCGATGAACTCGATCTTCGCTCCCGGCTTGCACACCGGGCACTCCGGATCGCGGCGCAGCTTGAGCGTGCGGTGCGTCACGTCGAGTGCGTCCATCGTCACCAGGCGGCCGTTCAAGGGGACGCCGATCTTGAGAATGAGCTTCAGGGCCTCGTTCGCCTGGTACAGCCCGATGATGCCGGGCAGCACGCCCAGCACGCCCGCTTCGGCGCACGACGGCGCCAGCTCGGCCGGGGGCGGGTGGGGGTAGAGGCAGCGGTAGCAGGGGCCGTCGTACGGAATGAAGGTCGTGACCTGCCCCTCGAACCGGTAGATCGACCCGTGCACGCAGGGCTTGTTCAGCATCACGCACGCGTCGTTGACGAGGTACCGGGTGGGGAAGTTGTCGCCCCCATCCACGATCAGATCGAACTGCGACAGAATGCGCACCACGTTGTCGCTGGTGAGCCGCTCCTGGAACCCGATCACCTTCACGTCCGGGTTGAGCGCGTTGA
>CAZFXD010000416.1:0-3179 GCA_964522795.1 uncultured Myxococcaceae bacterium
CGCCTGCGCGAACCCATCGCCCTGGCACCGCCCCGCCACCGACTGGGCCGCCGCGCGGATGGGCCGGTAGCCCGTGCAGCGGCAGAGGTTGCCGCACATCTGGTCATCCAGCTTCCACGGCGCGTCGAGGTCTCTGCGGTACGCCGCCTCGAACATCGACATCACGATTCCTGGGGTGCAGTACCCGCACTGGCTCCCCAGCGCGTTGGCCATGGCCACCTGCACCGGGTGGTGCTCGCCCGTGGCCGCGTTCTTCAAGGCCTCGACGGTGAAGAGGTGCTTGCCCTGCACCATGGGCAGCAGCAACAGGCAGGAGTTGATGGCGCGAAACTCGCTTTGTCCGTCCGCCCCGCGCTCGACCACCACTACCGTACAGGCGCCGCAGTCACCTTCGGCACACCCTTCCTTGGTGCCCGTCAGCTTGAGCACGTCACGCACGTAGCGAAGCACCGTGGTGGTGGGGGAGACGTCGCGCACGTCGTGCCAGGTGCCGTTCAGGCAAAATCGCAGGTGCTGCATCGGGCTGCCTTCTACCCGAAAGTCCATTCGTCCGTGCTGCGGAACGACGTTTTCAGGCCGACGACTGCTCCAGCGTCTGGAGCGACACGCGCGGCCCCGCGAAGCGCTTCGCCACGGCGAGCCGCCAGGCCAGCACCAACGCCAGCACCACGCCGGCGAGGGTCTGGCCGGCCAGTTCGTTGGGCGGGAGCACGAACATCACGCTGGTGGCGAGCACCCACGCCAGGGCCACCACGTTCACCGCGGTGGACCAGCGCCCCAGATTGAACGGGCCCCGCCGCGTCCAGGCGCCGCGCCGGCGGGCCCACAGCCCACAGCCGATGGGAATCGCGTACGAGAGGTAGAGCGCGATGGTGGAGAGCGCGGTCATCACCGCGTAGGCGCCGCTCCACACGGCGAGGCCGAAGGCCATGGCCACCGAGACCCAGACCGCGAGGTGCGGAGAGGCGAAGCGCGGCGAGACGCGCGCCAGCGTGGAGGAGAACGGCAGTCCCCCGTCGCGGGCGAAGGCGAAGAGCATGCGGGAGTTGGAGGTGACGGAGGCGAGGCCGCAAAACCACATCGCGCCCATGCACAGCCACACCAGCGCCGTGCCCAGGGTGCCCGCCGAGGTGGTGAGGATGAAGATGAACGGGTTGGGGGCGGCGACCGCGGCCTCCAGGTCGGGAATCGCCAACGTGACGAGGAGGAGCAGGGCCCAGCCCGCGACCGCGCTGACCACCACCGAGAAGATCATTCCCCGCGGCGCGTTTCGCGCGGCGTCGTGCGTCTCCTCGGTGGCGTGCGCCGAGGCGTCATAGCCGGTGAAGGTCCACGCCGCCTGGAGCAGGCCGAAGAGGAAGCCGGCGAAGAGCGAACCTTCATGGTGGTTTTTGGCCGTGCCCAGAAACCCCAGGGGCTGCAGCGGCGCCGCCCAGGCGAGTCCCCCCACAATCACCAGCACCCCCACCAGGTGGTACCAGGCGGACACGGTTCCGAGCACGTGCACGGCCCTCACGCCCACGTGGTTGAGCGCGCCGTGAGAGAGCAACAGCGCCCCGTAGAGCGCCAGCGTCACCTCTCGCGTGGCCGGGAGCCCGAGCATGGGCACGAGGAACTCGGCCAGCCCGTAGTCGATCGCCGCAGTGATGGCGAACTGCCCCAGCGTGTTGAGCCACGCGGCGAAGTAGCCCGCGCCTCGCCCTCCCAGAATCGCGGACCAGTGGTACAGCGCGCCGGCGGTGGGGAAGGCCGAGGCCAGCTCGGCCAGGCTCAGCACCAGCGGCAGGGTGAGGAGCGCCACCAGCGGCCACCCCAGGGTCATCACCAGCGGCCCGCCCCACGACAGCCCGTGCCCGTAGAGGGTGACCGCCCCGGTCAGCACCGAGATGACCGAGAGCGACAAGGCGAAGTTGGAGAAGCCGCCCATGCCGCGGAGCAGGGCCTGCGCGTAGCCCAGGCGAGCGAGGGCTTCGGTGTCTGACGCGCGCTGCGACATCGCCGCAGCATGGCGTTGCAGCAAAGACGTGTCAGCCCTCAATTTTTGGCTACCATCAGCGCCGGGTGGCGCTCGAACTCTCCATTGCCTTCTTCGGCCCGTACCGGCTCTCGTCGCGTCTGGCGACCGGCGGCATGGCCGAGGTGTACGTCGGACGAAAGCGCGACGCCGACGGCGTGTTCGGCGAGCTCCTGGCCGTCAAGCGCCTGCTCCCCCACCTCCAGAAAGACGTGCGCGTGGTGCGCATGTTCCTGAACGAAGGGCGCATCACCCAGCAGATCTCGCACCCCAACGTCATTCGCGTGCTCGACGTGGGCGACGTCAACGGCGAGCCGTACATCGCGCTGGAGCTGCTCGACGGCCACACGTTCGAAGAGATCCGCGAGAAGGCGGCCGAGCGCGGTGAGCGCGTGCCACTGGGCGTGGTGCTGCGCGTGCTCCTCGAAGCGTGCGCCGGCCTCGATGCCGCGCACAACGCCAGGGACGAACACGGCAACCCGCTCTCGCTGGTGCATCGCGACTTCACGCCCGACAACATTCATGTCGACGTGAAGGGCCAGGTGAAGGTGATCGACTTCGGCATCGCGCGAACCAGCGCGCACAGCGCCGGCACCGAGCCGGGCGTGCTCAAGGGCAAGTACTTCTACATGTCGCCCGAAATGATTCTGTCGAAGCCGGTCGATCGCCGCGCCGACGTCTTCGCCGCGGGCGTGATGCTCTACGAACAGCTGTGCGGGCACCGACCCTTCACGGGCACCACCGTGGACGAGGTGCTCAATCGGATTTCCGCGGGCGTGTTGAAGCCGCCCAAGCAGTTGAACCCCTCTATCTCCGACGCGCTCGACGCGGTGTGCGTGCGCGCGCTCGCCAACAACCCCACGGCGCGGTTCTTCACGCTGGAAGAGTTCACCCAGGCGCTGGAGAACATCGGCGCCACCAAAGACGCGTACACGCACGAGCAGGTGGCGGAGTACGTGCGCAGCATCTTCCCCGAGAAGTCCGACAAGCGGCGTGATGCCCTGCGCTCCGCACGCGACGCCGACCCGTCGCTGCCCGGGTATCGCAACCCCTTCGCCACCTCGCCGGCCATGCCCCCGGGAATGTCCACGGGCGAGCTCAACAACCTGCCGGCGCCCGACGCGGCGCCGACGGCGCCCCCGCCCGGGGTGGAGCTGGCGGCGGC
>CAZFXD010000417.1:0-3172 GCA_964522795.1 uncultured Myxococcaceae bacterium
GCCGCTACTGGCCGAGCAGCGCGCTGCAGGCGGCGCCCGACGGCGTCGGCACTTCGGGCATCTCCCGACCGAAGGCCTGGCCCCCCAGCCGGTAGAGTGACGCCAGGTCGTTGGGGAGCTGATTCGCCGCATCCCAGCCGGGAATCTGACCGCCCAGCGCGTCGACGCCGAAGCTGCAGAGGTTGTTGGCCAGGTCGCCGCGAGGGTTGGCCCCTTCACCTTCGAACAGCTCAATCACTCCGCCCAGGAGCGTGACCTTGGTGGCCTCGAGGTCCGCCCACTCCTTCACGCCGGCATAGCCGAACGCCTCACCGGCGCGGCCCGCGGCGTCGAGAATGGTGAGCAGGCGGTTCACCAGCGCCTCGGTGCTTTCGCCTTCGCCCACGCCGCCCGTCGGCGCGGCCCCAATCAGCTCCCCGGTGCGCTTGTGCACGGCCCAGAACGCGACCGGGCTCCCGCTCGTGGGCGCGAGCACGTGGTAGTCGGCATAGGCCGGGTAGGCGACGCCCACCCACGCCGCGCCGAGCGACTCCACCGAGTTCGAGTTGAACAGCCCCAGCGTCTTTCCGCGGAGCAGGTTGTACGTGTTGGTGCCAAAGCGCACCGTCTCAAACGCGGCCAACGCGGCGCTCCGCTCGGTGGTGGTGGCGAAGGTCTGGGCCCCGGAGAAGCTGACCGTCTCGCGCGGCGCGAGGGGGAGCATGTCGATGCGGCGGATAATCTTCTTGCCCAGCTCGGGGCGGGTGAGGTGCAGCGTCACCGTCAGCCCGTCGACGAAGGTGACGTCGCCCGGGGCGCTCTCCTCCGGCATGGCCGCGCTGAAGAAGCGGAGGTCCGGCGGGGCCCGCACCACGCGCTGCTTGGCCGCTTCAGTGACGGCGCCTTCGTCTGTGCCACGAAGCGCGTCGATGCCCGCCTCCAACTGCAACCGCTCTGTCAGGTGTTCGTCGAGCAGGGTCGAGAACGACGGCGCGCCGGCCTCGACCGCCAGCACCGCGCGCCCGAAGAGCGCGCCCGCCACCTGCTCCACGTCCGCGGCGGTGGCTTTGGCGCTCCCCGCCAACGTGCGCGTCACCGCGTGCCCGCCCGTCTCGACCGTGAGGTAGAGGGCGCTCAGCGCGCTGGCCGCGACGGGCGAACTGGGCGGCGCGTACATGGTGGTGGTGGTGGCGGACCCCGGCGCGCGAATGGAGACGGCCACCACGCGCGTGGCGGTTCCCATGCTGGGGGAGCGGTAGACGATTCGGTAGTCGTAGGCCTGGCGCTCCGCCAGGAACGCCGTCACCCCGCCGGGGAGGTTGCTCGCGGTCACGCCGGTCAGGAACTTTCCGTGGGTGAGGTCGGCAATCTTCGCCGCGGTGGCCGCGTCGACCGTGCCCACGCCCGCCAGAATGACGGGCGGCCCGCTCACCAGCCGCGCAGCGATTTCGGGGTTCAACGTGTCGTCGACCACCGCGTCGGTGATGGCCACGATGCAGCTGGCCTTTGACTCCGCGAAGGCGTCCAGGGCGGTCCACACCTCGGAGCCGGTGCCGCTCAGCGCGGCGAGCTGCGTGTCCACGTCGGCGAGCGTCGACACCATCGGGCCGGCCACCGTGGGCCCGTTGATGTCGATGGCCGCGACCTGCACCTGCGAGCCGGGGAACTGCGTGAAGATGGCGTCGGCGACCGCGTGGCCCACCGTGGCCGCGCCGCTCTGAAACTCCGCGGGAATCGACGTCGACCGGTCGAACAGCAGCACCACTTTCGGCGCGCCCGCGCGCGTTCTCCGCAGTGAGGCCACCATGTTGACGCCGTCTTCCTGCACGACGAACGCGTCGGAGGCGAGGTTGGGCAGCTGCAGGTTGCCGGGGCCGCGCGCGCTCAACAGAAGCTCCACGTCGGGAAAGGCGGCCGCGCTGATGCTGGTGCTGAGCGTCTGCACCTGCATCAGCATCGCGGGGGCGGTGGGCCCGGGCGCGAGCGGCTCGCCGTCGAGCAGAATTTCACCCGTGGCGCCCCGGGTGACCCGCGCGCCATCGCGGAGCACCGGCGTGCCCACCACGGAGAGCTTCTGGGTGGCGTCGAGGTCCAGCCCATCGCCGCGAACCAGCAGCATGGGGACGAACGCGGTCGCGTCGCCGACCCTGGTGCGCGACGCGTTCAAGTGCGAGAGCGGGGTGGTGAACGCGGCGGTGATGGTGCGCCCCGCGACGTCGGAGGCGTTCCAGGTGTGTTCGGCCAGCACGAAAGTCTCCCGGGGGCTCGAGCTGCGCGCGCCGGAGAGCACCACGCGGAGTTGGCGTTCTTCCACGGGCGCGTCGGCCACTTCGGGCGTCGCCACGGTGAGGCTCTGCCCGAACATGGCCCCGTCGAGGTTGGGGTTGGCGTACGTGGAGCCGCCGTCGACCACCACCCGCACCAGGGGCAATTCCGCCAGCGTGGCGTCGAACGAGGTGGGGGCCGGCGGCGCGGGGAGGAGCGGCTTCACCGCGCTCACGATGGAGGCTCGAACGCCGCCGTCGGCGTCCAGCGGCGTGGGGAGCTTCGCGGTCAACCTCGGGTCAGGTTTGAGCGCGGCGTCCCAGCGGGCTGATTGTTCAGCCGTGGGCGCGTAGTGAATGGTTCGCGTAGGGCCCCTGGCGAGGAGCGCGGTGACGGTCGAGCCGGGGACCGTCGTTCCGGTCACGACCTCGGCGGTGAACCCCGCGCGCACGTACAGGTCCTTGAGCAACTCCGCCCGCTCGCGTGGGGTGCCGGCCTGGCCGCGCAGCGCCGCTCGGGCGCCCCAGCGAATGCGCGTCTTCGCGTCCGCGAAGCCGGTCGGGGTGGTGGGGAGGAGCGCGATGTCGTCGCGGACCAGCGCGAACAGACCCACCAGGTCCTTCGCGGCCACCAGGGCGTTGGCGCGGGCTGGAACCGCGTCGGGGCTTTGACGAACGACCTCTCGCATCTCGCGCCAGGCGTCGAACTCGTCGTACGCGAGCCCGGAGTCCACGCCGCCGTCCGTGCCGGTGGTCCCGCCGCAGCGGCAGCCGGAGACGGCGAGCACGGCACCCAGAATCACAAGTGAACGCATGGAACCCTCCGCGCGAGAAGCGGCGGACCTTATCGCGGTTCTTGAACGCCGCTGCTCAAGCTGTGCAGGTGCTTGCACGCCACCCTGGGGACCCGCCGGGTAACCCCCCACAAC
>CAZFXD010000418.1:0-3161 GCA_964522795.1 uncultured Myxococcaceae bacterium
TGGTCGCGAGCACGGCGAGACCGATCTCACGCGTGCCTGAGACCGCCGCCTGCATGGGCGTCTCCCCCTTCTCGTCGACGTGCTTGAAGATGATCTCCAGCACCACGATGGCGTCGTCGATGACGATGCCGACAGCGAGCGCCAACGCGAGCAGGGTAATGCTGTTCAGGCTGAAGCCCTGCAGCTTCATCAAGGCGAAGGTCCCGACGATGGAGGTGGGAATGGCGAGGGCCGCAATGACCGTCGACCGCAGGTTGCCGAGGAACACCAACACCACCAGGGCCGCGAGCAGCGCGCCCAGCACGAGGTGCTCGGTCACCGCTTCGGTCCCGGTACGAATCACCGCCGAGCCATCGCGCTGGATGTCCAGGTTGTAGCCGTCGGGCAGCTCCTTCTGAATTTCGCCCAGCCGCTCGCGCACCGCGTCCACGATGGCCACCGTGTTGGTGCCCGACTGTTTTCGCACCGCGAGCAACACGGTGCGCTTGCCGTTCCACATCGCCGAGGTGGTGATGTCTTCGGTGCCGTCCGTCACGGTGGCGACTTCGTCCACCCGAACCGCGCGCCCGTTCTGCTCCCTCACCACGATGGCGCGCAGCTCATCGACCGAGTGCACGCGCCCGTTCACGCGAACACTGAGGTAGTCGCGGCTGGCATCGACGCGCCCACCCGGGAGTGTCAGGTTCTGCGCGTCAATGGCCCGTGCCACCTCGGACGGCGAGATGCCGAGGGAGCGCAGCTTGATGGGGTCGACCTCGACGTTGATTTGACGCTTCTGCCCACCAATCAGAATGGCCTGACCAACGCCGTTGATGGACTCCAGCCGGCGCCGAACCTTGCGGTCGGCGATGTCGGTAATCTCAGCGACCGATTTCCCCGCGGCGTTGAGCGCGATGTAGAGAATCGGCTGCGCGTCAGGGTCGAACTTCTGCACGATGGGCGGGTCGATGCCCTTGGGCAGCTCGGCCATCACCGCGCTGACCTTGGTCTGCACTTCCTGGGCGGCCACGTCGACGCTCTTCTCGAGCACGAACTGAATGATGACCTGCGAAACACCTTCGGCCGAGACCGAGCGGAGCTCGTCGACGCCGGCGATGGTGCTCACCGCGCCTTCAATCTTGTCCGAGATTTCAGTCTCCACGTCTTCCGGCGACGCGCCCGGGAGCGTGGTGAGAATGACGAGGGCGGGGAAGTCGATCTTGGGGAACTGATCAACGCCGAGCTGCCGGTAGAACACGCCGCCGACCACCAGCAGCACGATGCTGAGCACGGACGCGAACACCGGCCGCTTGATGCAGATCTCTGCAAGCCATTGCATGGGGTCGTCCTCTAGAGAGCTGCGGATTGGGTGAGCGGCGTGCCGTCCTTCAACTCAGGAGGCGGCTTCACGATGACCTTCTGGCCCTTCTCGATCGAGTCCAGCACCGAGACGCGGCCTTCCTTGCTGGTCCCGGTCTGCACCACCATCTCGAACGCGTGGCCATCTTTGGCGAGAAACAGCCGCTTGGTCAGCCCCTCTTGCTTGATGGCCTCCACCGGCACCGTGGGAAACTCGTCCTCGCCCACCGACAGCTGAATGGTGCAGAACATGCCGGGGCGCAGCGCGCCTTCCTTATTCTTGGCCACCGCTTCGATAATCAGGTCGCGCGTGTTGGGCCGCAGGGCGGGGCTGACAAAGCGAACCTCGGCAGGAAACACGCGATCGGGGTACGCCGACACCTTCACGCCCAGCGTCTGTCCGACCTTCACCTGCCCCACGGCCGGCTCGGGAACGCTGATGCTCACGCGCACCGGGTCCACCGAGAACATGCTGACCACCTTCGCCTGCGGCGTGACGTACTCGCCCATGTTGACGTAGCGCTCCCCCACGATGCCGTCGAAGGGCGCCCGGATGACCGTGTCGCCCGCCAACTTGGCCGCCAGGTCGGCGTTGGCCCGCGCCGCGGTAGCCGAGAAGAGCTGCGCGCTGCACGACGTCTTCAAGCGGTCGTACTCGGCTTTGGCGATGGCGCCTTCCTTGAAGAGCTGATCAGCCCGTTCGCACTCCGTCTGGGCCAGGGTCACCTGCGACTGGACGGCCTGGGCCTGCGCCGCGGCGGCCGCGGACGAGAACGCCGCCGCTTTGGAGTCGATGATGACCAACGGCTGCCCTACGGTCACGACCTGCCCGCGCTCCACCAGCGTGGCCAACACCCGGCCGGCCACGTTGGCGGCGACCTCTGATTGGCGGTCCGCCAGCACGCTGCCGGTCAGCATCAGGTACTTCGGCATCGCACGAACATCGACGTCGGCCGTGGTGACCGCGACCGGCGTCTCCACGGCCTTGGTGGCGGCGCCGGTGGCTCCTCCGGGTTTGGAGCACGCTGCGAGCATTGCCATCGCCAGTGCGGCCGTCGTCTTCTTCATCGTTGCCTCGTCGTGGATTGCGTCGTGTTGAGTGGAGCTGTCGTCGGGTGTGGCGAAAGGGCCCGCGTGAACAGGTGCACCAGCTCGTCGATGAAGCGGTGCTGCGCGCGGGGCGTCTCTTCGCGCTTGAAGATGTGGTTCATCATCACTCGGGAGTGGAGCGCACCGGTGATGGCGAGCGCGGCGCCCTCGGGTGCGGACGCGTCGACCAGCCCCCGCTCCGCGGCGCGCTCAAACCACTTGCCCCACAGTTCAAGCGCACGAAACGGCGGCGCCTTGCGGAGCTCGGTGAAGACCTGCTCGTGCCCCACTCCGCTCTCGCGAAGGGCCAGCATGCAGGGAACGCTCGCCTCGTAGAACTCGAGCATCGACACGAAAATCTGGCGGAGCTGCACCTCGAGGCGGCGATCGTCAGGGCCGCTCTCCAGGAGCTTGAGGAATGGCGCGTCTTGCGGCGGCGTCAGCGCCTTGATCATCAGCGCCTGCCGGGTGCCGAAGCGCTTGAGCAGCGCCGGCTGAGTCACGCCCAGCTTCCCGGCCACCAGGTCCAGCGACACGGCGGGCCCGTGGGCCAGCACGGCCGCGCGGGTCTCCTGCAGCATCTGCTCGTCGCTGATCAGCCGGGGTCGGGCCACGCATTGGTTAGTAAGTGCTAACTAACCAACGTGCAATGAAATCGCCCCTCCGTGGCGCTTTTCTGCGTCGACCTGACACATCAAACTGAATTCACTGGGCTTTCTACGCTCCTACGGCTT
>CAZFXD010000419.1:0-3159 GCA_964522795.1 uncultured Myxococcaceae bacterium
CCCCTTGCCCTTCCATTCGGCCATCGCGTCTTCCAGGCCGATCTTGTCCGAGAGGGGGAACTCGGCGAGCTGCATGCGCGCGCGCACGCGCCCCGGCGTGCTCTTCACGATCTTGGCCGTCCACACCGCGCCCGGGGCCGACTCCAGGGTCTTCTCGGGGGTGCCGTGCAGGCGGATCCGAATTCGCCCCTTGCCGACGAAGGCCACTGTCTCCTGTCCTTCCATCAGCCGAACCGGAATGGCGGGCGCGCCCCGTTCAAACGAGAGCACCCGCGTCTGCGTGGTGGGGCCGCCCGGCGGGGGCATGGGCATGTCGTCCACGGCGGCGGGAGCCGCTCCGGCGTCATGCGGTGTGGCCGAGGCGGCCCGGGCCAGACCGCAGCCGAGCGCCAGCACGAGGAGCGCCGGACGCAGGCACAGCCAAGGCGAAGCCATCGCGAGTGACGTCTGCTCTCGGGACTCCGGCCGAATCACTCTTGAGGCGCCACCCGGATTCGAACCGGGGAATGAAGGTTTTGCAGACCTTTGCCTTACCACTTGGCCATGGCGCCGAACGCGCCGTGTGTATAGGAGCGCGGTCGTATTGGCGTCAACAAAGTGGAGCAATCGATGAACAGTGGAATCGGGCTGTTTGCGGAAGAGCACGAGGCCTTTCGGGCCACGGTCAAAGCGTTCGTCGAACGGGAGATCAGACCGCACGTGGCCCAGTGGGAAGCGGCCGAAGAGTTCCCGCGCAGCCTGTTCCACAAGGCGGCCGAGCTCGGTTTTTTCGGGCTGAAGTACGAGAAGGCCTACGGCGGGAGCGAGGCGGGCGTGCTCTTCGAAGCCGTGCTCCACGAGGAGCTTTCGAAAGCCGGCTCCGGAGGCGTCGCGGCCGGCCTGGGCGCCCAGGCGAGCATCGCCACCGCGCCCATCGCCAGGTTCGGGACCCATGAACAGAAGGCCCGGTTTCTCGCGCCGGCCATCGCGGGAGAGAAGATCGGGGCTCTGGCCATCACCGAGCCGGGCGGCGGATCAGACGTGGCAGGGCTGCGCACGGTGGCGCGGCGCGACGGCGAGGTGTTCGTGGTGAGCGGGGCCAAGACGTACATCACCAACGGGGTTCGCGCCGACTACGTGATCGCCGCGGTGAAGACCGACCCCAACGCCGGGCACCGGGGGCTGGGCCTGCTCGTGATCGAGCGCTCCACGCCAGGGTTCACGGTCAGCGCGCGGCTGAAGAAGCTGGGGTGGCGAGCGTCGGACACCGCGGAGCTGGCGTTCGACGCGTGCCGGGTGCCGGTATCGAACCTCCTCGGCGCTCCGGGCGACGGCTTCAAGCAGATCATGGGCAACTTTGAGTGGGAGCGGATCTCGCTCGCCCTCGGCGCAGTGGCGGCGGCCGAAGAATCCTTCGAACACGCCTACCGGTTCGTGCAGCAACGCACCGCGTTCGGGAAGCACGTCTCGGAGTTTCAGGTGGTGCGGCATCGCCTGGCCGAGATGGCGACCGAGATCGAAGCGGCCCGGCAACTCACCTACCATGCGCTGCGGCTCCACGCCGCCGGCGAACTCGCCCTGGCGCAGACGGCCATGGCCAAGAAGTTCGCCACCGAGATGTGCTGCCGGGTCGCCGACCAGGCGCTCCAGCTCCACGGCGGGGCCGGCTACATGATGGAGTACGACGTGCAGCGGCAGTGGCGCGACGCGCGGCTGGGGCCGATCGGCGGCGGCACGAGCGAGATCATGAACGAGATCATCGCCAAGCAGCTGGGGCTGTAGGCGCGTTGCTCGGCGCGAACGCCTAGAAGCGCGCCTGCAGGATGACGTTGAACCCCAGCCCGTGCTCCTTCTCGAAGCTCGGCTCGGCCACGCCGGTCACGCTGTCCTTGAACGTCGTGCGGTTGGCGTCGCGCGTGTAATAGACCTCGCCGATGGCCGCGAAGTAGTCGGAGATGTCGATGCGCGCGTTGGCCTTGGCCGAGATGATCGGCAGCGCGTCGAACCCGGTGGGCAGAATGGTGAGCAGGTTTACGTCGCGCACCACGACCGTGCGCGAGCCCAGAAGCGCCGCCGGCGGGTTGTTGCCGCCCAGCACGGTGTCCGGGCTCTTGAACGTCGCGGGCCGCTGCAGACCGAAGATCAGCCCCGGGGTCAGCCGCAGCGAGGGAAAGTGGTAGTCGACGTTGATCGCCGCGAACATCTCGGGGTTGAGCGTCGTGCCGGCGGGGAAATCTTTGTACGGCGGCAACCCGGGCACATCGAACTGAATGAACGAGAGCGAGCGATAGAGCGCCAGCACGCCAAAGCGCAGGTAGTTCCACTTGAAGCGCGCCGAGACGGCCACGGCCGAGGCCGACTGCATCTTGGTTTTGGCGAACGTGTCGGGATCTTCGAGCGATTGGAAGAGGAAGCTGCCCTCGACGGAGATCAACCACGACCAGCCGCCCGGGTAGGTCTCGGGCGTGAAGAAGCGTTGATAGACGTCGGGGTCATTCTTGTAGAGCCGCAGGTCGATGCTCTGGCCGACGGGCATGCCGCGGCGGTACGAGAGCTGGCCTGACACGCCGCCGGCGTTCACCGGTGCCCGCACCCCCTGGTTGGCGAGGCTGGGGACGATGCCTTTCTGGAAGTACCCGCCGTTCGCTTCCAGCCGGAGCTCGTTCTCGATGATGTCCACGCCGGCGCCGCCCATCACGCCGTAGACGCGCTCCTTCTCAAGGATCAGATCGTTGAGCAACTGGCCGGTCTTCATGCCCGCGAAGGCGTAGAAACGATCGCGCGTCAGCTGCAGGCGAACGCCCGGCACGCCGTCGTTCTGAGCGCGGTTGGTGAAGATGCTGCTGCCGCCCCAGGAGATCTTGTAGGCGTAGCCGAGGCGGAAGCGGTCGGCCGAGACGGGGAACCCGGTGAGGGCGATGTCTTCCTTCTCGCCCCAGCCCGGCGGTCGCCAGGAGATGGTCAGGTAGCTGGAGTTGTCTTTGAACGCGATGCCGCCGCCAGGGCTCTCCAGCGCGAGAATCGAGAGCGCGGCTTCGGTGGAGAAGCCCTCGAAGAACGAGGGAATCTTCTTGTAGAGCACGATGTTGGAGAGCGTCTCGAAGCCGGAAAACTTGGTGTTGAAGTTGTCGTAGAACTGGGTGTTCTGGTTGCCAGCGCCGAACCCGGCCGTCGGGCTGT
>CAZFXD010000420.1:0-3127 GCA_964522795.1 uncultured Myxococcaceae bacterium
AGGCGTTGAAGTACCCGAGCAGCGTGTCGCGCGGGTGGTTGACCTGCACGATGGTGCGATCGGGCGCCACGCCCAGGCCCCGCAGCTGGGCGAAGAGGTCCGCCGGCGGCCGGTAGAACCACTCGAAGATGCCGTGCTTCACCGGCCCCGGGTCGACCTTGAGCGGGTAGCCGTTGAAGTGCCCCATCTCCAGCGAGGTCAGCTCCAGCCCCACCATCGATTGCGTCCAGTCGGTGAGGTGCAACTGCTGAATGGTGGGCTTGAAGTCGGTGACGTAGTTGTGATCGGTCGAGGTGACCACGTCCACGCCTTCGACCGCGTAGGTGGTGACCCGATCGGTGAGCGAGATGTCGGAGTCCACCGAGTTCACCGAGTGCACGTGGAAGTCGGCGCTCACCCAGCCCGGGGTGGTGAGCTCGTGCTTGACCACGAAGGACAGCGTCTCGGTTCGGCCGGAGACCAGCGTGACCGTCTGCTTCTCCAGCGAGTACTCCGGCCCGCGCGAGGCGTAGACGGTGTAGGTGCCGGGGCGGATCTCTTTGCTCACGCTGCCGTTGGGCGCGTAGGCCACGGCTTCCAGGTACCGCCGCGTGTTGGGGTCGCTCGAGTCGGTGTAGAGGTCCGACGGGCGGAACCGCTCGCCCACGCCGAGGTTGTAGAGAAACTTCCACGGCTTCTCGTCGCCCACGTGCGGGGTGATGGCCTCGACCGAGATCTTGGAGGGCAACAGGCGCCCCTTCTCGTCGCGAATGGTGGCGACCAGGGTGGCGGGCCGCTCCATTACGATGTCCGCCCGCACGTTCTGCCCCGCGCCGCCCAGCTGCACCTCGACCGAAGAGGCTGGGGAGCGCACCTTGTCGGCGGCCACCGCCCGGTACTTCCGGTTGGCCGCGGCCGGCGACCTCATGGGGACCAGCGCGGTGAACAGGCCGTTGTCCAGCGTGCGCGCCTGCGAGAGGTAGTTGCCCAGGTCGTCCACCACCACCACCGAGACGCCGGCCTGGGGGGTGAGCGTGCGCTCTTCACGGACGAAGCCGGAGATGGTCGCGTACGGCGTGGGCTTGCGATCGTCGTCGACCTCGTAGAGGACCTTCTGCACCGCGGCCACGTCGCCCGCTCCCACCGCGATGTAGCCCGAGTACGAATAGGTGCGCTTGGGGCCGAGCTCCGTGGGCGGCCGGCCCCAGTAGAGGCCGAGGAAGGAGCTCGCCGCGAGCGGGAGGAGCAGATCGTCGGCCTGCGCGCCCGGGTAGTAGTCGGGGCTGCCGGTGAGGTAGCCGGCCGTCTTCGGGCTGGCCGCCACCGCGTAGCTCACGCCCGCGCCTTCGCTCGCCACGTAAGGCGCCACCTCGCCGGGAATGGCGGAGAGCGCCGAGTCCTGCTTGTAGACGTCGTCCAGCCGGAAGCGAATGTCGAAGCCTGCTTTGCCGGGGACGAACAGCCGCTGGCCTTCGCCGAGCAGGGTGATGACGCCGAGCGGCTCCGCCACGGGGAAGCTGGCGGGCTGATCAGCGCTGGGGTTGGTCACCGTCACGGTGAACTTCAGGTACTGCTTGTTCGGCTCCAGCGAGTACTCGATGGCGTAGTTGAGCCTGGTGGTGGGGTTGAGCAGGTCGTTGACGCCGTTGAGCACCGAGAGAAACTCGCCCGCGTTGCCGCTCACGCGCAGCACGGCGGCCTGGCCGTTGGCCCCGTCGTTGATGACTTCGATCTTCGAGGGCTCCATCGCCTGGAGGAAGAAGGCGGGGAACATCTCGGTGAACTGGTCCGAGCCGTTGGGGCCCGTCCCTCCGTTGGAAGGTGGGGCGCGCACGAGGTCCACGTCGATCAGCGAGCCGCCGAACGCGCCGAACCCGCGCGAGGTGCCCACGTCTTGAATGATGGCCTGCACCAGCCCGTTGGAGAGCTTCCAGTCGCCCACCTCCGCCAGCGCGCGCTTGCCGCCGATGAGCTGGTTGCGATTGGAGATGCGGTAGGCCGCCGCCGGCCCCGGCGCTGATTTGGTGCACGTGCCCAGCGACGCCAGCAGCACCGCGCACGCGAGTGTGCGCAGGGAAAATTTCACCACGCCACCTGCGCCAACACGTCGGCACTGTCGTTGGGAATGGAGGCCAGCGGCTCTTCGCCGCGGTGGGTGTACTGGACGAGCACTTTGAACCATTTGGTGGCGCGCCATCCGACCATGGCGGCGATCTCGTTGACGGTGTCGTCGGGTGCGACGAAGGAGGGATCGTACATCGAAAACCGCACGCCCGCCTCCAGCCCCGTCCCCGGGTGGAGGTAGTGGAGCTGCGCGTAGAGGCCCCACGCCGCGTCGGCTGGCGCCACCGAGGTGTTGTAGGTGCTGCTGCGCGAGAGGAAGCCGAACATGCCGTCCACGTCGACCTCGGGAATCTTCAGGGTCAGGTCGGCGCCGTAGGAGAACTGGCTCACCGAGACCCGGTTGGGCCGCGTGCCCTCGGCCTTGATGTTGAAGGCGCCGTTGGCGGCCAGGGTGAAGCGCTCGAAGAGCTTCGCTTCCACCCGAGCCACGGGCATCACGATGTTGTTGTCGTTGAAGAGCTGGTTCTGGCCCGAGCCGTTGAAGGCGCCCACCGCGTAGCGAAAGGCGAAGACGTCGTTGCCGAGAAAATGCGAGGAGACCTGCACGCCCACCTGGCGGCCGAGCGAGAGGCCCTGCGTGGGGCCGAAGGCCTCGGGCGGCGCGACGCCTTCGGAGGCGACGGAGCGCGCGATGAAGACGAGCGTCTCATCGCCGGCCAACGTCTCGGCCGAGAAGGGCGCCTTGAACTGGCCGACGCGAACCTGAAAGCAGTCGCAGTGGGCGTACTCGAAGTAGGCGTCGCGCAGCTCGACCACCCGGGTTCCGGCCGAGGCGTCCGCCGAGCTGCGAATGGGCGCCGCCGCTTCCAGCGACACAGCCACGTTGAACTTCTCGGTGAAGCGGTAGTCGGCGCCGAGGCGAATGGCCGCCATGCGGAAGCCGCCGTTGCTGCCGACGAGCTGCTCTTCCTGCAGGGGGAAGCTGTAGAACAGCCCGATGCGCGCGAAGCCGTGCGGGGTGAGGCGGTCGTACCAGGCGGCGGGAATGACGTCTGAGGTCTGCGCGGCGGGCGCGTCGGCCGCG
>CAZFXD010000421.1:0-3088 GCA_964522795.1 uncultured Myxococcaceae bacterium
TCTACGCCACCGGGCTGCGGGTCTCCGAGCTCATTTCGCTCAAGGTGGAAGACATCGATTTTGAGCGTGCGTACCTGCTCACTCAGGGCAAGGGCCGAAAAGAGCGCGTGGTGCCCATTGGAGACGTGGCGCTCAACGCCGTGCGCGAATATCTCGCTCACGCGCGGGGAGAGCTCCTGCGCCGTGGCCACTCCAACGCGCTCTTCGTCTCGCCACGCAAGAAGGCGTTCTCCCGCATGGGCTTCTGGAAGCTGCTCCGGCGGTATGCGCGAAAGGCTGGCATCACCAAGGCCATCTCCCCCCACAAGCTGCGCCATTCGTTCGCCACCCACCTCCTGGAGGGCGGGGCAGACCTGCGCGCGGTGCAGGCCATGCTGGGCCACAAGGACCTTTCCACCACCCAGCTGTACACGCATGTGACGAAAACCCGGCTGAAAGCGGTATACGACGCGCACCACCCGCGATCGCGGCGGGGCACGTCGTGAACCAGAACCACAGGAGCGTGGGTTGAGAATTCTCTCGGGCGTTCAGTCTTCCGGCAAGTTGCACATCGGCAACTACTACGGCGCCATCCGTCAGTTCGTGGAACTGCAGAAAGAGGGCGAGGCGCTCTTCTTCATCGCCAACTACCACGCGCTCACCACCGTGAAAGACGGCGCGCGCGCGCGGGCGCTGACCTTTGAAACGGCGGCGGCATTTCTCGCGCTCGGGGTCGACCCCGCCCGAGCGGTGCTCTTTCGCCAGAGCGACATTCCCGAGCTGCTCGAGCTGTTCTGGATTCTGGGTACCGTGGTGCCCGTCTCCAACCTCGATCGGGCGCACAGCTACAAAGACAAGATCGCCAAGGGCATCGCGCCGGACTTCGGGTTGTTCGCCTACCCGGTGCTGATGGCGGTGGACATTCTCCTCTACTCCTCCGACGTAGTTCCGGTGGGCAAAGATCAGGTGCAGCACATCGAGTTCGCGCGCGATTGGGCGACCAAGTTCAACGTGGCGTACGTGCCGGGGTACGACCCGGCCGACCCCACCGGGGCGAAGTCGAAGAAGCCCGGGATCTTCAAGCTGCCTTCGCCGCGGTTGACCGAAGCGGCCCAGGTCGTGCCGGGAACCGACGGCCAGAAGATGTCGAAGAGCTACAACAACACCATCGACCTGTTCGGCGACGAAAAAGCCGTTCACAAGCAGATGATGGGAGTGAAGACCGATTCCACCCCGGTGGAGGCGCCCAAGCCGACCGAAGGCTCGCCGCTCTACGATCTGCTCAAAATCATGACCCCGGCGCCGGAGTGGGGCGCGGTCGATGAAAAGTGGAGGGCTGGAGGGTCGGGTTACGGCGACTTCAAGAAGAAGCTGGTGGAGTCGTACCACGCGCAGTTCGACGGGCCGCGGGCCGAGTACGCGCGCCTGGTCAAGGACCCCGCGGAGGTCGAGCGCATCCTCTCGGCCGGGGCGGCCCGGGCGCGCGAGATGGCGGCGCCGCTCATCAAACGGGTTCACGACGCGGTGGGCCTGTAGCGAGGCGTGCGGCTTCCTGCTATTCACGTGCGGCCTTGAGCAACCCCCAGGTGCGCGAACCCGTGCTGGACGACGCGATGCCCGACGCGCCTTCGCACGCCGACGCTTTTCGGGTGGCCCTGCCCAACTTCGAGGGTCCGCTCGACCTGCTCCTGCACTTGATCAAAGAGCATCAGGTCGACGTGCTGGACATTCCAATCGCGCTCATCACCGAGAAGTACCTCGAGCGTCTGAAGGAGATGCGGGAGATCAACCTCGACATCGCCGGCGAGTTTCTGGTGATGGCCGCCACGCTGCTGGCGCTGAAGTCGCGCATGCTGCTGCCGCCCGAAGAGCGCCCCACCGAAGACGCGGCCACCGAGGCAGAGCAGGGTGACCCGCGCGCCGAGTTGGTGCGGCGGTTGCTCGAGTACCAGAAGTACCGCGACGCCGCCGAACAGCTGTCGCGACAGGACCTGCTCGACCGCACGGTGTTCACCCGACGCGCCAAGCACGCCCGCATTCCGCTCGACCCCGACGAGATCGGGTTCAAGGAAGTGCCGGTGTTCAAGCTGATTGAGGCCCTGGATCGTGTGCTCAAGGCGCTCGAGCCCCAGAAACAGCACGAGGTGGTCCGCGAGCACCTGAGCCTGTCTGAGGCGATGCGGCGCGTGCTCTCCGCCACCGAGAAGGGTGAGCCGATCTCCTTCACCGCGCTGTTCGAAGGGCAACGCACCCGCTCGCAGGTGGTGATGACCTTCCTGGCGCTGCTCGAGTTGTGCCGGCTCAAGCTGCTTCGACTGCGACAAGCGGAGGCGTCGGGCGACATCGTGATTGCGCCGCGCAGCACGCTGGCGTCTCAACAACTGATCGACACCCTGGAGACACGTGATGACTACGCCTGAGTCGGGCCCGCCCGAGACCGAGACGAAGATCACCCAGCCCTTCAACGAGGCTGAAGTGCGCGCCGCGGCCGAGGGGCCAACGACCGACCCCGAGCTGGACGACGTGGCCCCCGCCAGCATCGACGAGGCGCCAGAGCTGGAGACGCCGATCGAGAAGTTGCGCGCGTCGAGCAAGCGGATGTCGGCGGAGAAGATTCGCACGGTGATCGAGAGCCTGTTGTTCGTCTCTGAGGCTCCGCTGACCGAGCGCGCGATCTGTGACGCCACCGGGCTGGACGAACCCCGAGTGCACGAGGCCTTGCTCAAGATTCAGGGCGACTTTCGCGAAGGGGTGCGGGGGGTGGTGCTGTGCGAGATCGCCGCCGGCTGGCAGTTTCGAACCGACCCCGGCTCGGCCGACTACGTGCGCCGCTTTCTCAAAGTGAAGCCCACCCGGCTGACCCGCGCGGCGGTGGAGACGCTGGCCATCATCGCCTACCGGCAGCCGGTGACGCGCCCGGAGATCGAAGACGTGCGCGGTGTTGATTCGGGCGCCGTGCTGAAGGCGCTGCTCGAGCGTCGCCTGGTGAAGATTCTGGGCAAGAAAGACGAAGTCGGTCGGCCCATCATCTACGGGACCACTCGGGAGTTTCTCGAGTTCTTCGCCCTGCGCGATCTGGCGCAGCTGCCCACGCTGCGCGAGTTCCAGG
>CAZFXD010000422.1:0-3071 GCA_964522795.1 uncultured Myxococcaceae bacterium
CAGCCGCCGCCGCGGCCCACTTCCACGCCGGGCCTCGCGCGGGCTCCGCCGCCGTGCGCAGCGCTCGGAGCAGGTCGTTCATGCTCGGGTGCCGAAGGTCGGGCGACACATCGAGGCCCCGGCGCAAGACCGCGAAGAGTTCCTTCGGGACCTGGGTGTCCGCCGGCGGCGGCCGCGGCTCGATGGGGTGGGTGGCCACGGCGAAGGTCGCGATGGTGTCGCGCGAAAACGGGCGCTGGCCGTACAGGGCCTCGTATAACCCCACGCAGAACGCGAACTGATCGGCGGCGGCCGAGGTCGCCTCGCCTCGAAATTGTTCGGGGGCCATGTAGCCGGGTGTGCCCACCACCATGCCGGTGCGCGTCAGCCGCATGTCCAGCAACTGGGCCGGCGGAGCCTGGGCCGCGCCCTTCAGCGTGTCTCGCGAGTCTTCGGACGCGCTCCGCGCCAGCCCGAAGTCCGTCACGCGAGGTCGCCCGTCGCCGCCCATGAGCACGTTCTCGGGTTTGAAGTCGCGGTGCACGAGGCCCGCTGCGTGCGCGTGCGCCAACCCTTCGCCGGCCTGGAGAAAACAGTCCAGCGTCTGCCGCCACGGGTGCTGGCCCTCCTGCAGCCACCCGCGCAGCGTGCCGCCAGGCACGTACTCCATGGCGAGAAAGACGTCGTCGCCGAAGGTACCGAAGTCGTACACCACCACCACGTTCGGGTGCGCGAGCTTGGCGATGGCCTGGGCCTCCCGAAGCAGGCGCGCCTCGCCCTCCACCGGTTCTTTGGCCACCGCCCCGTCGGCGAGCAGGAACTTCAGCGCCACCGTGCGTTCCAGCCGGGTGTCCCGCGCGCGGTAGACGACGCCCATGCCCCCTTCGGCGAGGCGATCGCTCACCACGTACCGCCCGACCGTGGTGCCTGGAGGCAAGGTCTTCTCGGGTGGGCGCGCGTCGGGCCGCGAGCGCGTCAGCTGGGTGCGGAGCTCGTCAGGGCTGGGGGCGTCGAGGCCGAGGTCGGTCTCTTCCGCGCGCAGGCGAGCCAGGGTGGACAACAGCTCCCGGCAGCTGTCGCATTGCGAGGCGTGTTGCTCCACCCGCTGGTGTTCGGCGGAAGGCAGCGCGCCCTCGAGGTAGGCCGAGGCCTGGTTGTCGTCGAAGCAGGCGGCCGTTCGTGTTGCGTCACCCCGCGGTGGGTCGAAGGCCATGCGGCCTGTGACGTTACCACCGCTTCAGGAGGCGTCGCCTTCGGGCGGGGGGCGGTGGCTGCCGGTGGTGGCCCGGCCGCCGAGCACGCGGCGAATGCTCACGTCGACCTGGCTCTGCACGAGGCGCGCGAAGCTGCGAAACTCCGAGGCGTTGAGCTTCAGTCGGCGTCGGAGGAGCTGCTGGGTTCGTTCGCCGAGCTCGGTGCGCAGCTGCCCCAGCCACCGCACCACGGTGCCGGTGTGGACCCGGTAGAGCGCGGCCAGCTGCCGGGTGTCGAGCCCGTCGAGGTAGTACTGGCGAAGCAGCAACTGGTCGCTCGCGCTCAAGGCCTTCACCGCGTCCTGAAAGGCGCTCTTGAAGTCTTTGGCGTGCCGGCGCTTGAAGTTGTCCAGCTCCACGTCGGCGCCGGGCTGGGGGAGGGCGCGCTCGAGCACGTCGTCCATGGCCACGTCGCCCCGGCGCGCTCGCGCCACGTCGATGGCGGTGCGCGCGGCGATGGCGCGCACCCAGCCGCGGAGTGAGCCTTTGCCCGAGTACTCGGAGATCTTGGCGGTCCGCCCCGGCGCGGGAACGAAGAGTTTCTGCCGCACCAGCTCGCGCACGTCGTCTGCCGAGGCGGACCCCAGCCGGGCGTGGGCGAGCGCGGCGTCGACGTCTCGCCGGGTGTGCGCTTCGAACGCCGCCAGCGCGCCCCGGGCGCCGTACTGACACGCGCAGGCCAGGTACAGGTCCGCCAGCCGCGTGGAGGCGGTGGGAGCGGTCGCGGCGACGGTGAGACCTTTCTTCTCCAGGTACTCGAGGAACACCCGTTCGGAGACGCGCAGGTCGGGCCATGCGGCGCGGGCGGCGCGGAGCTGGGGCGCGAGGTCCTCTGGCACGGCCCAACGATAGAGCAGGGCCGGGGCGGGTCGTAAAAAAGACCGCGCGCCCCCTCGCAGTTTCGCGAGAGAGCGCGCGGCGCCCCGTCTACCCCCGACTGCCCCCGTCGGGTTTAGAAGCCGCTCTTGAGCCAGTTCTGCGCGTTGTATTCAGTCCTCCATCGAGACACGTAGGCGTTGATCTCGAACTTGCCCGACCACCACATGCCCAGGCACCCTTCGATGTTGCCGGCGTGCGTGTCGAAGCACTGGCGGTCCTGGGCGAGCGCGTAGTCGAGCTCGAAGGCCGTCATGGTGCGGTACATGGGGTAGGCGGGCTTGTGGTACTTCCACTTGTCCTGCAGAAACCCGTAGCTCTGATAGCAACCGCCGTTGGCTTTCACCGCGTCGGCCGGGCAGTCGGCGAGGTTGGTGGTGAAGTCGCCGGTCGCCGCCTGGTCCCACCCGGATTCGATGATGCCCTCGGCGCGGAAGATGTTGTCCTCGAAGCCCCACTTGCACGAGGCCCACTGGATGATCTCGTCGGTGGTGCCGGTGAAGTTGCCGTCGACCCGGGCGTTGTACGCGTCGGGCTGCCCGGCGTGGAACGAGGCCAGCTGCAGCGCGGTCGGCACGGTGTGGTTGGCGGTGTTGTTCTGCGGGCGCGGCTCCCAGCTCGAGCGGTGCACTCGCGCCGCGCATTCGGCGCCGGAGGGGAGCGTGGCTCCGACCGGCAGCGTGCTGAAGTACCCGGACGACGGCGGCTTGGCTGACGTCGAGGGCGGCGAGATGATGGCGCCCGCGTCGACCACGGCGGTGCCGGCGTCTTTCACCACCACGCCCGCGTCTTTGACGGCGACGCCTGCGTCCACCGCGCTCGTGCCCGCGTCGACGACCGACGTGCTGCCCCCGCCCACCACGACCAGGCTGTCTCCGTAGAGGGTGCGGCAGGTGTTGTTGGCCGCCAGCGCGCCCACCACGACCGCGTAGTTGCTGGCGGGGTTCTGAATGACGAGGTGGC
>CAZFXD010000423.1:0-3003 GCA_964522795.1 uncultured Myxococcaceae bacterium
GACGCCATGGAGGCGGGGTACTCGGTGAGAAACACGGGGCGATGTCGGCCCAGCGCCGGCTCAACGCGCTCCAGCATCACGCGAAAGAAGACATCGTCGAAGGTGTCGGTTGGCTCGGTGCGCACCCCGACACCTCGAGCGAGCTTCGTCAACGCGGCGACGTCGCCATCTTTCGGCAGGTGAAACCCGGCGTGCGTGGCGAACGCCTCGTCCACCGTCAGTCGCTCATAGGGCGTCTTTTCCAGGAGCGACGCGGCCGTTCCCGCCGCCGCGCGCACCGCCACCGCTGCGGTGCACAAGGCCGCTTCGGTGTCTGCCATCACCGCCGTGTAGTCCGCATGGGGCCGATAGAACTCGAGCAGGGTGAATTCCGGGTTGTGCGCGGGGGCGATCTCCCCGTTCCGAAACACCTTGCCCAGAAAGAAGAGCGCGGTCGGAGAATCGCCCAGCAGCCGCTTCATCGCGTACTCGGGGCTGGTGTGGAGGTAGAGTGCGCGCTTCGTCCCCACGTCGGTGCCGGGGACGAATGGCACCTCAAACGGGTCGATGTGCGGCTCCAGCCCGGGGTGCGGCACGAGCAGCGGCACGTCGACCTCGAGAAACCGCTCGGCCGAAAACCACTGACGCAGGCTGGAGAGCAAGACCGCCCTCGCCCGGGCGGCCGCCCATTGCGCGGGGGTGGGCACGCGTCGTTTGTGCCCTTCGTCATGTTGAAGGTCAAGGTGCTGAGCTAAACGGCTTCGCGATGTCTCGCGGCCTGTGGGTCTTCATCGTGCTGGGTGTGGGGTGCGCCCGGGCCACCGCACCGGTGGTGAGCATTCCACCGCCACAGACGGACCCGCACGCGGCGCTCCGCTCGAAGTTGGAGGACCTGGAAGAGCGCGCCGTGGCCCTGGCTCGCGCTCAGGACGACGCGCTGTGGAAGCACTTCACCGCAGGGGCCACCATCGACCTGTCCGCGCTGACCCGACCCTTCCTCTCCATTCCCACCCGCGACTCGCTGGAGACCCTGCGCGAGGCCCGGCGCGAAAAGTTGAAGAACCCGGCCGCGCTGCTCGCGTTGGAGCGCTTCGTGGCGGGGCAGGCCCTGGCGCTGGGCCTGGAAGAGACCACCGCCGCCGCAGACACGCTGGAGAGCACCCTCAATTTCTCGGTGGAGGGAAAGCCGTACGCCTTTCGCGCGCTCGATCGCACGCTGGCGGCCGAGAAGAGCGCCACCCGCCGGCGGGCGCTGTGGAGCAGCGCGCTCGGTTCGACCGGGCCGCTGTTCGACATGACCATGCGCGCCGAGCGGCAGCTGCAGAGCCTCTCGACTTCGCTCGGGTTCGCCAACCCTCGCGAGATGGAAGGTCTGGTGGGCGGCGTGCGCGTCGAGGCCGCACAGGCCATCGCGGAGAAGACCCTGGCCGCCACCGACGCCGCGTGGACGCGCCTGCTGCTCACGCAGCTCAAGGAGCTGGTCCAACTCCCGCGTGAATCAGTGACGGCCGCCGACTTCCCCCGCGCGCTCGCCAGCCCCGAGCTCGAGCGGCTCTTCACCAAGGCTTCGCTCGTTCCGCGAACCCTGACCGTGCTCGGGGCGCTGGGGCTCTCGCCCCGACCGGGGCTCCTGGTCGACCTGCGCGACGAGTCGAAGAAGATTCCACTCCCGCTCACCGTCGCGCTCCCGGGAGACACGGACGTGCGCGTGTCGGTGCGACCCCAGCCGGGGTTCAAGCCGCTCCAGTTGGCCTTCGACGCGCTCGGCCGCGGCGCGGCCCTGGCCCTGGTGCCGGAGACGTTCAACGCCGAGCGCCGCTTCAGCCCCCCGCTCTCCGTCGATGCCACCGGCCAGCTGCTCGCGGGCCTGGTGCGAGACCCCGGCTGGCTGTTGGCGGTCACCTCAGAGCGCGACGCCGCCACGCGGGCCTCCAACGCGGCCTGCGCCGAGTGGCTGCTGCGCCTTCGCCTGATGTGCGCCGAGGTCCTCATTCCCACCGCGCCCAGCGATGACCTGGCTTGGGAGGTGTGGCGCAGCCTCGTTCAGCGCGCGATGGCGGTGCCGATTTCGCCGCTGGAGGCCCGGCTGTTCTGGTTGCGCCGCGGCACGCTGCACGCGTCGGCGCGCTCGCTGCTGGCCCAGGTCCAGAGTGAAGATCTGCGCCGCTCACTCCGGCAGCGCTTCGGGCCGTCGTGGTGGAAAGAACCGCAATCCGGCGAAACGCTGGTGGCGCTTCTCAAAGCGGCGAGCCCCGCCGCTTCGCCGCAAATCGACGAGTCGCTGTGGCTCAACAGCTGTCAGGGAGCGTCGCCCGTTCCCCAATAACGCGGGCTACAAGAGCTTCATCAGCTCTGCTTTTTTCGCGTTGTACTCGTCGTCCGAGAGCACGCCCGCTTCTTTGAGCGAGTGGATCTCCTTCAGCCGCTCGGCCACGGACTTCTGCGCCTGCCCACCACCACCACCCGCGCCGGTCTGGTTCTGCGCCGCGAACGCCTGCGCCATGCCGAGGCCCACGCCCAACCCGGCGCCCTGGAGCATTCCACCGCCGCCGCCGTCTCCGCCCTTGGCCATGCCTTCGGCCGCCCCCAGCATCGCCTGGCCCTGGGCGTACTGCTGAAAGCCACCCGCCATTTTTGAATAGGCCTGGTCCTTGGTGAGCTTCTTCAGCGTCGTCTCATCTTCCGGCTTGATGCTGAGCGTGAAGTTACCGAAGCGCACCACCGTCACGCCGTACGGGTCCACGTGCTGCTTGGAGCCGGCGATGACCTCCTGCTCAATCTCTTCGGTATACGCGCCGCTGGTCACGTCGAGCAGCGGCCACTTCTTCTTCACAATCAGTTCGGCGATTCGGTCTCTCGTCACTTTCAAGACCTGGTTCTTGAACCAGCCGAGGAAGTCGTCGTTCTCGGCCTTGCGCATGCCGACCAGGCCCACGACCAGCTTCTCGGGGTCCATGACCTGCAGTGAGAAGTCGCCGTACACCATGGTGCCGATGCCCAGGCCCGAGTCCGGATCGCGCATCT
>CAZFXD010000424.1:0-2994 GCA_964522795.1 uncultured Myxococcaceae bacterium
ACGATGCCGCGGTTGCCCGAGACCAGCGCGCCGGACACTTCGTAGAGCGTCTCGCTCTGGAGCGCTGGAGGCACATGCGCGAGGGACTTGTCCGCGGTGATCTGCTGGTACGACGCGTCGACGCTCATCTGCGGCTCAACCGTCGCCGCCGCCGACTGGTACCGGCGCGACACGTAGAAGCGCTCCACCTGAACGTGGCGAAGCACCTTCAGATAGTCGCCGTCGTAGTTGCTGAGGAGCGCGTCGTAGATGCGACGACTCTTCTGGCTCAGGTCACCCTCGACCAGGCCCGCCGGAGGAACGAAGCCCTCCTTCGCGCCGGCCGCCAGGTCGCGGACCACCTTGGCCCGCTCCGGCTTGGGGATGAGCAGCAGGGGGTGCTCGCGCAGGGGGTTGCCGAAACGCGCTTCGACGTTCTCCGGGTCCAGGTGCGCGAAGGACTCAAGCACGCGTTCGGCGTTCGGGGCCTTGTCGCCAAACCCGATGGACCCCTTCACCATCTTCTCCGTGGGGAACACCCAGGAGAACGTGTAGAGGGCGCCCGCGTCGCTCTTCGAATACACCTCGAGCCCCGCCTTCAGCGCATCGACGATCGACGACTTGGCCGACCCGTTCGGGCCGTGCAGCATGATCAACTTGTTGATTCGGCCCGACCGAACGAAGTTCGCCAGCGCGCGGTAGATCGCGGCCTGCACCTCTTCCTGTCCCGCCACGCGCCCCAGGCGCTGGGGGCCGTGCCCGTCGAAGATCTTGAAGCGACGAATCTTGCCCCCGGGGTGCCACACCTCGGTGGTGCCGAAAGAGTCGATGGCGTCCTTGAGGTACTGCGCCGCATTGCGCACGTGCCGCTCAGGGGCGTGAAAGGCGAGGGCCAGGTATTCCGCGAACGAGAGCCGGGACCTGTTCTTCTTGAACTCGGCTGAGACCCCCTGCCCCACCTGATCGAGAAATCGCGTGGCATCCATGGCGTGATGCTACCACCCGGTCGCCTCGAGAACGGCTCCAAAGGTTCCTCCGGTCGGCGGAATTGTGTATCCCTCTCCGACATGCGCCTGAGTCATGTCACGCCCTGCCTCGTTGTGTTCGGCCTCCTCGCCGCTGGCTGTCCGAGCGCCACCAGCCCCGCGTGTGTGGACGACGCGGCCTGCGCGGCGGGCCTCAAGTGTCGGTTCGGCGCGTGTCTGCCCGCGTGCGGCAAAGATTCAGACTGCGGCAACGCCCAGGTGTGTCAGAGCGGCCAGTGCCTCCCGCGCCCCGAGTGTGAGGCCGATGCGCAGTGCCGCTCGGGCTTTGCGTGTCGCGGCGGCAAGTGCGCGTGCACCGCCGACGACGTGTGCGCGGTGAACGAGTCATGCGTGCAGGGTCAGTGCATGACGCCGGCGCCCTGCCGCGTCACCAGCGACTGCAAGACCGCGAACACGGCCTGCGAAGTCACCAGCGGCGCGTGCGTGCCGGCGTGCCAACGGGCTGCCGACTGCGCCCCCCAACTTTCGCCCGAGGCGGCCGCCGCGCTGTGGTCGTGCCTCGATCAACAGTGCACCCGCCGCTGCATCAACGACACCACCTGCGGCGGTCCGGGCTTGATCTGCAACGACGGCTACTGCGAGGCAGCCCAGTGCGAGACGCTGAGCGACTGCCCGGGCGGGCAGTACTGCACGAGCGGCGACCGCGGTCGTTGCCTCACCTACGTGGAATGCAAGAACACCACCGAGTGCGGCCCGAACGACGCGTGCCGAAAATTCACCGCCGCCGAGTGCCCACCGGGGTTCGACTGCTCGAAGCAGATCTGCCTCGAGCTGCCGAAGTGTCTGGTCGACGCCGACTGCACCACCCCACCGCCCAACGCCAGGCGTTTCGGGTTCTGCCATGAGGCGCACTGCCGCGCGGCGGCGGCCTGTGGTCCTTCGGCGAGCTGTGCCCCGGGCACCGACTGCGTCGCCGGGCTGTGCGTGCCGGCGGTCTGCCGCGGCCAGGGGACCTGCGCGGGCGCTGAGCAGTGCTCGGCGGGCACCTGTCGGGCGCCCCCTCCCGGAGAGGACGTGTTGTCGTTTCGGCTGGTCCCGGGCGACGCCACGCTCGAGGTGGGTGACGTGGTCAGCTTCTCGGTGGTGGCCTACCGCCTCGACGGAACGTCGTCTCCGCTCCCCGCGGGCGTGCAGTTCACGGTCGTGGACAGCAGCGGCGCCGTGTCGAACGTGGCCACGGCCGACGCACAAGGCCGCGTGACCGGCGCGGCGTCGGGCGATGCCACCTTGCGCGCGAGCGTTCCCAATTCTTCATTGCCTGCCCAGACGGCGTCGCTGCATGTGTTCGCCAAGGTGGGCGCTTCGAACACGGTCAACACGAACTTTCTCCACTGCTTCGGCGGGACGAACGTCGACCTCGCGGGGCGCACGCAGCTCCAGTGGGCGCTCGACGCGTTTCGACGCGGTGACGCCGCGGGACAGAATCCCTTTCAGCGCGTGAGCCTCGCCGCCACCGTGGGCTGGAGCGCCTGGTCAGCCCTCGCGGGAACCCCTTCGCCGCTTCAGCGCGAGGTCGACGCGATCCGTCCGCGCTACGCGGTGGTGATGTTCGGCACGAACGACATCCAATCGAGGGACATCCATCGGTACGGAGCGAACCTCCTGGACATCGCCGATACGCTCGCGCGACAGGGGGTGATCGCTCTCTTTTCGTCCGTTCCGCCGAGGGATGACAACGCCGATGCGGATCTGTGGGTGCCGCGCTACAACGCCGTCGCGCGTGGCGTGGCGCAGAGCCGTCGCCTGCCCTTCATCGACCTGCACCGCGAGCTCGTCCCGCTGCCGCGCCACGGGCTCGGGTCCGACGGCATCCACATGAACGTCTACACCAGCGCGAGCGGAGCGGCGCGCGGTTGTGTGTTTACCAGTGAGGGGCTGCGCTACGGCTTCAACGCGCGCAACGTCATCACGCTCGAAGCCCTCCAGCGCGCGACGGACGTGGTCGAGCGGGGGCGTGCCGCGCCTGATC
>CAZFXD010000425.1:0-2969 GCA_964522795.1 uncultured Myxococcaceae bacterium
GTGCACCACGTTGAGGCGGAAGTAGAGGTCCTCCCGGAAACGGCCGGCCTTCACCTCGCGCTCGAGGTCTTTGTTGGTGGCGGCGATGACGCGCACGTCGACGCGGAGCGTCTCGGTTCCCCCGACGCGCTCGAGCTCGCCTTCCTGGAGCACGCGCAGGAGCTTGGCCTGCATCGACAGCGGCATGTCGCCCACTTCGTCGAGAAACAGGGTCCCGGTGTGGGCCTGCTCAAACTTCCCCTTGCGCGCGCTGACCGCGCCGGTGAACGCCCCTTTTTCGTGTCCGAACAGCTCGCTCTCAATCAACTCCGCAGGCACCGCCGCGCAGTTCAGCTTGATGAAGGGTGCCTGCTTGCGCCGGGACCGCTGGTGAATGGCCCGCGCCACCAATTCCTTGCCGGTGCCGTTCTCGCCCGTCACCAGCACCCGCCCTTCACTCGGGGCCGCTTTTTCGATCAGCGCCATCAACCGCCGCAGCGGCTCACTGTCCCCCACCATGCCCAACGACGCGCCCGTCTCTCTCTTCAGCGCCTCCAACTCGGTCAGCGCCGCCACGTGGGTGAGCGCGTTCTGCAGCGAGAGGAGCAGGCGCTCCCGCGAGATCGGCTTCTCCAGAAAGTCTGACGCGCCGCGCTGGGTGGCTTTCACGGCCGTCTCGATGGTGCCGTGGCCGGACATCATCACCACTGGAATGCCGGGGCGCGCCGCCAGAATGCGGCCCAGCACCTCGAGCCCATCTCCGTCCGGGAGCTTCACATCCAGCAGCACGGCGTCGATGGGCTGCGAGGTCGCCTCGGCGAACCCGCGCTCGGCGGTCGCGGCGGTGACGGTCCGGTAGCCTTCAAGCTGCAGCGCCTGTTCGAGACTGGTGAGAATGTTCTTCTCGTCGTCGACGATGAGGACAGTGGCGTTGGGCATGCGGCACTCCTGACACGCGAGCTGCGGCGAATCTGCCTCAGCTTCTCAGTTCCTGGACGATACGGTGCAAGCCGCTTGCCGCGCGAGGGAATGGTTGATACCTCCGCGTTGTTTTCCGCCATCTTTTCGCAGGCATGAGGCCGACCATGACGAAACTTCGTTTCCTCGTTTTCTCCGCCTTGGCCCTCGGGCTCTCCGCGTGCCCGCCGACCTATCCGAAATGCGAGAGCGACGATCACTGTAGGGAAAAAGGCGAGGTCTGCGTCCAGGGCCAGTGCCAGGAATGCGCCACCGACAAGAACTGCAAGCCGGGCTTCGTGTGCGACGCGAACAAGTGCGTCCCCAAGCCGGAATGCACCAGCGACTCCGCCTGCGGAACGGGAAAGAAGTGCCAGGCGGGCAAGTGCGTCTCGAAGGTGCAGCGCGAGCCGGGAACCTGCGACGTGTCGGAAGACTGCCCGGGCGACCAGGACTGTCAGAAGGGCAAGTGCGTCACCAAGGGCCCCATGTCGTGCGACTTCAAGCCGATTCGGTTCGAGTTCAATGAGAGCAAGCTGACCCCCGATGGCCAGGCCACGCTCTCCCAGGTGGTGGAGTGCATCAAGGGTAAGAAGATGAAGCTGAACCTGGAAGGGCACGCCGACGAGCGCGGCACCGAAGAGTACAACCTGCAGCTGTCCAACCGCCGCGCGGCGTCGGTCAAACGCTACTTGATGGATCTCGGCGTCAACGGAAACGACCTCGACACGGTCGGGTACGGCGAGAACCGACCGGCCGTGCCGGGGAGCGACGAAGCCGCCTGGGCGGCCAACCGCCGCGTGGAGATCATCAAGCGCTAGCGTTGCCCCGCGCGCTTCGCTCCAGCGACGTCGTTCAGACTTCCTCGGCGGCGGCGCTCCGCTAAACTCGCGCGCCGCGCCGTATTCCGCCAAGCCGAGGGCTCCGCATGCCGATTCGTTTCGTCGCCGTTGTGTGCGCGTTGGTCGCCGCCATGGCCATCGCTCAGCCCATCGCGCGCGTGAAAGACCTGAACGCCGCGCCGGTGCGCCCCTTTCCGCCTGTTCTGACCACCGCCAGCGCCCCCGTGGGGGGGCTGATCGTGTTCGCCGGCAACGATGCCGCGCACGGCACCGAGCTGTGGAAGACCGATGGGACCCAGGCGGGCACCTCGCTCGTCGCCGACCTGCGAACGGGGCCTTCGGGTTCCTTCCCCGGCGCATTCGTGCGCTTTGGCACCTTCTGGTACTTCGCGGCGACCACGCCGGATTTCGGCACCGAGCTCTGGCGAACGGACGGCACGGCGGCCGGGACCACGCTGGTGAAAGACGTCTCGCCCGGACCCGCCTCGGGCGCCGTGGCCTCGCTGGTGGCCACGGCCTCCGCGCTCTATTTCTCGGCCACCGACGGAACCACCGGGAACGAGCTGTGGCGTTCAGACGGGACCACAGCCGGCACCACCCAGGTCCGCGACATCCGGACCGGCGCCTCCTCGGCCTCACCGCTGGGGCTGACCGTCGCCGGCACCAACGTCTACTTCTCGGCGGACGACGGGGTGAACGGGCGTGAGCTCTGGGTCTCCGACGGCACGGCCATCGGCACCGATCAACTGCCGCTGAACCCCAGTGGGTCCTCCAACCCGGTCGGCATGGTGGCGTTGGGCACCGGCGTGCTCTTTCAGGCCAACGAGGGGACCGGGCTCGGCGCCGAGCTCTACAAGTCTGACGGACTCCCCGGCGTGGGGCACACCGAGCTCGTCTCTGATCTCTTCGCGGGCGCGCAGAGCTCATCGCCCACGCTGCTGACGAACCTGGGCGGCATCGTCTATTTC
The DNA here is from genome assembly GCA_964522795.1 of uncultured Myxococcaceae bacterium. Classification (GTDB taxonomy): domain Bacteria; phylum Myxococcota; class Myxococcia; order Myxococcales; family Myxococcaceae; genus CAZFXD01. The sequence continues at coordinate 2,747 of CAZFXD010000425.1, forward strand.
GTGGCCACCAACTCGGCCAACGGCACGGAGCTGTTCAAGTCTGACGGCACCGCCGCCGGGACGTCATTGCTGCTCGACATCGTGGCCGGCGCGACCGGCTCGTCACCCCAGGGCCTGGTCGTCTCGGGCACCAGGCTGTTCTTCACCGCCACCACCGCGGCGACAGGCCGCGAGCTGTACAGCTCCGACGGCACCGCGCTCGGAACGGCGATGGTGATCGATC
>CAZFXD010000426.1:0-2958 GCA_964522795.1 uncultured Myxococcaceae bacterium
TCAACGGTCGCGAATTCGTGGGAGCGCAGCCCTTCGAGAGCTTCAAGTCGATGATCGACTCGGAGATCAAGAACGCCGACAAGCTGCTCGCGTCGGGCACCAAAATGGAGAATCTCTACCAGAAGATTCTCGACACGGTGCCGGCGGAGCCGACCTTCGAGGTGAACATCAAGGGCGCGCCGACGCTCGGGCCTGCCAACGCGCCGGTCACCATCGTGGCGTTCTCTGACTTCCAGTGCCCGTTCTGCTCGCGCGTGGTGCCGACGCTGAAGGAAATCGAGAAGACCTACGGCCCCAAGGTGAAGGTGGTGTTCAAGAACCAGCCCCTGCCCTTCCACGACAAGGCGCGCCTCGCGGCCGCGGCCGGTCTCGCGGCGCACGAACAGGGCAAGTTCTGGGACATGCACGACAAGCTCTTCGCCAACCAGCAGGCCCTCGACCGCCCCGATCTCGAGAAGTACGCCAAGGAGATTGGCCTCGACATGGGCAAGTTCAAGGCGGCGCTCGACAGCAGCAAGTTCGAGAAGACCATCGCCTCCGACAGTGAGGAAGGCACGCGCCTCGGTGCCAACGGGACGCCGACCTTCTTCATCAACGGCAAGCAGTTGGTCGGCGCGCAGCCGATTGATCAGTTCAAGCGAATGATCGACGACGAGCTGGCGAAGAAGAAGTAGTCAGCCCCAACGCCGAAGAGTTCCGGCCGCCGCGCGGGTTCCGACCTGCCGGCGGCCGTTTCTTTTTGGTGTCCCTCCCGGGTCAGGCCCCCGCGCGGCGCCTCAACCGGGCGCGCCCCCCAGGGCACGCCCAATGAGCAGCCCGGCCGTGCCAAACGCGAGGCAGGTGACCAGGGTCGTCATCATGTAGGCAGCGCCCAGCCACGACTCTCCCCGGCTGAAGAAGGCCAGCACCTCGGCGTTGTAGGTCGAGTACGTGGTGAAGCCACCCATCACACCGGTGCCGAGCAGCAGCTTCCAGCGAAGGGCGGCGCCCTCGGGGGCCGGCCCCAGCGCCCCCAGAAGCGCCCCCAGGAGCAAAGAGCCCACGGCGTTGACCAGGAGCGTGGCCCACGGCCAGGGGCCGGCGAGCGGCGAGCGCTCCACGTACAGCTGGGTCACGTAGCGGGCCACGCTGCCCGCGGCGCCCCCGGCCCCGACCAGGAGCACGCTGACGAGCTCTTTCATTTGGAGAAGTCCACCACGAGTACCGTCCGTTCGTTGGCTTTGACCCGCGCCACGGTCTGCTTCTGCCGCGCCCCAGCGGTGAAGACGCAGCGATACTCGCCCGCCGGCAGCGTCACCTCTGGGAACGGGAGATCTCCCAGGTTGCGGCCGTTGCACACCACGTGGGCCGCCGTATCAAACGGCGTCACCACAACCCTCAGCGTTCCGCTCCCTGCCCCCTGCGTCGTTCGGCCCCCGCCGGCGTCGGGCCTCGCCAGCGGACGACTGGCCAACTCGAAACGAACCACGTGCAGCTCGGCGTTGAGCGCCACCTCCTGCGTCTGGGCGACAAACCCCGGCGCTTCGGCGCGAACGCGCACCGTTTCGCCGCCGGGGCGCTTGACGGTCGCCGGCGCCGGGCCAACCAACACGTCATTCACGAACACCAGGGCATGCTCAGGCGAGGCCGTCACCTCGAAGGTGACGTCTTCGATGGACGCGCCTCCCGCGTCGGCCGACGTACTCCCCGCGTCCATCGCCACGGGGCGCGGCGCCTCCAGTTCAACGGGGGGAAACTGCACCAGGCCCGTCGCCGGGACGACCAGCTCGGCCTCGCGAGAGGCCCCACCCGGCAGTCGGAACTCGACCCGGTGCGACCCGGCGGTGATGCCCTCCAGCACGCAGGGGGTCACACAGCGGGGCTGGGCGGCCCGATCGAGGCGAACCTCGGCGCCCGAAGGCACGGACGACAGGTGAATCTGCGCCGAGCCCGACCGGAGCGACCAGGTGGCGCCGACCGCCGTCGCCAACGCCACGCCGCCGGCCACCCACAGCCACGTCAGGCGCTTGTTGCGATTCGTCTGGGTCACGGCCCGCGATTGCTCATCGGACCGCTCAGCCCGCGACATGGCGGCCGTGCCCTCGAACGGCTGGCTCCGTCGACTGGGTCGCGAAGCCTTGGTGCCCACGCCCACGGGGTCCACCGTCATCGTCATGTCGGTGGGCGGCGGGGGCGGCCGCCCCGCGTCAGGGTCGTCGCCCGTCGGAACCTCCGACGAGCGCTGCTCCTTCGACAGCTCCAGCTCTTCGAACAGCACCCGCCCGGCCTCCGCCTCGCGCTTGAGGCGTTCGGCGTACAGGTCCGTCATGAACGCTTTCACCTGCAGAGACGACGCCGGGAGTTGTCGCTTGAGCAGGTACGCTTCGATGGCCTCCTGAAACTCTGAGGCGTGCTGGTAGCGAGCGTTGGGGGACTTGGTCAGCGCCTTCATCACCACTTCATCCAGATCGGCCGGGAGCTGGGGGTTGGCCCGCGAAGGGGGCGTCACCTTGCACTCGGCTACGGCGTTGAGGGTCTGAATGTCCGAGGACTTCTTGAACAACCGGTGCCCGGTGAGCAGCTCGTAGTACACGACGCCCAGCGCGAAGATGTCGGTGCGTTGGTCGATGTCGTGACCAGCGGCCTGTTCCGGGGACATGTACGAGTACTTCCCTTTCAGGACACCCGACTTGGTGGCGGTGGCGCGGTCCGCCGCTTTGGCGATGCCGAAATCGACCACCTTCACGCCGCCTTCGAACGTCACCAGAATGTTCTGCGGCGACACGTCGCGGTGAACGATGTTGAGCGGGCGGCCGCCTTCGGTTTTTCGGTGCGCGTAGTCGAGACCAGCGCACGCATCCATGATGATGCGGCTCACCACCGGAACCGTCATGGCCTTGCCGCGCTCGTCGGCCTTCCGCCATACCCGGCGAACGTCCTCGCCGTGGATGTACTCCATCGCGATGTAGAAGGTGCCGC
>CAZFXD010000427.1:0-2949 GCA_964522795.1 uncultured Myxococcaceae bacterium
GCCTCCGCTGTGGGCGACGCCGGACCTGCGGCCGAGGCGCCCGTCGTGCACCCCACAGAGCCCGAAGCCCCGACGGCGGCGCCGGCCCGCGCGGCGCGCGCCACCGGGACACTGCGGTTTCGCATTCGCCCCTGGGCCCGCGTCTTCGTGAATGGCGAGCTGGTCGGCACCACGCCGCTGCCGCCGCTCAAGCTCGCGCCCGGCCGCTACCCGGTGCTGCTGGTGAATGAAGAGCTGGGTGTGCGGAAGAGCGAAGAAGTCACCATCGAGGCCCGCAAAGAAACTGAAGTTCGTCGCGTCTTCGGGCCGTAGCCCCGAGCGGCGCGACGCCTGCGACGTGGGCGCATGTGGGTCTGCGGCATCGCTCCGGGCCGCCACCTGTCAGTCCACACCTCCACGATGGCCGCGGCCCGCCAGGCTGTGTGCACACCTGCGCACTGGATTTGGCCATCGATTCAAGGAGTTCAGCGGGCGGCACGCTGGCCGTCGCTTTGCTTTGTCAGGGGGAGCCGCGCCCCGCGAACCCCCGAGGTCCCATGAACTTGAACGTCAAAGCCGCCTGGTGTGCCGCCCTGGTGATTGGCACGGTCGGGTGTGGTGAGCCGGGAGAGCTGTTGATGACCGATGCGCCCGCCGCCATCGACGTCGACGCGTCATCGATTCGCGCCACGTGCGGCGATCGCGTCTGCAACCGTCGCGAGAGCTGCTCGTCCTGCCCGCAGGACTGTGGCGTGTGCTTCGCCCCGGTCGACGCCGGGAAGGTGGTCGACGCGGGCACCACGCCTGACGCTGGCAAGGTGGTCGATGCGGGCACCGCGCCTGACGCTGGCCCGGTGGTGGACGCGGGCGCGGCGCTCGATGCCGGAAAGGTCGCCGACGCCGGAACGGTGGCTGACGCAGGCGCTGCGGTCGATTCCGGAAGCGTGGTCGACGCCGGAAAGGTCGTCGACGCGGGCGCGACGTTCGACGCTGGCAGCGTGGACGCCGGCCCCGCGGCGCTCGCAGCGAAGATGCGCTTTTCGGTCGTCGGCGCCACGGTGACGTTCACCTCAATCTCCACCGGCCCGATTGCCCGCACTGAGTGGGACTTTGACGCCACCGGCGCCACCACCAGCGCGGACTACGTGGGTGCCAACCCGCCCTCGCGCACCTTCCTGCTCGGCACGGCGACCACCCCGTACCTGTACGCGGTGAAGCTCACGGTGGTGGACGCCTCGGGAAACCGGGCCTCGACCTTTCAGCCGCTCGCCTTCGGGACCGCGTACCTCGGGCCCAAGGCGCACCCGCACACCAGCGTGTACGGCCTGACCCTGCGCGCGTACGGGCACGGTTCGACGGGGAGCGACCTCACCTACGCCTGGAACTTCGGCGATGGCACCACCGCCACCGGCGTCGAGCCGCCCGTGAAGACGTACGCGGCGGCGGGCACGTACACGCTCAGCTTGACCGTGACCGACTCCGAAGGCCGCACGCACACCCAATCGCGCCTGGTGTCGGTGGCGCCCATGCCGTCCTCGGCGCCCGGGCCGCACAACACCGGCGTGCCGGCGGGTACCGTGCTGACGCCCGTCATTCCGGGCAACCCGCTGCCCCAGGGCATGGTGCTGTCGGGCTCCAACATCTACGTCACCGGGGGCAACGGTGGCATCCCCGCGCCGGACGCCAACGGCTGCAACTACTCGGGGCTCGAGTTCCGCAGCTTCGTCGACATTCGCGCCGCCAACGTCACCATCTGCCGCTCGTTGTTCAGCGGGCGCCGGCTGACGCAGACCGAAGACGACAACAACCTGGCCAGTCCCCGCCTGCTGCTCATCAGCAACGCCGCGGCGGTCAACTTCAAGCTGGTCGACAGCAGCATTCGCCCGGCGTTCCCCGACCCACGGCTCGACGGCACGGGCGGCCGCCGCTTCACCCTGGAGCGGATCAACATCTCGGGCATGGGGGACGGGCTCAAGGTCTGGGCCAACGCCACCGACGCCGTCAACGGAGCGACCGAGGTGGTGATCAAGGACTCGTACATTCACGACCTCCGCTACGACTCCATCGCTCCGTACTTTCTCAACGTGCTGAACTCGGCGGGGCGCTATCGCGTCGAGGGCAACCACGCCGATGGCATTCAGTACCAGGGCGGCATCGGGACCCTCATCACCAACAACACCATCGTGGGCGCGAACAACGCCGCCATGCAGGTGACGCAGGACTACTACACGTCCGGAAACCTCACCTTCACCGGCAACCACGTCGACGGCGGCGGCTGCAGCATCAACGTCGCCAACAGCGGCGGCGCGTACATGACGGGGTTCAAGATTCAGAACAACGTCTTCGGGAAGAACATGCGCAGCCAGCCCGCCACCACGTTCGGAATCGCGCCGTACCCCGACAGCACCACCTGGTCGACCACCATCGGCCCGTGCGGCGTCATCTACACGTTCGGGCAGAGCGACCTCGACAACGACGCGAACATCTCCGGCAACGTCTGGGAGACCGGTGGGGTGCTCACCCGCTCCCCGCGCGTCGGCCTGTACCGCGTGGGCGGGTAGTCCGGCCGCTCGCGGCCCGAGAGCGTTGGCGCGCCAGCTGTCAGTGCGGACCTCCTTTCGTCGGCTCCGCGCGTCCCCAAGCACCTCAAAAGGCCCGGCCGCCCTCGTGGGCCCCGCGGTTGCATTGTGATCCACAAGCCCACGGAGAAGTGCACATGCCCGGAACCCTCACACTCCCACGCGTCGCCGGCACCCGAGCCCGCATGCCGAAGAAAGCCGCCGCGCGGTGGGGGTTGATGGCCGCGGTCGCCATGCTGTCGGCGTGTGGGGGAACGCTCAACGACTCCTCGTCCGAAGACGGCGGAAATGACGCCGGTCAGCAAGGCGGCGGCGCGGGCGGGCAGGGCGGAAGCGTCGGCGGCGGCGCGGGTGGGCAGGGCGGAAGCGTCGGCGGCGGCGCGGGTGGGCA
>CAZFXD010000428.1:0-2944 GCA_964522795.1 uncultured Myxococcaceae bacterium
CCGGGCGGCGGCTCGGCGAGCGGCACCGCGGGCGTCAACGGCGTGGCTGAACCGATGAGGTCACTGTGAAGGCGCCTCGATCGCTCGCGGGGGCTCTGGGGTGGGTGCTGGCGCTCGCGCTGGGTGTGGCGTGTGGTCGGACGCTCGTCATTCCGAAGAGCGCGCACTGCGTGTTCGACGCCGACTGCCCCACCGACATGCGGTGCGTGAACGCGACCTGCTCGAACCTGAAGTGGCCCGACGGCGGCGTCCCCAACGTGAAGAAGCGCTTCGGCGAAGCATGCGCCGACGCGGGGGAGTGCGGCTCGGGCTACTGCGTGGGCGCCCCGGCCGGAGATCGCGTCTGCACCGTGGCCTGTGGCGAAGACTTCTCGGCCTGCCCGACCGGTTACGACTGCAAGTGGGTGGCGGAGGCCGCGTCGGCTGATGGAGGCGCGGGCGTGGGGCTGTGCGCCGCGCACCAGTCGCTCTTGTGTCAGTCGTGCGCCAAAGACACCGACTGCGGTGGCTCCGGGGCTGATCGCTGCACCTCGTTTGGCGACTCCTCGTTCTGTGCGCGCGACTGCACCTTCGAAGGCTGTCCGGACCTGTACAGCTGTGTCGCCACCGCGGACGGTCGGCGACAGTGCCAGCCGCTGGGGAAGACGTGCGACTGCGTGGCGGAGACGGTTGGACTCCGGCGCGCCTGCAAGAACAAGAACCCGATCGGCGCGTGCAGTGGTTCGCAGATCTGCCAGCTCGACGGCGGCTTTACGCCCTGCGATGGCCCGGCGGCGATCATCGAGAGCTGCAACGGCGTCGACGACGACTGCAACGGGGTGATCGACGACTTCGACGCGGGGACGTGTTCGAAGACCATCGCCGGAAAGACCTGCTCGGCGCCGCAGGTGTGCCTCGCCTCCGCGGGGCTGTTCTGCCCGGCCTCGGCCCCCTCGACCGAGATCTGCAACCTGCGCGACGACGACTGCGACGGGATCGTGGACAACGGGTTCGTGGACTCCACCGGCAAGTACACGCTCAACGCGCACTGCGGGTTCTGCGGCAACGACTGCGCCACCGCCATTCCGCACACCACCGCGGCCGCGTGCGTCGCCGGGTTGGACGGGGGCGCCGCGTGCGCCGCGACGGCGTGTGCGCCCGGCTTCTTCCCCACGGCGAACGGCGCCCTCTGTCAGGCGGTGCCTGACTCGCTCTGTCGCCCCTGCGTGCTCGACGCCGACTGCGCGGGCCCCAACGACAAGTGCCTCGTGCTCGACGGACAGCGCGTGTGCGGCCGCGACTGCGGCGCCTCGTCGATCTACGGCACCTGCCCCGGCGGCTACGCGTGCAACCCGGTGTCTGGTGCCTCGCCCCAGTGTCAGCCGCTCGGCGGCACCTGCACGTGCAAGCCGTCGACCCCCGGCGCGCGCCGGACCTGCTCGGTGTCGAGCTGCCGCGGCTACGAGACCTGCAACGTCAGTGGAGTCAACGCCGCGTGGAGCACGTGCGACGTGGCCAGCTTCAACCCGGAGATCTGCGACGGGAAGGACAACAACTGCAACGGCGTCACCGACGAAGGTTTCGTCAACCCGGGCACCGGGCGCTACGACAAGGCGGAGCACTGCGGGTTCTGCAACAACGATTGCACCAAGTACTACTCGCCCGCGCTGCAACACACCTCGGGGGTGTGCGACGCCACCGGGCTCAACCCCGCCTGCGCGATGGGGCCCTGCCTCGGCGACGTCGATGGTGGCACCGCGTTCGAGTACGTGAACGTCAATGGGTTGACGGCGGACGGGTGCGAGTGCCGCCGCGCCACCGGAAACACGCTCGACGACGAGCCTGACCGACTGCCCGGCGCCGCGGGCCAGCCGTCGTGGGTGGACGCGAACTGCGACGGCATCGACGGCGTGCTGGGGGACGCGGTGTTCGTCTCCACCACCGCGCCGGCCGGCGGCAACGGCTCTCGCACCGCGCCGTACCAGACCATCGCCGAAGGGCTGAACCGCCAATTGGCGGCGGGCAAGCGCTACGTCCTGGTGGCGGAGGGCACGTACCGCGAGAACGTCTTGTTGTGGAACGGCGCCAGGATCTTCGGTGGCTACGCCACGGATTTCTTCTCTCGCAACCCGTCGCTCTACGTCACCACCATTCAGGGCCAGATTCCCGGCGCGAGCGCGCCGTTCGCCACCATTCACGCTGAAAACCTGGGGCGAAGCCTCGCGCCCACCCTCGTGGAGACCGTGGTCTCGGGCTTCACGATTCGCGGCCCCGACGTGACAACGGCCACCGCGCCCGGCGTCAACGGACCCAGCTCCATCGCCGTGCTGGTGAAGGACTCGGGCCCGGGCGTGGTGATTGTGAACAACGAGATCTTTGGAGGTCGCGGTGGGGTGGGCGGTCCCGGGTCGAGCGGCACTCAGGGCGTGGGGCGTCAGTCTTCATCAGGGCTGAACGGCGCGGCCGGCGTCGCCGCGGCGCGCGTCAACTCGGGCACCTGTCCGGCCGGCACCACCCGCTTCGGCGGCCTGCCGGGCACGAACAACGCGTGCGGGAGCAGCCCCGGCCAGCGGGGAGGCAACGCCGTGTGTCCGGTCTACAACCCCGCCACCTACGTCGGCGCCCAGCAGCAGTACACCACGAGCGCGCTGGGCAACGGGCCCGGCGGCTACGATTGGTCGTTCGACGCCATGTCCGGGCCGGGGTGCGATCACGTGACCGAGTCGGGGTTCCCTTCGGCGATTCAGGGCCACGATGGGCGCGACGGCTCGCCTGGCGCGGACGGAACTCCGGGCGGCGGCGGCGTGGGCGCCCCCGCCGTGGCGCGCTGGGGCAGCTTCCAGGGCGGTCTGTGGGTGGCAAGCCCGACCCAGGCCACCTCAGGGACCGGTGGAGCGGCCGGCGCGGGGGCCGGTGGGGGCGGCGCGGGCGGCGGCGTGGCCAAGTACACCAACCTCAGCGGTTG
>CAZFXD010000429.1:0-2943 GCA_964522795.1 uncultured Myxococcaceae bacterium
CGCGCCACCGCCCGACACTGACCCGCCGCCGGCGCCACCTGAGCCACCGCCCGACGCGGTGCCGCCACCGCCGCCGCCCGCACCGGCGTCTTTCGCGCCGCCGCCACCGCCCGTGCCGGCGTCCTTCACCCCGGCATCGCTGCCAGAGCCGCCATCGGTCACAGTCGTGATCGGCGCCCAGTCGATCACCACGTTGTTGAACCCACCGCCGCTGACGGTCTGGTGGGATGAGGTCGGTCCCTTCACGAAGGTGAAGGTGCCCTGGTTGTTCTGGCTGGCCGTGGAGGCGTTGCTGTCACACAGTTCCATGCGAATGGTGTACGTGCCGTCGGGGAGCACCGCGCCCGCCTTGTTCTTTCCATCCCACGTGGCGGTGAGCGTCGCCGGCGTGTTGTGGTTGGGTCGAGTCGCTCCGGAGACCGCGTCGGTGTCGCTGGTGCCGGCCTTGGCGCGCCACGCCACGAGGTGTGACTGCCGGCTGCCCGCCCAGCGGAGAATGGTCTTGGCAAACGTGCCGCCCGGCGCTTCGACCCACACGGCGACGATGTTCTTCGGGTTGTAGTTCCCGCCCGCAGGCGTGGTGGTGAAGCTGAGCGTGAGCCCCTGGGCGGCCGCAAATGCCGGAGCCGCGAACGCCAGCGTGACCGTCAACACAACCCGAGAAATCGATCGAAGGTGAATTGCCATAGACCCCCGGCGATGGGAGCCCGGCGCACTTTTTTCAACCCCCCACCCCCTCGGACACCTGGACGCGTCACGCGCTGCGTCGACAGATCAGTTGACCTGGCGATCCGTTGAGTTGCGCAGGGCCCGGATGCGGGCTTCGAGCGGCGGGTGGGTCGAAAACAGGGTCCCGATGCCCCCCGAAATTCCGAAGGCCTTGAGGGAGCCGGGCAGCGGCGCCGGGTCGTCGCCCGCGAGGCGTTGCAAGGCGTGCACCATGGGCGCCACGCCGCCGAGGCGGGCCGACCCCGCGTCGGCGCGAAATTCGCGCTGCCGGCTGAACCACGCGCACAACATCGTCCCGAGGACGGTCAGCACCAGCTGGGCCAGCATCTCGGCGAGAAACGCCAGCCCCTCGTGGCCGCGTCGACCGTCTTCGTCTCGCTGGCTGAGGACGAGCCTCAAAAGGCGACTGAAGAAGATGACGAACGAGTTCACGACGCCCTGCATCAGCGCCATGGTGATCATGTCGCCGTTGGCGATGTGGCTCACCTCATGACCGAGCACCCCGCTGATTTCTTCCCGCGACATGCCGCGGAACAAGCCCGTGCTCACCGCCACCAGCGAGCTGTTCTTGAACGCTCCGGTGGCAAACGCGTTCATGTCCGGCGACTCGTAGATCGCCACCTCCGGCATGCCGATGCCGGCTCGAGATGAGAGCTCGCGTACGGTCTCCAACAACCAACGCTCGTCTTCATTCCGGGGCGCGTTGATCACCACGGCCCCGGTGCTCCACTTGGCGATGGTCTTGGAGAGAAAGAGCGAGATCACCGAGCCGGTCGAGCCCCAGACCAGCGAGAGCACGATCAACTGTTCGTAGGGGATGCCGGCGCGGGCGTGGATGTACTGGTCCACGCCCAGCATGCGCAGAATGACGCCGATGGTCAGCACCACCAGGATGTTCGTCGCGGCAAAGAGGAAGAGTCGCTTCACGAATGGCTCCTTGGACGCCACTGATAACCACACCGCGTTTTGGCGCAAGTGGGCGTCGCGGGGTGTCCATTGGCCCACGCCGGCGACGCGGCCCGTTGCGGCGTTGACCCAGCGCCGCCAACCCCTCAGTGTGCCGCCCGTTCCCTTCCATTCCTCAGCTGGAGACTCCATGAAACTCGCGGTGACCGTGACGACGTTGGTGCTCTTCGCTCTGGCGTGCGGGAGCGCGGCGGTGAAACAACAGCCCCTGAGCGGCACGGTCGGTGGCGCGGCGTGGACCCCCGTCTCTGGCAAGGTCCGGACACACGATTTCGCGAACTACGCCGACGCGGGGTTCCGTTCGCTCACCATCGGGGACAAGGCGCTCGGCTGCACGTCCACGCTCCCGTCCGGCGGCCGGTTTCTGTTCGCGACCGCCCTCTGGCGCGACGGTGCCGTCGTGGAGTTCGGCGCGCCGACGCGAATCGACGCCACGGAGTCGATCGTGCTCGCGGCGACGCTGACGTCAGGCAGCTCGAACAACGCCATCGCCACCGACGGTCGCCTGGAGATCGTCACCGCGCCCTCGACGGGTCAGGGAAAGATCCGAGTTCGCGCCAACGCCGACTCCAGCAACACCGTTGAGGGCGAGTTCGACGTCGACGTGTGCCCGTAGGCCCGCCGTTCGCTTCGCGCGGCGCCTACGCACACTGAGCGGTTTCCAAACGACAGGCGCCCCGCCGATGTCGACGGAGCGCCGTGCCTGGAACCCGCGCCGTCTTCAGGGAATGCTGCAGAACGTCTTGGCGAACGTCATGCCTGCTCGCTGATTCACGCAGACGGTCTGCGAGGCCGGTCCGGACTTGTAGGGAACGTTGTTCTTCTTGCAGGTGCAGGACAGTTCGGGCCCCGCATCGCTCGCAGAACACGAGGCGACGTAGACGTCCGCGCCACAGTTTGCCGTCACGTCGCAGCCACCCGCCGTCGCGGCGCCCGAATATTGGCACGCAGCGCCACCATCACTCGTGCCGCCCGTCCCGCCGTCGACCGCTCCACCGCCGACGCACTTGCCGGCCTGGCAGGTCGCTCCCGCAGAACAGTCAGCGCTGGTGACGCAATTCCCGGAGCCCGCGCCACCGCCCGAGCCGCTGCTGCCGCCCGTCCCGCCGTCTGCTCCGCCGGTGGAGCCACCGCCGCCGCCCGTGCCCCCGCCGCCTGTGCATTTGCCGGCCTGGCAGGTGAACCCGGAAGGACAGTCAGCGCTGCTGGCACAATTCCCGGAGCCCGCACCGCCGCCTGAGCCGCTGC
>CAZFXD010000430.1:0-2923 GCA_964522795.1 uncultured Myxococcaceae bacterium
CGTCGGGCACGGGCGCGGGCACGCCCGTCGCGGCGGGAACCGCGATGCGCAGAACCGGCGAGGGCCCGGAGATTCCGCCCGCGGGATCAATCGCCCGCAGGCCGTAGGTGTACGTGGTGCTGCCCGCCACGCTGGTGTCGGAGAAGCGCGTCACGTTGCCGGCGACTTCGCCCACCATCACCCAGTGCGACCAGTTGGCGTCGCCGCGCCACACGCGGAAGGACGCCGCGCCTGCCACCGCGCTCCACTCGAGGTCGACCCGCGGCGTGCCGTACGCCTTGCCAGTCAACGATGAAGGGGCGCTGAGCGCGCTGGAGGAGTCGGCGCTGTCTCCGCCGATTTCTCCTGCGAGCTGTCCAACACCACAGGACACGAACAACGAGAACACAGTGAACAGTGAGACGACCGAGCGTGCATTCATGGCGACCCCAGGGGCAAAGAGGGAAGTGACAGGGGGGACATCGCAAGAGCCGCGCCGCCCGGCCGCGCGCCCAAGTGGCGAGAATTCAAGGTGGGCGCGCGTCAAGACGCGGCGGGTGGCCTGTGCACAGGGGAGCGCCGGCTCCTCCCCCCGCGTCCGCGCCGGCCCTGCGTCGTCAGGCGGCGAGCCCGCGAGGGGTGACCCCGCGGGGAGCGATGGGGGCCCGGGTGAACCGACCCCACGCCACGAACGCCGCCAACCCACCGAGAATCACGTTCGGCACCGGCAGCTCGCCGATGCGCAGGTGGGTGAGGCCCGCGCCGACCATCGTCAGGGCCAGCCCCACGGCGGCGATCGGCGTCAGCACCGGGAGGATTCGCGTCACGGACGGGAGAATGAGCCCCAACACGCCCAGCAACTCCAGCGTGCCGATGAGCTTCACCACGTCGGCTGAGAAGAGCTTCACCCACGCCTGCTGCGTCGCCAGAACGTCGTAGGGCTGCGTCAGCTTCATCAGCGCCGCGCCCGTGAACGCGACCGCCAACAGCCCCTGCGCCACCCACAGCCCAACCTTGAGACCTTTCATGTGCCTGCTCCTTCGATGGGCGCACCCGCGGCGCGCCGGGTTGATGTGCTCCATGAATAAGTCGTTCCACGCTTTGTCGCAGTGCTGTGTTTTGGTACTCATTGTTCCATGGGTAGAACGACATGGATCTGAACGAAATCGCTATCTTCGCCAGGGTGGTGCAGGCGCAGAGCTTCACCGCCGCGGGGCGGGGCCTGGGGTTGCCGAAGTCGACCGTGAGCCGAAAGGTGTCGGAGCTCGAAGAGCGGCTGGGGACGCGGCTGTTGCAGCGCACCACGCGATCGCTGAGCCTCACCGATGCGGGGCGCGCCTACTACCAGTACGCGTCGCGGGTGGTGAACGACGTGGAGGAGGCGGACCGCGCGGTGACGACGATGCGCAGCGCGCCGCGAGGGCTGTTGCGCATCTCCACGCCGCTTGCGTTCGACCTGCTGGGACCCATGGTGAGCCGCTATCTGGCCCGCTTCCCCGAGGTGGAGGTGCAGATGGTGTGCACTGACCGCGTGGTGGACATCGTCGAGGAGGGGTTCGACCTCGCCGTGCGGGCCGGGCCGCTCCGCGATTCGTCGCTGATCGCGCGGCACCTGGGCTCCGCGCACGGCGTCGCAGTCGCCAGCCCCGAGCTCCTCGCCGGTCACGGCGCGGTGAAGCGCCCGCAGGACCTGGAGCGATTTCCTGCGCTGGTGTTCGGTGCCGGGGCGGACCGCGCCAAATGGAAGCTGGTGCGGACGGATGACGAGGTGACCGTCACGGTCAAGCCGCGGCTGGTCACCAACGACTACGGCGTGCTGCTCGAGGCGGCGCTCGCGGGCGTCGGGGTGGCGCTGCTGCCCGAGCTGCGCTGCGAAGACGCGATTCGGGAGGGGCGCCTCCGCCGCCTGCTGCCGACGTGGCGAACACCGGAGATTCCGATTCACGCCGTCTACCCGAGCAGCCGCCTCGTCTCTCCGAAGGTGCGGACCTTCATCGACGAGCTGCAGGCGCGCTTCGCCGAGGTGCTGGCGCGGAAGACGTGAGGGTGGGGTGGGGCGGCGGGAGCGCTGCTGTGTGCCCCGAGCCGGTGTGAGACCCGATTCGGTGCCAGACACGTTCGCGGGACCGATCGCCTGGTGCACGCCCCGGGGGGGGCGCCTGGTCCTGCACGCCTCATCACCGCAGGACCGCCGCGGTGCACGGTCCGAGGCGGTCAGCCGACCGACCGCGTAACAGATTCAGCGCCGCGGCGTTCAGTCGGTGCGGATGTCTGAGACGTGCGGGACCAGGTTCAGGCGAACCGCGCTCGTCTTGCGCGTGGTGCGGATGTTGAGAAGTTCCACGAACACCGAGAAGCCCATGGCGGCGTAGATGTAGCCCTTGCCGATGTGGCCGCCGAAGCCTTCGACCACCAGCACCAGGCCAATCATCAGCAGGAATGAGAGCGCCAGCACCTTCACTGACGGGTGTCGCTCCACGAAGGTGCTGATCCCCTTCCCAAGCACCAGCATGACGATCAGGGCGACCACGTTCGCCGCGACCATCACGCTCATGTACGGCGTCATGCCGACGGCGGTGATCACGCTGTCGATCGAGAACACCATGTCGAGCAGCATGATCTGCGCGATCACGCCGGTGAACGTCGCCGGGGCCCGAGGCGCCCCCGCTTCGCCTTCGCCGTCCGCGGCCTCGAGCTTGTGGTGGATCTCCTTGGTGGCTTTGTAGAGAAGGAAGACGCCGCCTGCGAGCAGGACCAGCGCCTTGCCCGAGAAGCCCTTGCCGGCGATCTCGAACAGTGGCTGGTCGAGCTTGACGATCCACGAGATGGTGCCGAGCAGACCCAGCCGCGTGACGAAGGCACCAGCGAGGCCCAGCTTGCGCGCGCTCTCTCGCGACTCTGCGGGGAGTCGCCCCGACAGGATCGCGATGAAGATGATGTTGTC
>CAZFXD010000431.1:0-2909 GCA_964522795.1 uncultured Myxococcaceae bacterium
CGGCCGTGCCGCCACCAACGCCACCAACGCCACCGCCGCCACCCGCGCCACCGCCAGCGCCTCCGCCGGTGCCGCCGCCCGACCCTCCGCCGCCGTCGCCGGCGCCCGGCGTGGGCTCACAGGCGCCGACGGCGAGCATCGACGAAACCAACAGAACGGCACGGACCAGACGCGCAGGCATAGGGATACCCCTCCACGCGGACGAGGCCGCGATCTTTTGGAGTGTACTGTGGGTTGCGCAGCGGTGAGAGCCCGAACACGCGTCTAGTTGGCGCGGGTCTCCGAGGCCCCGAGGGCGGCGATCACCGGCACGGCGGCAAAGCCGCTCATGGCCAGCTTGTCGAGCTTCGCGTGCCGGTAGACTTCGAGCATTCGCTCCTGACCGAGGCGCCACACCCCCAGCATGGTGCAGGCGTCGAGGTGGTTACAGGCGGAGTGCGTGTCGGTGCAGACGTTGACGAGCACGCGCCCTTCCACGGCTTCGATCACGTCGAGCATGGAGATGGTGTTCGCCGGCCGGGCCAGCGTGTAGCCCCCGTGCGTGCCGCGCGAGGCGTTGGTGAGGCCCGCCTTGGACAACACCTTCATGATCTTGGCGAGGAACTGGCTCGGCGCATCCATCTTGCGGGCGATCTCCCGAAAGGGCACGACGGTGCCGGCTGGCGTGGAGGCGAGATACACCATCGCCCGGAGGCCGTACTCGATGCGGCGGGAGATCTGGAGCGGATGCTGCATTACAAACTAAGTTGTCAGACCTCGCCACGCAGCGCAACCGGACCCCCTGATGATTGACCTCCATTCGCACACCACGTTCAGCGACGGCGAGCACTCGCCGGCGGAACTGTTCGAAATGGCTCGAAAAGCCGGTGTCACCACGCTGGCGGTGACCGATCACGACACGGTCTCCGGGGTCGCGCTCTGCACCGAAGCGGCGAAGGCGCACGGCGTCACGTACGTGCCGGGAATCGAGATCTCCGTCCTGCTCAATCGGCGCGAGGTGCACATTCTGGGGCACTTCGTGAATGCCAACGAGCCCGGCCTGGCGTCCTTCTCCACCCGCCTGAAGACCGAGCGCATGACCCGCATGGAGATGATGGTGGCCAAGATGCGCGAGCTGGGCTTCCCGGTGGAGATCGAAGACGTGGTGGCCATCGCGGGGACGGCTGGAAACATCGCCCGGCCGCACCTGGCACGCGCGCTGCTGGAGAAGAACTTCGTCGCCTCGACCAAAGAGGCGTTCGACCGCTTTCTGGGGGACGGCAAGCCGGCCTACGTCTCTCGCTTCAAAGTGACGCCCGCCGACGCCATCGCCATGATCCGTACCGCGGGGGGCACGGCGACGGTCGCGCACCCGGGCGTCTCCAAGATTGAACGGCACGAGATCGAGGAGATGGCCGCGGCGGGGCTGGCGGGCATCGAGGTGGACCACACCGATCACCCGCCGTCAGCGCGCGAGAAGTTCAACCGCTGGGCCGCGGAGTTCAACCTGATCGGCACCGCCGGGAGCGACTTTCACGGGGCCATCACCGCGCCGGGACGAAAGCTGGGGACCGCGTCCATGAACGCCGAGAAGTTCGACGCCCTGCGAAGCCGGGCGAGCACCGCCGTGATCGTCTGACGCCGCGCTCAGCCCACCCAGGGCCCATCCCCGGTGCCAGACACTTTCGCGCATTTTCCACACGGGCGCGCGCCGGCGAGCGAAAAGCTCTACGAATTCCCGGGAGGAACCACTCACGCGGGTGCCGAATCATGCCTTGAAGGCCCTCTGTTCCGTTTCCGACGTCTTCAGCGCCCCAATTCAGCGAAGACGACGCTTCCGTCTCACGCCGCGACGAGTGTGGTGGTGACGCCTCGAATGAGCGGCGGCCGAAACGACAGCGGCGGAAACACCACGTCCGCTTCCCCTTCTCGGTACCTTCGGGAGGCGAGTTGGTACGCGTAGCGAAAAGCTTTGTACTGGCACAGCCAACTCCACCACGCGTCTCTCGTACTCGCATGACACAAAGGCCGCGGCGAGTGCGACGCCCTTCTCGGACGACGCTGCGGGGGCTGTGCGCGCACGTGTCTCACACCTCTAACGTTGCGGTGTTGCTGTCTGCCCTCGGTTTCAATTTCTTCGATGAGGGCCTCGGCCCGCCGCCTTCGTTCCTGGGCTGAGAGTCCTGCCCAGCTGGGAATTGCAGACAGTTGAAGCTCGACGTCCTCCGCCAAGGCCTCGTCGAAGAGGCCCAGCGCGTCCGTTCGAAGTCGCCTGCGCTGCCACCGAAGCGCCCAGTGAAACCACGTGAAGGCGCGGCGACTATCGCCGAGAAGCTGGTGCACGCACGAGAGGCCCGGCCAGTCAGTCACTCGCCGCACCAGGCCCTCCTTCACGCCGTGGGCGAGGATGTACTTGAGTCTGTTTTCCGTCGCCTCGTCATCCAGGACGGGTTCCGCGGAGAAGCGGCGCTCCCAGAAAGTCCCGCGCCAGTCGACGACGCGGCCCACTTTTCGCGCGAGGTTGCCCAGAAGGAATTGCATGAAGGCGGACAGGCAACCGTCCGACGCGCGCAACAAGAGGTGCACGTGGTTGGACGTGAAGACGAAGCCATACAACTGCACCGGAAACCTAGAAACGGCCTTCGCGAGGACGCCTCCTACCAACTCATTTGTCGACGTAGATGGGCGTAACAACATGCGTTGCTGCGTCACTCGGGCTGTGACGAAGTACGTACCATCTTGAATGTAGAGCCTGACTGGTCGCCCCATTCCTCGCCACCCCCTCGGCTTTCAGAGGGTGGACTGAGCAATGCGCGTGCCTCTCACGAGTTAAGAAGGCGCTTCTCTGACGCGAAGGTGTCTGGCACTCGTCGGGGCAATGCGCGTGCCTCTCACGAGTTAAGAACGCGCTTTTCTAACGCGAAGGTGTC
>CAZFXD010000432.1:0-2905 GCA_964522795.1 uncultured Myxococcaceae bacterium
GACCTGCGCACGATGTTCGAAAACGATCAGCGCTTTCTGCAGCAGTTCTAAGGCGGAGTGAACAGACCATGAAAATCTCACTCGCGTGGTTGTCGGACTACATCGAAGTTCCGCCGGTCGATGAGCTGCAGCGCCGCCTGACCATGGCCGGCCTTGAAGTGGAGGCCGTTCACGATCTGGCGAAGCCGCTCGCCGGCGTGGTGGTGGCGAAGGTGCTCACCGCCGTCCCGCACCCCAACGCGGACAAGCTGCAGGTGACGACCGTCGACGCAGGCGCGGCGGGAACGCTGCAGATCGTGTGTGGCGCGAAGAACTTCAAGGTAGGCGACCACGTTCCCCTGGCTACGGTCGGCACCAGCCTGCCCAACGGGGTCACGATTCAGAAGGCGGCGCTCCGGGGCGTCGACAGCGCCGGAATGCTCTGCTCTTCGAAAGAGCTGGGCCAGCCCGCGACCAATGATGGGCTGTTGATTCTCGACCCGGCGACGGTGCCCGGCACGCCGATCGCGAAGGTGCTGGGCGTCGACGACGTGGTGCTGGAGCTCAACGTCACGCCCAATCGCCCCGACGCGCTCTCGCACCTGGGCATCGCGCGCGAGCTGTCGGCGATTCTCGGCCGCCCGCTCAAGCCGCAGAAGGTCGAGCTGAAGGAGTCCGCCACCGCCGCCAACACCAGGGCGCGGATCAAGATCGAAGACCTTCGCCGCTGCCCCCGGTACGCGGCGCGGGTGGTGGAGGGCGTCGAAGTGAAGCCCTCGCCGGCGTGGATGCAGCGGCGGCTCGAGGCGTGCGGCGTTCGCGCCATCAACAACCTCGTCGACATCACCAACTACGTGCTCCTGGAGACAGGACAGCCGCTCCACGCGTTCGACCTCGACCGCATCGCCGAGGCGAGCATCGTGGTGCGAACGGCGAAGTCCGGCGAGAAGCTCCGCACCCTGGACGACAAAGAGCGAGCGCTCGACAGCGATGACCTCGTCATCTGCGATGCCCGGTCGCCCCTGGTGCTGGCCGGCGTGATGGGCGGGCAGTCCTCGGAGGTGTCGGCGGGCACGAAGCGGGTGCTCATCGAGTGCGCGCACTTCGAGCCGTCCACGGTGCGTCGCGCCTCGAAACGGCACGGGCTCTCCTCCGAGTCGTCGCAGCGATTCGAGCGGGGCACCGATATTTCGGCCATTCCGCACGTGCTGGATCGCACCGCGGCCCTGATGGCTGAGCTCGCCGGAGGGCAGGTGTTGAACGGCCGGGTCGATGAGTACCCCACCGAACGCCCGGCGCGCCGCGTGACGCTGAAGAAGGGGCGGGTGAGCGAATCGGCCGGGGTCGGCGTGCCCGAGGCGGAGGTGACGCGAATCTTGAGCTCGCTCGGCTTTGCCGACGAGAAGCGCACCGACCACGAGACGGTGTGGGTCGTGCCGCACGCCCGCGTCGACGTATCGGGTCCGGAAGATCTGGTCGAAGAAGTCGTGCGCGTGATCGGTCTGGACTCCGTTCCCGCGGTGCTGCCGGCCAGCGCCAACACCGTCTCTGTGGAGTCGCCGAGCGCGCGGATCATTTCCAGAATCCACGCCGCGCTGCTGGGCGACGGGTTCGACGAGGCGGTGAACTACTCCTTCGTGTCGGCGCCTGAGCTGGAGGCGTTCGGCGTGCAGACGAGCGCCATCGCCATTCGCAATCCAATCTCCGCTGAGCTGGGCGTGATGCGGACCACGTTGCTCCCCAGCCTGGTGGCGAACATCTCCCGCAGCGCGCGACACCAGGCCCAGGGCGTTCGGCTGTACGAGATCGCCCGCAGCTACGGCCCCAACGCCTCGGGCGGCGAAGGCCGAACGCCCGCTGCGACCGAGACGCACCTCGTCGCCGGTGCCCTGTGGGGTGAACGCGACGGCCGCCGGGTGTGGACGCAGAAAGATGCGCGGGCCGATTTCTACGATGCCAAAGGCGCCGTGGAGCGTGTCCTGGGGGCCCTGCGGGTGGCGAACGTTCAGTTCCGCGCCGGTGGGCCGGGGTATTTCCACCCAGGAGCGAGCGCCGAGATCTACGCGGGCGAAACCCGCCTGGGCGTGCTGGGCGAGCTGCACCCCCGGGTCCAGAAGTCGCTCGATGCGCCGGCGGGCATCGTGTTGTTCGAGCTGAACCTCGAAGCGCTGATGGCAAGCGCCACGTTGATTCCACAGGCCTCGCCGCTCTCGAACTTCCCGTCGGTTCGACGCGACCTCGCGGTGGTGGTCGATTCGTCGCGCGAATCAGCGGCGGTCCGGGCAGTGGTGCTCGAGGTCGGCGCTCCGCTGCTCACCGACGCGCGCGTGTTCGACGTGTACGAAGGCAAGCCGATTCCCGAGGGGAAAAAGAACCTCGCGTTCGCGCTGGAGTACCGTTCGGCCGACAAAACACTCACCGACGCCGAGGTGCAGGCGGCGCACGATCGCATCGTAAAAGAGGTCAACGCGAGGCTCGGCGGGGCGCTGCGCGAATAGTTGAGCAAAAAATTCGAAAAAACATCGTGAAGTCGGTATCTTGAGCCACCTTTCCAAATAAAGGGGGAGCGCGCCCATGACCATGACGAAGGCCGACATCGTTGAGAACATCTACGACAAGGTTGGATTCTCGAAGAAAGAGTCCGCCGAGCTCGTGGAATTGGTGTTCGACACGCTCAAAGAGACGCTTGAGCGCGGCGACAAAGTGAAGATCTCCGGCTTCGGGAACTTCCAGGTGCGCCAGAAGCGGGCGCGCATCGGTCGCAACCCGCAGACCGGGCAAGCGATTGAGATCTCAGCGCGGCGCGTGCTGACGTTCCGACCGAGCCAGGTGCTGAAGGCTGACCTGAACGGCGGGGAGCACGACGACGGTGAGCCGTCCGCCGAGGACGATGACGATTCGGACGACGCGTCGGATAACGACGAGT
>CAZFXD010000433.1:0-2892 GCA_964522795.1 uncultured Myxococcaceae bacterium
GTCTTGCCGAGCCGCACCAGCCCGGCCTGTTCCAGCCGCGCGGTGACGGTCGCGTCGTACGGCGGAACGAAGTCCTCCAGCATTCTCGACGCAGCGGTCGTCCGCTGGCCTTTGACCAGAATGTTGTCCTTCAGGGCCACGGGCACCCCGTCGAGCGGCCCGCGGGTCGCGCCCTTGGAGCGCCGGGCATCGGAGGCCCGCGCCTGCGCCAACGCGTCCTCCGCGTCGAACCGGAGGAACGCGTGCACCCTGGAGTCGATCGCTTCAATGCGGCGCACGAACGCCTGGGTCAGCTCGACGGAGCTCACGTCCTTCGAAGCGAGGCGGGCGCCCAGTTCGAGCGCCGTGGCGTGAATCAACTCGCCACCGCTCACTCAATCACCCGAGGCACGGCGAAGCTGGTGCCATTCTTTCGCGGGGCGTTGGCCACGGCCTCTTCGGGCGAGAGCACGGCCCCCACCACGTCGGCGCGCTGCGGAGGCCCTTCCGGTGCGAGCGCCAACGTCGGTTCAACCCCCGACACGTCCTCGCCCGACATCGCCGCCACTGCTTCCAGAATCGCCGTGAGCTGCCCGCGAAACTGCGTCACTTCGGCCGGGGCGAGCTCCAATTTCGCCAGCTTCGCCACGCGGCGAACGTCGTCCTCGCCCAGCACCGGCCCGCTCACGGCGACAGCTTCTCAATGTTGGTGCGGGCCACGCTGGCTTCGGGGCCCGAGGGAAGAACTTCGAGATAGCGCCGGTAGTACTCGACGGCCTTCTCTTTGCGGTTGGTCAGGCGATACGTCTCGGCCAGCCCGATCAGCGCCGGCCCGTACGACCCGTTCTGTTCGAGCGCTTTCTTGAACGCTTCCTCCGCCTCGGTGTTGTGCCCCAGGTCGAGGTACGCCAGCGCCTTTCCGACCACCGGCTCGATGCTCCCGGGCTTCAAGGCGGCTGCCTTGTCGTAGAGGTCGAGCGCCTTCTCCGGCCGGTCGATGTTGCGCATGCGATCGCCCTGCCGCAGCAGCGCGGCGAACGAGGCGGTCCCCTCTGGCTTGGCGCCCTCACCCGGTTTGTCCGAGGCCTTCTCGGCTGGCTTCTCCGCCGCCACCTCTTCTTTGGGTCGGGCCGGAGCCCCGGCGTCAACCACGGCCGCGCCGGTCCTGGGAACTTCGGTGGGCGCAGCCGCCACGGCGGTTGGGCCCGCGTCGGCCGCGGCGGCTTCTTCGGGAGGCGCCGCCGGAACCGCGTCCACCTTCACCTCCGGAATCTTGGGAAGCTCGGGCTCGACCACCGGGCCAGCGTCCACGGCGGCGGGCGCGACCGCCACCGGCTCACCCCCGAGCCCGAAGAAGTAGTACCCCGACGCCAGGGCCGCGCCCGCGACGACCAGGAAGAACCCGATCCACCGGCCGGCGCTCGAAGGAGGCTTCGGCGGCTCCCACCCGTCGTCCACCGTCTCGTCCTCTGTCTCGGCGGCGTAGTTCGGTTCGACGTGACGAACCGGAGCCCCCATTTCGACCGCCGGCGCCCGCGCCGGAGCCTGGGGGCCCAACGTCCCGGCGAAGCTGGGCTCCGGACGTTTCTGAACCTTCTGCATCGCCTCGAACGCCTGGGCGCGCGTCGCGTCATCGACAATCTGAAAGAACGCCGACAACTCGGGAATGTCGCCCAACAACTTCCAGGCCTGCCCCGAGAGCGACACCTCGTCTTCGCGGGCGACCTTGCGCTCCACGATCCACCGCTGGAGCGTGGTCAACTCGGTGAACGTCACGGTGGCACCGCCGGCCTGACGAACCTTCCACTCGCGCGCGCCCGGGGCGGGTTCGGGCTCGGGCGGCATGGGCGCGGTGACCGCCGGAGGCTGCGGCGCCGAGGCCAATGGCCCGACGGTCGGCTCGACCCGCCCCGCCGGGTTCTGTGCAGCCCAGGGGGCACCTTTGGTCACCCGAAACAGGTGCCCACACTCCGAACACTGAACGGGAGAGCCCTCATCTCCAATCTGGGCCTCGTCCAGTTCGTACTCGGTCGAGCACTTCGGGCAGCGAACGTCCATCGGACCTCAGACCCTAGCAGCAGACCCGCCATTGTTGGCGGCGGGAAAATTGCCCCACTTCCACCCGGCCCTACACTTTCCCGTACCACTTACAGCTTGCAACAGGGGTGTCGCGCATGGGCGGACAACGCTCGAAAGACAAGGCCGTTTTGTCGCATCAGGAAGTCAAAACCCGCAAGAAGGCGCTGGTCGAGGAGCGGTTCAAGACCTCGGGCGTCGCTCGACGGGCCATTCTGGCCGTGGTGGTGCTGACCGCGTCGGTGATGTCGCTCATCGCCGTCGCCACCTACGACGCGCACGACCGGGTCGGCCCCGGCTTCAAGAACGCCATCGGCCCCGTGGGGCACGCCCTGTCCGAAGCGCTGCGCGGTACGCTCGGCTACTGCGCCTTCGCGCTGCCCCTCTGCGGGCTGTACGTCGCGGGCCTGTTGGTGTTCGGCACGCGCGGACAGAAACGGCTGGCCCAGGCGGCGTCGCTGGCGTTGCTGCTGGTCTCCACCTCGGTGCTGGCGCAACTGATGTTCCGCGATGACCCGACGCTCCCGCACTCGCCCGGCGGCCTGCTCGGTCGAAACCTGGCCCATGTCCTCACCAGCCTCTTCAGCACCGTCGGCACCGTGGTGTTGGTGAGCGCCATCGCCGCGGTCGCGCTCATCGTGGGGACGCAGTACTACTTCTTGAAAGCCTGCGCCGCGGCGTACCGCGCACTCGAAATCGTCGCCCTGGCGGCGAGGGCCCGCATTCCCGGCCTGCTGGCGTCCGCGCGAACGTGGCTGGCCGACCGCAAGAGCAAGGCCGAAGCGGCCCGCATCGAAGAGGCTGAGTTCTTGAAGGCGCTGGAGGCGCAGGAGAAGG
>CAZFXD010000434.1:0-2892 GCA_964522795.1 uncultured Myxococcaceae bacterium
GATGACCGCGCGAATGTCCGCCCGCCGCTCCCACTCACCCAGCGTGCGGTGGAGCGCGTCGATCAACTCGACGGTGATGGCGTTGCGCACCTCGGGCCGGTTCAGCTCAAGGTGCGCGACGCCGTTCGCGCCAACCGTCGCGTTGAGGACGGTCACGGCGTGGCGACGCCCGCGACGTCCGCGCAGTTCTGCGGGTAGAGCATGTACGTGTAGTCGTTGGTGGTGCCGGGCACCTTGCCGGCGATCTGCTTCCCGCCGCACTTCGACACGTCGGTGCCGCCGTCCTGACACGGGGCGTGGGAGTACGTATCCCAGACGCCGGCGATGCCACTCGGGAAGGTGACGGTGAAGCCGCCGTCGATGACCCGCTTGCGCCAGTCACAGCCGGGGCCCGTGCCGCCGTCGGCCGGCCAGTCGCGGTACGTCTTGTAGTTGTTGACCAGAATGTTGCGGTACCCGCCGTCCGGGCTCGCCACCTGGAAGCCGTAGTACTGGGTGTCGTTCGCCCCGAAACCCGAGACGCGGTGCAGCGCGGTGGGCGTGGCATTGTCGAGCACGAGCGGGCCGGGAATGCGAACGCGCGACCCGGCGTACTCCTTGTTCGGTCGCCCCCAGCCGCCGTCGGCATCGCCGAAGCCCACGGGGGCCACGTTGTCGGCGAGCGCCGCCATCGTGCCCTTCTTGGTGATGATCAAGTACGCCTTGGTCCCGCCGTCGAACACAAAGTCGAACTGGCTCTTCACCATCCACCGGCGCGCTTCGCGGTCCTGATAGATGCTCTCGAAGCCCGCGTAGCCGTCAATGTCGACGACGTCGCCGATCGCCGGCTGGTAGTCCGTGGGCGTGTCGGTGCAGTGTTTGTAGACGTAGATGCCCTGTGGCGAGCTGGCGTTGGGGTCGGCCACCCAGAACGAGGCGTACCACCCGCGCGGGGTGGCCGTGGTGCAGCTCGAGAACGAGCTGGTCGCTGCGTAAGAGTCGTCGACCGCGGTCACCACCACGCCGGCCAGCTGAACGTGGCTGCCGTTGGGGGCCTGTTTGGCCGCCGCGATGGTGGTGGGGATCACCGAGCCGCCGCCCGAGCCGCCGGAGCCTCCCGAACCTCCAGACCCGCCCGAACCACCGGAGCCGCCGCTGCCGCCGCTGCCGCCTGACCCACCGCTGGAGTTTCCACTCCCGCCAGAGCCGCCGCCGCCGTCACCGGGGCCCGGGCGCGACTCGCAGGCGAGGAAGACAACCGCGCCCAACAAGACGAGCGCGCTGCGTCGAACGATTGAACTCATGGTGAAACTCTCCCGTGTGGATTTTCAATGCGTGCGCTCGTAGAAGCGCGGGGTCGGCCGGACACGGGCGCACCCATAGTTCGGGGGTGCAGCGCCAGCAAGGCACGGGAGTGGCAATGAAAGCGGTGGGATTCACTCAGCACGGCGGGCCCGAAGTGCTGCAGGTGCTGGACCTTCCAACCCCTGTCCCCAGGGCGAACGAGGTGCGGGTTCGTGTGCGGGCGGTGGCGCTCAACCACCTCGACGTGTGGACGCGCAAGGGCTGGCCGGGGCTGAAGTTGGAGATGCCGCACATTCTGGGGAGCGACATCGCCGGAGTGGTTGACGCGGTCGGCGCCGAGGTTGCGGATCTGGCCCCGGGGACCGAGGTGCTGGTGAACCCGGGGCTGTCATGCGGCGCCTGCGAACGGTGTCTTCGGGGCGAGGACAACCTGTGCCGGAAGTACAAGATTCTGGGTGAGCACGCGCGCGGCGGCTACGCCGAGTTTCTCTGCGTGCCGCGACAAAACATCCTGCCCAAGCCACCGCAGTTGTCGTTCGAAGAAGCGGCGTGCCTGCCGCTCACCTTTCTCACCGCCTGGACGATGCTCGTGCGCCGCGCCGAGCTGAAGGCCGGCGAGACGGTGCTGGTGCACGCGGCCGGGTCCGGCGTCGGCAGCGCCGCGGTTCAGATCGCCAAGCTCCTGGGGGCGACGGTGATCGCCACCGCGTCCACCGCCGAGAAGCTGGAGAAAGCACGCGCGCTCGGAGCCGATCACCTCATCAACTACCAGACGCAGGACTTCGTCGAAGAGGTGAAGAAGCTCACGTCGCGCCGCATGGCCGACGTGGTGTTCGAGCACGTGGGCAAAGCCACGTTCGAAAAGAGCGTGGCCTGCCTGCCCTACGGCGGACGGTTGGTGACGTGCGGGGCCACCACGGGCCACGACGTCACGATCGACCTCCGCGTCCTCTTCTACAAGCGCATCTCGCTCCTCGGGTCGACCATGGGCAGCAAGGGCGACCTCTTCCGCGTCCTGGAGTTGGTGCAGAAAGGCGCGCTCAAGCCCGTCCTCCACCGGACGCTCCCCCTCTCCCGGGCAGCGGAAGCGCACCAGGCGCTCGAGAACCGAGCCACATTCGGCAACATCGTCCTCTTTCCGGAGTGAACAGATGACTCACGCCTTCATCGTCGACGCGCTGCGAACGCCCATCGGCAAGTTCAACGGAGCCCTGCGGAGCGTTCGCCCGGACGATCTCGCCGCCCTGGTCCTGCGATCGCTGCTTGGGCGAAACAAGGTCCCCCTGGAGCGGATCGACGAGGTGGTGCTCGGCTGCGCCAACCAGGCCGGTGAGGACAACCGCAACGTCGCGCGCATGGCGACGCTGCTCGCCGGTCTTCCCGACTCGGTGCCCGCCTTCACGGTCAACCGGCTGTGCGCCAGTGGGCTGGAAGCGGTGGTTCTCGCCTGCCGTCAGATTCAGACCGGCGAAGCGGACGTGGTGGTGGCCGGAGGCGTGGAGTCGATGACCCGCGCGCCGTGGTCCGTGCCGAAGCCGGCCGAAGGGTTTCCCACCGGCAAGTGGGAGATGTTCGACACCTCGCTGGGCTGGCGCTTTCCCAACCCGA
>CAZFXD010000435.1:0-209 GCA_964522795.1 uncultured Myxococcaceae bacterium
CAGATGAGCGCGATCGCGATGTCGATCGGCCACTCCAGCTCGGCGTACTCCTTGCCGGTGGTGATGCCGAGCGGCAGGGTGATGGCCGCGGCCAGGATGATCGCCTGCCACCCCCAGAAGTGAATCTGCGAGAGCAGGTCCGACGCCATGCGCGCTTTGAGCAGGCGCTGCGTCGAGTAGTAGACGCCGGCGAACATCATGTTGCCGAC
>CAZFXD010000435.1:219-2871 GCA_964522795.1 uncultured Myxococcaceae bacterium
CACCGCGTTGGTGTGCAGCGGGCGCAGGCGCGAGAAGGTCAGAAACGAGACGCCGAAGTTGGCCTGCCACCACGCCAGCTGAGACGCGATCAGCGCGCCCACCAGCATGCCGATGATGCCGAAGGCCACCGACGCGAAGACGAACTGGCGTGTGACCTTGTCGTCGTATTCTACGGTTTGGACTTGCACGGTGAGTCTTCCTCCAGGGGAGCGAGTGACAGGCGATCAGCGTGTTCGTGATCTTTCTGGCGGATCGACACGGCGAACATCACCACCGAGCCGGCGACCAGCATCAGACTGACGAACACCATCAGGACAACGACATTCATGCGGCGACCTCCGCGGGGACCAACGGCGCCCCGACCGCGGCCCGCTTGCGCAGACGCCAGCGGGTGTAGAGCAGGAGCGAGAGCGAGCTGGCGGGCATGAACACCGCCGCCCGGAGCGGCGTCATCGCGCCCGCGAGGCAGGCCGTGACGGCGATCAGGTTGTAGGCCATCGAGAACCGCAGCAGCCGCCGGACCACCCCGCGCAGCTCGTGGGCGGCCGCGATGGAAGCGGAGATCGGCGCCAGTGAATCGCCGGCGATGAAGAAGTCAGAACGGGACGGCAACACCGGCCGCTCGATCGCCACGGTGCCGCGGCAGAGCGCGTGTTCGAACGCCAGCGCGTCGTTCACGCCGTCGCCCACGTAGAGCGTGTCCGCCCGATCGAGGCGGGCCACGGCCGCCGCCTTGTCTTCCGGGCGCTGGGCGCCCAGCGCGCGCGACGAGGGAATTCCCAGACGCGCGGCCACGGCCTGGACCCGGTCGTCCGAGTCTCCCGAGATGATCCACAGCTCGCGGCCCTGTTCACGCAGGCGGCGAACCTCTTCGGCGGCGTGGGAGCGCAGCGTCTCGGTGAAGGCGAACGTGGCCACCGCGACGCCGTCTCGCGAGAGCACGCACGCATCGCCGGAAGCGCCCTCGACCGCCCAGGCCTCGCGGCCCAGTCTCCACGTCGCGTCGGCTGCGCGCGTCGCCAACCCCTGGCCGGGGAACTCCTCCACCGGCGCGCTCACGTCGAATGAGGCGCCGCCGCGTTGCAGGAGCTGCGCGATGGCCACGCTCGCGGGGTGCGGGCTGCGGCAGGCCAGGTTGTACGCCGCGTGGCGCGCGTCGTCCGAGAGGTCCGGGACTCCGTCAGACACGAGCCGATTGTTGGTGAGCGTGCCGGTCTTGTCGAAGATGACCTTCCGAACCTGCAGCAGTTGGTCCAGCACCCCGTCGCCGCGGGCGTAGAACCCGAGGCCGCGCAGTCGCGCGTGGATCAACTCGTAGGCGAGCGGAATGGACAGCCCGATCGCGCACGGGCAGGTCACCACCAGAATCGCGGCGGCGACGTCGAGCGCGCGCGTGGGATCGAACGGCAGCCACGCCACAAAACCCGCCGAGGCCACGAACAGCACGCGCTTCGCCCACCCGCGAGAGAGGCTCTCCCAGAACTGGCGTTCCGGGCCTCCGGCGGCGCGCTCGACCGGCTTTCGCATCAACGTGGCGAGCCCCGAGGTGGCGAGCGTGCCGCGGGCCGCCACCCGGAAGCCGCGCTGGCCGGCGTTGAAGGCACCTGCGATCACCGGCTCACCGGCTGCGATCTGGCGCGCCTGCGACTCCCCGGAGATCCACTCCAGCGAGAGCGAAGCGGACTCCAGCGCCATGCCCTCCACCGGCATCAGCTCGCCGGGCGCCACCAGCAGCTCGTCGCCCGGCCGAATCTCCGTGGCGTCGATGACCGCGAGTCGCCCAGCCTCGATTCGTCGGGTGCGCAGCCCCTCGAGGCCGCCGTCTTCGAGAATGAGCTGGCGGTTCTTCTCCACCAGCCGGCGCTGAAGCCAACGTCCCACCAGCATCAGGGTGATGAAGGTGCACAGGGTGTCGAAGTAGGCGTGGTCCACCCGGCCGGTCTGCGCCTGCAACAGGCAGGTGAGGTAGACCAGCGCGATTCCGAGCGCGATGGGCAGGTCGAGGTGCAGCAACCCCTGCTGGAGCCCTCGGAACGCAGCGCGGAAGAACGGCGTGCCGCCGATCACCACCACCGCCGACGCCAACACGACGCTCAACACCGAGAAGAGGTTGAACAAGGTGGGTTCTTCGGGCCCCAGGCCGAAATAGAAGCTGATCGAGAACAGCATCACGTTCAACGTCAGCGCGGCGCAGGTCCCCAGTCGGAGCGTGAGATCGTCGCGGGCGCCAGCCCGCAGCGGTGGGCCGACGAGGTAGCCGAACGCCTCCACCCGGCGCACGAACGCCAGCGCGTCGAATTCGCGGGAGCGCCAGCACATGCGCATGCGCCCCAGCGCCGGGTTGACCGTAACGGAGACTCCGCCGGGCTGGCGTCGGAACAACTCGGAGATCAGCCACACGCACGCCGCGCAGCTCAGGCCCTGGACGTCGAGCTCCAGGACGGAGACGTTGGCCTCGCGCTCGGCCTCGGCGAGGAGCGGCTCCAGCCACGCGGTCGAGCGCGGGGAGAGGGTGCTGGGCGCGGGCGCGACCGCTGACCCCGCCAGATCGTAGAAACGCGAGAGCCCAGCCTCGCGAATCAGTCCGTACACCGCCGCGCAACCGACGCAGCAAAAGCGCGCATCCACTGCGTTTTCCGGCACCGGAGACT
>CAZFXD010000436.1:0-2867 GCA_964522795.1 uncultured Myxococcaceae bacterium
GTTCACCACCGAATCTTTTGGCCTCACCGATGTTGGTCGCAAGCGCCAGCACAATGAAGACGCGATGTTGGTCGACAACGCGCTCGGCCTGTTCATCGTCGCCGACGGCATGGGCGGACACGCGGCGGGCGAAGTGGCCAGCGCCCGGGCGACCGAAGTCGTGCAGCAGTACGTCTCGGCCAACCGGAGCATCTTCAAGAACCTCGCCCGCGATGAGAGCCAGGCCAATCGGTCTGCGGCGGCCAACGCGATCGAAGTCGCCATTCAGAATGCGTGCGCCGAAATCTACAAGATGGGCAGCACCGACTCGCAGAAGCGCGGCATGGGCACGACCTTCGTGTGTCTCGCCGTGGCCGGGTCGCGCGGCATCATCGGGCACGTGGGCGACAGCCGGGTCTACCTGGTGCGCAGTGGCCAGTGCCACCGCCTGACCGAAGATCACACGCTGATCGCCGCGCAGCTCAAAGCCGGCACCATCACCAAAGATCAGGCCGCAACCTCGCAGTACAAGAACGTCATCACTCGAGCCGTCGGGATTCAGGAGTCGGTGCAGGTCGACACGCTGATCGTCGACATGATGCCGGGCGACACCTTCGTGCTCTGCTCTGACGGGTTGCACGGCTACACCGCCGACGAAGAAGTCTCAGGGCTGGTGGCCGCGGTCGACCTGAAGGAACTGCCCAAGCGGTTCATCAGCCTGGCCAACGAGCGAGGCGGTAAAGACAACATCACCGCAGTGGTGGTGCGGGTCTCCGGCGACGGCGCCCAGGTGAGCGAAGAAGTCACCGAAGCGCAGTCGCGCATGGAAGCGCTGAAGAAGATCCCGCTCTTCCGGCACCTCTCCTACAAAGAGCAGACGGCGGTCCTCTCCATCGCCATGACCCGCACGTTCCCCGCCGGGCGGGAGATCGTCACCGAAGGCCAACCCGGCGAAGAGCTGTTCGTGGTGATTCGCGGTCGCGTGGCGATCGAAAAAGCCGGTGTGGAGATCGCCGAGCTCCGGGCGGGTGGCCACTTCGGCGAGATGGGCCTCATTGACAACGCGCCGCGCTCCGCCACCGTGCGCGCGGTGGAACCGACGCGGGTGATGGTGATTGCCCGACCGGACCTGATGGGTCTGATGAAGCGCGAGTCGATTCTGGCGGTCAAGATGCTCTGGAGCTTCGTGCAGGTCCTCTCAGATCGCTTGCGGGCGACGAACTCCGAACTCTCGGAGGCGCGGCAGGAACTCGCGGTGGCTCAGGCGGTTCAACCGTTCGCTGAAGAATGAAACAGCTCGGGGGGCTCCTTCTCGCCGCGAGCGTGGCGTTGGTCGCCCCAGGGGCTCGTGCCGAATATCTCGCCGAGGCCGGACTGGGAGCACGGGCGAATGCCATGGCGGGCGCCCTCACCGCCGAAGCCAATGACTTCTCGGCGAGCTACTACAACCCGGCGCTCCTCGTTCACGCGACCAAGACCAGCTTCGCCGCCGCCTTCAACTGGCAGAAGATGGCCGCCTCGGTCGAGTCGACGGTGGCCGGAAAATCACTCGACTGCACCTACTGCACCTCGCCAGACGCCGCGGGGTTGTCGGCGGGGTTCGTGTTTCCGCTCGGCGGAAAGGTCGAGAATCACCTGGCGCTGGGCCTCGCGGCCTACCTGCCGGTGTCGAAGCTGGTGCGCGTCTTGGCGCCCGACCCAGGTCGGCCGTTCTGGCTCCAGCACCAATCGGCGCCGGAGCGGCTCGGCTTGTTCATCTCGGCCGGGGCTCGACTGACCGACTGGCTCACGCTCGGCGTGGGGCTTCACGTGCTCGCCGACCTGGTGGGAAGCGGGGCCACCATCAAGGTCGATCTGGTCTCCAAGCGGGTCCAGATGGCCGAGGTCGATTCCAGCCTGGCTACGCGCGCGGCGCCGGTCTTCGGCGTGCACCTCAAGCCGTACCCCTGGTTGAAGCTGGGCGTCTCGTACCGGTGGGAGATGGCGCTCGGGTACGGAGTGCCCGCGGCAGTCGACATTGACGGGCTGGGGCGGCTCGCCTTCACCGTGAGCGGGATCACCCACTTCATTCCGCACACGGTCAGCTTTGGCGCGTCGGTGGATGTGCTGCCCGAGCTGACCCTGGCGCTCGACGGTCAGTACGCGATGTGGAGCCTCGCGCCCACGCCGTACACCGATCTGATCATCGATCTCTCCGGCGACACCTTGAAGGCGCTGGGCATCGACGAGGCGCTCGACATTGCCTCGCCGAAGCACACGCCGAAGTTCTCGGACATTCTCTCGGTGCGCCTCGGCGCCGAGTGGCGGCCGGCGCCGCGGTTCACGTTGCGCGGTGGGTTCTCGTATCGCCCCACCATGGTCCCGCGGCAGGACGCGGAGGGGACCAACATTCTCGACGCCACCACGCTCACGGCCAGTCTGGGCGGCGCGGTGCACTTCGATGATCCGCTGGAGATCTTTGCCTCGCCGCTCAGCCTTGAGCTCGGGCTGCGGGGCACCTTCCTGCTCCCCCGGGACGCGAAGAAGGACCCGCTCGATACAGTGCCGGCGTACAAGTACTCGGCCTTCGTCTTCGGGCTCTCCGCCGGCCTCCGGTACGATTTCTAGCGGCAGCGGCGGGGGCCGGGAACCCGGCGCGCCTCGCGTGTGTCTTCACGGGTGATGAACCGGTATCTTCGCGCTCGATGAAAAGGCGAGTCGCCGCCGTCGCCGTGGTGCTGGTCGTTGCCGCGACGATCGCGTGGCGCTGGCTGGCCGACGACCCCGAGCGCGGGAACGACGTCGCCGCGACCCCGCGCCTCGACGCCGGCCCGACCGTGACGCGGCCTCGGACGGTGGCGCGCCTGGAGGGGCGGGTGGTGGGAGCCGGGGGCGAACCGGCCCCTGGC
>CAZFXD010000437.1:0-2844 GCA_964522795.1 uncultured Myxococcaceae bacterium
TTCCAGAAGATGCTCGACACCCTGAAGTAGGCGTCGGTTCAGTTTTCATCGTTGTCTGCGGCGGCCTGGGGAGCTTCCATGCCGCCGCAGTTGTTTTCAGCGCGAGGGTTCGATGAGCGACTCAAAGAAGAACATCTCCTACGCCCCCACCGACGGGCTCTCCTACGATCCCGAGGAGCTCAAGTACTGGGACTCCGCCGCGCTGGAGAAGGAGTTGGAGCGCGCCTTCGAGCTCTGTCACGGCTGCCGCATGTGCTTCAAATACTGCGACAGCTTCCCCACGCTCTTTTCGCTGCTGGACAAGAAGTACGAGGGCGACGTGAAGCAGATCACCGTGGGCGAAACGGCCCAGGTGATGGACGCGTGTTTTCAGTGCAAGTTGTGCGAGGTGCAGTGCCCGTACACCCCGCGTGACGGACACGAGTACCAGCTCGACTTCCCGAAGCTGGTGCATCGCTACCAGGCCCAGAAAGCCCGGGCCCGGGGCGTGTCTCCGCGCGACCGCTTGCTGGGCAACCCCGACCTGTTGGGGACCGCGGCGCGCGCCAGTCTGGGCGCGGCCAACGCTGCCAACAAGGTGTCCGCCCATCGCTGGCTGATGGAGAAGGCGATGGGCATTCATCGCGACAAGTTGCTCCCGGACTTTGCGCCGAGGACCTTCGAGGCCGAGGCCGTCGAGCGGGGCCTGACCGACAAAGCGCCCGGCGAGGCTGAAGTGGTGCTGTTTCAGACCTGCTTCATTCAGAACAACGACACCGGCATCGGTCACGACACCGTCGAGGTCTTGCAGAAGAACCAGGTCAGCGTGGCGTGCGAGCGGGGGCTGAAGTGCTGTGGCATGCCCGCGTGGGAGCACGGCGACCTCGAGACCGTGCGCCAGAACGCGAAAGAGAACCTGAAGACGTTGATGCCGCACGTGAACGCGGGCTCCAAGGTCGTCGCCATCAACCCCACCTGCGCGATGATGATGCGCAAGGAGTACCCCGAGCTGCTCGAAGGCGAGGCGCGCGCCGACGCGCGCAAGCTGGCCGCGGCGGTGCGAGACCCGGGGGAGTTTCTGTGGGGCATTCGCAATGAGCCGCGCTTCAACACCGACTTCAAGAGCTCGCCAGGCGAGCAGGTGGCCTACCACGCGCCCTGTCATCTGCGGGCGCAGGCCATCGGGTTCAAGGGGCGCGACCTGCTGAAGAAGATTCCCGGCGTGCAGGCCGCGTCGGTGCTCGAGTGCTGCGGACACGACGGCACCTACGCCATGAAGACCGAGACCTTCGAGGCCTCCAAGCGCATCGGCGAGAAGGCGTTCGCCGGCGTCACGGCGGCTGAGGCCGAGGTCTGGGTGACTGAATGCCCGCTGGCGGCGGTGCAGTTCCAACAGCACGCGGGGAAGAAGCCGCTCCACCCGATGACGGTGCTCCGCCGCGCGTACCAGCCCGACGGGTTTCCGTACCCCGTGCCGGCCCCCAAGAAGGACGAGACCCCATGAAGCGCGTCCAACGAGAAGAGCTGGTCGACTATCAGACGTATCAGGAGGGGCGCTCGGCCTCGCGCCAGAAGGCCATGGCCGACAAGGCCGTGCGCCGGATTCACGTGGGGCCGATGCTCACGTTCCTCTTCGAGAACGCGGACACGGTGCGCTACCAGATTCAGGAAATGATGCTCGCCGAGCGCCTGGTGAAAGAGGCCGACATCCGGCACGAGCTGGAGACGTACAACGAGCTGCTCGGGGGCCCGGGGGAGCTGGGCGCGTCGCTGCTGATTGAGATTGAAGACCCGGCCGAGCGCGACCAGAAGCTGCGCGCGCTGCTGGGGCTGCCCGAGCACCTCTACGCGAAGTTCGAGGACGGCACTCGGGTGCGCCCCCGCTTCGACGCTCGGCAGGTCGGCGACGAGCGCCTCTCGTCGGTGCACTACCTCGTGTTTCCCACCGGCGGGCGGGTGCCAGTGGCGCTGGGCGCTGATCACCCTGCGCTGAAAATAGAAGCGGCGCTAACGCCCGAGGCGCGCGCCGCTCTCGCCCGCGACCTTTCGAACTAGGGCTACTTCTTCTTCTTGCCCTTGCTGGCCTTCGCGGCCGCTTCCGCGGCGGCGGCATCGGCGGCGGCTTTTTCCGCGGCGGCCTTCTCGGCTTCGGCCTTGGCGGCGGCTTCAGCGGCGGCCTTGTCCGCGGCGGCTTTTTCAGCTTCAGCCTTGGCGACGGTGGCGGAGACCGTGTTGAGGTTGGAGAGCCCCCTCTCGAAGTCCGGGCCGACCATCTTGTCCATGCTCATGAACATCTGCATGGCCTTCGACATGAAGTTGTTGTCGCCGTCCATCGCCCAGGTCACCTTGGTGCCCTCGCCTTCCGGGGCGAAGGTGAAGGTGGTCATGTTGGTGGCGGCGAAGGGCTTGATGAATTCCAACTTCAGGGTGACCTTCGCGCCCGGCGTGCTCTCGGTGATGGTCATCTTCCCTTCACCGACTTTGTCGTTGCCGAGCCACGAGTACATCGAGCCGACGCCCGCGGCCGGCCCCTCGTAGGTCTTCTTCATCGACGGGTCCATCTTGTCCCACGGGCTCCACTCCGCCCATCGGTGGAAGTCGTTCACCTGCGCGAAGGCGATCGCCGGCGGGTCCGCGACCGTCTCGGAGCGCTCAATGTGGAACTTCGCGGGGCGAGTGGCGACCGCCGCGAGGAACAGCACCACCACACCGCCAACGGCCATCAAGATTTTCTTGCCCATGAGATCCCCTCGAAAAGAACAACGTTGGAGCGCGGCACTCTAAAGGCCGCCCGCCCACTTGGCGATCGTATCGAGAAAAATCTCTTAGAGCCAGTCGTCCGAAACGTCGGAGGCGAGAATGTCC
>CAZFXD010000438.1:0-2831 GCA_964522795.1 uncultured Myxococcaceae bacterium
GGCCGGCACGGTGAGCTGCCAGGGCGGCGCGCTGACCTGTCTGCGCAACGTGGGGCCCTCGACCGAGAAGTGCAACGGGCTCGACGACAACTGCAACAACGCCACCGACGAAGACTTCCCGCTCAAGAACCAGAACTGCACCGTGGGCGTGGGCGTGTGCGCTCGCACCACCACCTGGCAGTGCAACGCCACGGGGTCTGGGCTCGTTTGCCCCACCGATGCCGGGTCGCCCACCGCGCCTGCGTGCGACAGCCTCGACAACGACTGTGACGGCGTGGTGGATGAGCCGTTCATCACCGACACCGTCGCCGTGGGGTCGACCACCGCCTGGCAGGCGATGGAAGTGGCCCCCTTCTACTTCTCGCCCACCTCGTGCCTCGGGGGCGCCGATGCCGGCACCGACGCCCTGGCCGGCGGCGGCCTGGCCCTGGCGACGGGGACGGGTGGCCTCTACTTTCAGAAGCTCGACGCGACGGGCGTCCCGGTGGACAACGCGGTGGCCGGGGCCGGGTCGCTCAACTACCTCGAAGTGGGGCTGGCCCAGACGGGCGACGCGTTCCTGGTGGCGGGCGTCTACAAGCCCAGCTCCAGCTCCGTCGGCCGCGAGCTCGACTTCTACCTGTTTGATGCTCAGACCGGCGTGAAGCGCGCGCAGCTGTGGAGTCAGTTCAACACCGGCAACACACTCGACTCGCTGCAGGTCGTGCGGGTGGGGGGCCGTCGCGTGCTGGTGCTCTGGCGTGAGGCGGGCGTGGGACTGCGCATGGTTCGCCTCGAGCCCACCTTCGATGGCTTCGCCATGTCCTGGAGCATCACCGGCCCCAATGGCGGCGCGGTGACCGCGTCGAACCTGGTCGCCTCGTCCACCCTCGCTGCCGGGGTCGGCGCCGATTCGAACATTCAGGATTGGCCGGCCACGCAGAGCTGTCTGACCGCCTCGGACAAAGCGACCGTCGCCATCGCGTACCAGAACGCCGCCAACTCTCTTTCCTATTTCACGATGGCCGAGGACGGCACGGCGAAGTCCGCGGTCGAGGTCGTGTATTCGACCACCACCGCGGGGGTGACGCTGGCCGAGCCCGACGTCGGCTTCTTCAAGAACGCTGGGGTGGACCAGTACTTCGTTGGGTACATCACCAAAGACTCGACGGGCACTCCGTCGGCCGACCTGAACTACTGGCTGACCAACGACAAGACCTACCACTTCACCTACTTCGCCTTCGCCACGCAGAACGGGGTGAGCTCAATTTCGCGGCCGCGCGTGAGCGCCACCGCCACGAGGTTGTGGTTGTCCGCCCAGCGGTACATCGCGGACGTGAGCGGCTTCAACCGTCAGGTGATGACGCGCGTCTTCGACCTGACCGGCAACAAGGTACCGACGGGCTCGGGGGTGGAGCTTTCGGCCACCGCCGGCGCGTGTGGCACTGACGCGGCCTGCCGGCCCGGCGACAAGTACGGCTTCACCTCGTGGGCGCCCTTCAGCCGCGTCTACTACTCGGCGAGCGGTTCGACGCCCACCGGGAGCTACGCCAGCACGCTCAGCTGCCAGTAGCGGGCCGCGCGCGCGACGGCGCGAAGGTCTGCAGCGGGACGGACTTTCCTTTGACCGGCAACGGGTCGCAGGCGCGATAGTCGAAGGCCGGCGCCTCAAACGACGTGGTGCGCGAGACCAGCACCGGCACCCCCACCGTCTTGGTCAGGCCTTCAATGCGCGACGCGACGTTGACCGTGTCTCCGATGATGGTGAACTCACGGCGCTTGGCGGGGCCGATTTCGCCCAGCACCACCGGGCCCGAGTGAAGCCCCACTCCGATGGAGAAGCGCGGCTTTCCCCGCGCGAGCCAGTCGCGGTTCAGCCGATCGAGCACGTCCAGCATCTCCAGTGCGCACGAGACGCCAGCCGCGGCGTGGTCGGGGAGCGGCTGCGGGGCGCCGAAGTAGGCCAGAATTCCGTCGCCCATGAACTTGTCCACGTTGCCGTGGTGGCGCTCGATCACCCCCACCATCTCGGCGAGATACTCGTTCAACTGCTCCACCACGCGCTCGGCCGGTGTGTCCTCAGACATCTGGGTGAAGCCTCGGACATCTGAGACGAGCACCGTCACCACCCGCGTCTCGCCGCGCTCGAGCCGCTGGCGCGAGTCGCTGACCAGCCGGGCGACCTCGGGCGAGAAATGACGCGAGAGGTTGGCCACGCTTCCGACCAACACCGTCACGCGCCGCGAGAGGTAGATCGAGGTCAGGGTGGTCACCAGGAGCACCGCCTGCGCCGCCGCGTACCAGGAAATGTCGATGCCCGGCCGGGCGGTGTGCAGCAGGAACGCGTGGGCACCCGCCGCGACCACTCCCGAGAGCACGACCACCGCGGCGCGGAGCGACATGCTGGAAAACACGACCATCAAGGCGAAGAGGCTGAGCGTGAAGGTGATGTTGCCGAGCACCTCGCTCGACTCGAGCACGCGGCGCATCTGGCCGAGGCAGATGATCGGAATGTCGACCAGGGGCACCACGAAGAACCGGGTCCAGCTCGGCACCCACGCAGGGGTTCCGACGACGAGCACGAGAATGGCGAAGGCACAGTACGCCGCGGGCCAACTGAGCACGCTCCAGTTGGGCGCGGGGAGATCGGCCACCACGCCGATCGCCACCCACAACAGCGAGCCCAGGACACGCGCCTGCCGGAAGCGCAGGTCCATGCGTGCCTGCTCGCGCGTGACCACCTCGTGCGTGCGGACGTCCACCATGGGCGCGAACGAACATAGCGCCCCAGCAGCACTGCGCATTGTTCTGTGCGAGATTCGCCGGCCGATGCGAATGGGCGCAGCCCTGGG
>CAZFXD010000439.1:0-2821 GCA_964522795.1 uncultured Myxococcaceae bacterium
AGCGGAACATGCGGTCCGCGGTCACCACGGTGCCACCACGAATCAACAAGGACATGGTTCTACCTCCGAGCTCGAAACGGCGGGCGCAGTCTCCTACGGAGCCAGAACCGGCGCGACCTCAAACGACAACCGGGCGGGGGTGCCGGCTTCGTCGTAGTAGTTCAACATCCGAATCTTGAAGTAGGCGCCGGCGCCGCTCTTCACCACGTAGAAGAGCGAGGCCTGCACGGTCAGCTTGTGGGTGCCGAGATCGTAGTAGTACCAGCCGCCCTGCACGCCGTTGAACACGGTCTCCGAACCGTCTTGCTGGAAGCCGGTCGAAGGCGCCCGGCTGAGGCCATCGAAATTGCCGTCTTTGATCGCGGCCACTTCCACCACGCCGGGTCCCCCGCCGCCGCCGTTGGCCGCGATGAGAAAGCGCTGAAAGCGCAGGTCCCAGTTCCCGGTATCAAGCGCGGCGTCCACCGCCAGCTCCGTGAGCGTGTCCAGGTCGAGGTAGACGAACGCCGTCTTCGACGTGGCGTCCACGGTCACTTTCTTCAGGTTCCCGCCACGGTCCTCCACCACCACGTGATTGGTCATCTCTTCGGCCCCCAGGTTCTTCCCGTCGAATGGGTAGTCGGTGCGGAGGTCGGGGGCGCAGGCGGCGAGCGCGGTGCTGACGGCCATTGCGATGCGCAGTCGGGTCATCGTCTCGTCCTCAGTACTTCACGGTCGCGCCGAAATAGAACGTGCGCGGGGGTTTGGGGAACAGCACCTTGTCCGCCGTGGCAGACGGGGCGTCGAGCGCGTTGGAGATGCTGACGAAGATGGTCAGCCAATCCCGGGGCGGCGCCTGGAGCCAGTCCCAGGGGATCCGAGAGATCAGATCCCACAACTGGTAGGAGATCTGCCCGTCGAGGTCGACGTAGGTCGAAGTCCACAGCGTCGCGCCGTTCTGGTGGAACGCGCGGGGGCCCACCACGCCGAGGCGCGCCACGACCTCCAGACCCGCCGGCCGGTACTTGGCCGACGCCTGCAGGTGCGCGCGGTGCACGGCGCGACCGTCGAGCAACTGGCCGGTCGTGTTGTCGCGGGAGTGGGTCAACGAATACGAAGCTTCGAGGTACGCACCGCGCGACAGACGGAAGCGGGCCGAGAGCTCCGCGCCCTGGGTGGTGGCCGACGCGATGTTGCCGTACCGCCACGAGACCGGGTCCACCGGGTTGGGCTGCAGGTCGCTCTGCACGGCGATGAGATCGGTGACGTCGGTGCGGAAGAGGCTGCCAGAGAGGGTCCACCCTTCCAGCGGCAGCTTGATGTCGGTCGACACCGAGAGGGACTGCGATTGCTCCGGCCGGAGCGTCGGGTTGCCGTCGATGCTGTAGCCGACGGCGAAGTTCTCGAAGCGCAGGTACAGCTCCTGGAACGACGGGGCGCGAAAGCCCCAGCCGTACGACAGGCGCGCCGTCCACCAATCGGTGGGATCGAGCTTCACCGCCAGGCGCGGGGTGGTCGACTGGCCGAACTGGGTGTCGATGTCGACGCGAACTCCGGGCAGCAGCGACGCTCGAAAGCCGGTGCTCCCAGGGGTGAAATCGAGCTCACTCTGCGTGACCACGCCGAGGCGTTGACGCTGCCCGAGCCCCCCCACCAGCCGCTCGGTGGACAGGCTCTCGGACAGAAACTCGAGGGCGCCGGTGAAGGTCTGCCCCAGCGCCCGGACGTCACCCTGCACCGACGCCTCCCAGATGCGATCGAAGGACCGGGTGTAGGAATCGAGCACGCGCGACCCGCGCTGATCGAGCATCAGTTGATCGCGGAACAGCCCGGTCTTCACCCGCGCGGTGATCAGCGCGTCGTCGCTGACCTTGATCTTGCCCCACACCGAGGCGTCGAACGACTCGCTCCGACCACGGCGGTCGAACACGGCGCCCGTGTCCTGCGAATCGACGGCCAGTTCGGTTCGCCGGAGGTAGGAGACGCGGCCGCCCAGGGTGACGCCTTCGGACACGTCGTAGACCGCTTCGGCGTCGAGGTCGTCGCGCAGAACCGCCGAGCCGTTGGTGGCGGCGTCGCGCACGTCGAGATCGAATGAGGGCGTGCCCTTGTGCCCGGCACCCACCCGCAGGGCCAGAGGACCCAGCTTCGATCCCCCGTGCGCGCGGAGATCAATTCCCGTCTTGGAGCCAGACTGTGGCGGTGGTCCGCTGGCGGTAGCTGGCACGGGCGGGTCTCGGAACATTCCCACCGCCACGCTCCCCTGCAGCTCGAGCGCGTCGTGCACGCCGCGGGTGATCAGGTTGACCACGCCGCCGATCGCGTCGGAGCCGTAGAGGGCTGCCGTGGGGCCCTTGACGATCTCGATGCGCTCGACATCGCGCAGCGAGAAGCGGGACAGGTCGAGCGTGTTTCCCACGCGGCCCGTCACGCGTTCTCCGTCGATCAGCAGCAGGGCGTACTCGGGGTCGAGCCCCGACAAGCGCAGCCCCGCCCCCCGGAACGTGTACACCACGTCGATGCCCGGGTAGTTGGAGAGCAACTGCGCCAGGTCTCGCGCGCCGGTGGCTTCAATCTGCCCCCGGGTGATGACCTCCGTGGCGACGATCGCATCGGCCGCCCGGCGCTCGGTGCGAGTGCCGGTGACCACGGTCTGTAGCTGCGGTTCCCGGTCGATGGACTGGTCGGGAAGCTTCGCCACTGCCGGCTCGGCCACGCCCGCGTCGACGGGGCCCGCCTCGGCGCTGCCGGCGTCGACCCCCTGGGGGTCTGCGACCGCTTCAGCGACCGTACCGGCGTCGACTTCGGGAGCCTGCGAACAGACGACGGCCGCGACGAGAAT
>CAZFXD010000440.1:0-2799 GCA_964522795.1 uncultured Myxococcaceae bacterium
ACTCAGGCACCGGCAAAGAGCTGGTCGCGCGCGCCATTCACTACAACGGCCCGCGCAAGGACAAGCCGTTCGTGGTGCAGAACTGCTCGGCGTTCAACGACAACCTTCTGGAGAGCGCGCTCTTCGGACACGTGAAGGGCTCGTTCACCGGCGCCCTGCGCGACAAGAAGGGCCTGTTCGAAGTGGCCGACGGGGGCACGTTCTTCCTCGATGAAGTGGGCGACATGTCGCCGGCGCTCCAGGTGAAGCTGCTGCGCGTTCTGCAGGAGGGCACCTTCACCCCCGTGGGCGGCACCCAGCTCAAGGAAGTGAACGTGCGCGTGATCGCCGCCACGCACAAAGATCTGGCAGAGA
This sequence comes from uncultured Myxococcaceae bacterium, assembly GCA_964522795.1. Lineage (GTDB taxonomy): Bacteria > Myxococcota > Myxococcia > Myxococcales > Myxococcaceae > CAZFXD01. The sequence continues at coordinate 355 of CAZFXD010000440.1, forward strand.
TGGTCAAGCGCGGCGAGTTCCGCGAGGACCTCTACTATCGCATCAACGTCATTCGGCTCGTGGTGCCGCCGCTGCGCGACCGCCGCGACGATCTCCCGCTGCTCATCGATCACTTCCTGCGCAAGCACCGGCAGCCGTCGCAGAAGACGCGCGGCCTCGACGCCGACGCCATGGCCACGCTGCAGAACTACCATTGGCCGGGGAACATTCGAGAGCTGGAGAACGAGATCGAACGGCTGCTGGTGCTGGGCGCCGACCTGGAGGTCGTGCCCAAAGATCTCATCTCCACCCGAATTCGCGAGGCGGCCGTGCCGGCGGCTGCGTTTCTCTCCAACGCGGCCGGAAGCGGCGGCGGGCACTTTCAGCTCCCGGCCAAACTCAACGACGCGGTCGAGAGCGTGGAACGGCAGATGATCGCCGAGGGGTTGAAGCGGACCAACCACAACAAGAGCAAGCTGGCGCGCGATCTGGGCATCAGCCGCTCCAACCTGATCTTGAAGATCGCGCGCTACGCCCTGGAGCGACCCGGCGAGACGATCGACACCGACGAGGATGCACACGCCTGAACCGCTACTACCGCCAGGACTACTTCCCCACCCCGGACGGCGCGCGCCTGTACTTTGAAGTGCGCGGCGAAGGCGAGCCGGTGGTGGTGCTCTGCGACGGGCTGGGCTGCGACGGGTTTGCCTGGAAGTACTTGAAGCCCAGCCTCGCGGAGCGGGTCCGGGTGGTGGCGTTTCACTACCGCGGGCACGGGCAATCGACCACGGGGCCTGACCTCACCCACATCAACGTCGAGCGCTTCTGCGCCGATCTCGATGGACTGCTCAACCACCTGGGGGTGGGCGCGGCGGTGTTGCTCGGGCACTCCATGGGGTGCCAGGTCGCCCTCGAGTTTCACCGCCGCTTTCCACACCACGTCAGCGCGCTGGGCCTGCTGTGCGGCAGCTACGGCAACCCGCTCGATACGTTTCACGACAACTCGCTGCTCAGGCTCGTGTTCCCGGCCCTTCGCGACGCGGTGATCGCCAACCCGAAGATCGCAGCGACCCTGCTGCAGAAGCTGGGGCCGACCAAGCTCGCCAACCGCTACGGGATTCTCACCGAGCTCAACCCGGCCCTGGCCAAACCCGAAGACTTCTTTCCGTACATGGTCCATCTCTCGCGCATGGACCCGGTGTGCTTCGTGCGCACGCTGGACTCGCTCAAAGATCACTCGGCGTGGAACCACCTGCCGAAGATCGACGTGCCCACCCTGGTGCTCGGCGGCGAGCGCGACAAGTTCACGCCCGGTTGGCTCTCGCGGCGCATGGCCGACCACATTCCGGGCGCGGAGTATGTGCTCGTGCCGCAGGGGAGCCACATCGCCAATCTGGAGCGCCCGGCGCTCACCGCCGAAGCCGTGGACCGCCTCCTCGCCCGCCTTCAGGACTCCGCCCCCAAGGCGACAGCCCCGAAGGCCGCGATTGTGGAGCCGCGCGCGGCCAGCTAATAGCCGCGGCCCCTCCTCGTCCCAGGCCGACCACCATGATTCCCATCGAGCGCATTCGAAACGTCGCCATCGTCGCCCACGTCGACCACGGGAAGACCACCCTCGTCGATCACATGCTGCGGCAGGCCGGCGTCTTTCGGAGCAACGAAGTCCTCACCGAGCGGGTGATGGATTCGAACGATCTCGAGCGCGAGAAGGGCATCACCATTCTCGCCAAGAACACGGCCGTCACCTACGGGGACCACAAGATCAACATCATCGACACCCCGGGCCACGCTGACTTCGGCGGAGAAGTCGAGCGCGGCTTGCGGCTGGTGGACGGAGTGCTCCTGCTGGTGGACGCCGCCGAAGGCCCCCTGCCCCAGACGCGGTTCGTGCTCACCAAGGCGCTCGCGCTGGGCCTCAAGACCGTGCTGGTGATCAACAAGATCGACCGGCAGGACGCACGCCCGAAAGACGTGCTCGATCAGGTCTATTCGCTCTACATCGACCTCGGCGCCGAAGACGCGCAGATCGAATTCCCCGTCATCTACGCGGTCGCCCGGCAGGGCCAGGCGTCGACATCGCTGGAGAAGCCCGGCACTGACCTGAAGCCGCTCTTCGACGCCATCATCTCCCACATTCCCCAGCCGCCGTCGCCGCAGCAGGGGGCGCCGACTCAGCTGCTGGTGGCGAACCTCGACTACGACGACTCCGTGGGTCGCCTCGCCATCGGCCGCATCTCCAGCGGCAAGCTCACCCCGAACATGCCGGTCGCCATCGCTCGCGACAAGGGCAAGGTCGAGCAGGGCAAGATCGTGAAGCTCTACGGCTTCTCCGGCCTGAAACGCACCGAGATCGCCGACGCGGGTCCGGGTGAAATCGTCTGCCTCGCGGGCATCGAAGAAATCTCCATCGGCGACACCGTGACCGAGCCCGAGCGGCCGGTCGCGCTCCCGCGCATCAAGGTCGAC
>CAZFXD010000441.1:0-2797 GCA_964522795.1 uncultured Myxococcaceae bacterium
CGCGCCGCCGCCAGCGCCGCCACCCGCGCCTCCGCCGGCCGCGCCGCCGCCGCTTCCGCCGGACCCGCCTCCGCCCGCATCTTGTGCAGCCGGAATTGGGTCGCACCCCACAGCGAAGATGATGAGCAGCGCCGACCACGCCGTGGATTTCATGCGCACCATCTTGCTGGGCATTCGAAGTGAGTCACTCAATTTTCGCCGCGCCCAGACGCCTCGCACGGTGGGACGCGGCGTTTACCACTCACGCAGGGCCGTCACGCCCGGGACGGAGGGATTGGGCTGACCGGGCCGCAGCGGGGCCAGCCACACTGAAATGCGCGTGCTGGACGCCGGTGGAACCGACACGTCGACCTTCTGCCACGCGACGCGCGAGTAGTGCTCTGCCGGCTCGGCGGGACTTGAAGGCAGCGACGTGGCCTCGGTCACGCTCAGGGTGGCGTTGGCGGGCGACAGCACCCGCACCAACAGCCGCTCACCCGTCTCGGCATCGGTCACCACCACGGAGCGTCGGTCGGCGGCCACCGCGAAGGTCTTGAGCGTTCGGGTCACCACCAGATGGCCGTGCCGAAACGCCGTCGCCCGGGTGCGGAAGTGGACGAAGCTGTGAGCGGGGCGCGCCACGCTCGCTTCAACTTCGTCTTGCACGAGCAACTCGGAGCGATTGTTGAAGAGCTTGACGCCGCGGCGGACCTGAGGCGCGTAGCCCCAGAACAGATACGACTGGCTCATGTTCACAATCGCAAACGCGCTGTCGGCGCTGCGCTCAACGCGCTCAAGGGGGCTGTTCGCGGTATCGAGTTGGTCCGGCCACGGTCCCGGGTTCAGCACCAGCGTGTTCGTGCCCTCGGCGCGCGTTCGGTAGTAGCGCCAGCGGTCATCACCGAAATACCCGGGCGCCCGGTAGTTGTCTGCACCGAGAAGCGTGGCCCAGTGCACGCCGTTGGCTTCGAACGCAAACGCGCCGACGTCCGAGTGCGCGTGCCCGACTTCCTGGTTGGGGGTTGAGCCCTTGAAGGCCACCCACGCCGCGCCGGGGTCGTTCCACCGCTGGCGGAACACGACGACGCCACCCGCGGTGAAGAGTGAGTCTCTGGGGCTGGTGAAGACACCGTCGTCCGCCCGGTCGTCGTACCAGAGGAGCGCCAGCGGAGACGTCGGCTGCTTCGTCTCTTCAATCAGCTTCACCTCGCTCAAGGCGAAGTTCGCGTTGTCGAAGCGCCGGGCGAGCCAGAACATGGCGCTGGAGGGCGAGGTCGCCTCCGAAGCGTCGCCGTAGTTGAAGACCGCCTGCGAGGGTGACTTGGTGTGCAGGCGAAAGACGCCGGCGCGGTCGAAGCCAGGCGCCGCCGAAATGCCGAACTCGCTCCCCAGCGCGCGCTGCGACGTGGCCAGCAGCATGACCAGGTACTCGACGCCGTAGCGCCAGTAGGTCGGCCCCTCGTACCAGGCGCCGTCGGGGTTGAAGAGCTTCAGCGCCGAACCGAATTTGATGTTGTTCAAGGCGTCGACGAGGACGTCGCTGGCGACCTCCGGCTCCTTCACCGCCACGGCCAGCGCCCCCAGCCCCACCCCACCGTTGCACACGAAGTTCCAGTTGGAAGGACCTCCACACAGCCCGCCCTGGTTGTTCTCGTGTTGCGCCGGCTTGAGGCCCTTGTTCACGATGGCCTCGCGGAGCGTGTCGCGCGCGGTGCCGTCGAGCGTGTCGTAGAGCCAGTCGTAGCCGATGGCCGCCGCGGCGGTCGCTTCCCCGACGTCGAGAAAATGCGACGGATTCCAGGTCGACCACGAGGCGAGGTTCTTCAGCTCCAGCCACGCGCGGTTTCGGTAGTCGCGATTGCCGGTGAAGCGGAACATGAAGGACAGCACGAACACCCGGCGCTGAATCTCACGCGAGGCCTCGAGCGAGTGGCCGGGGCGCGGCGGCTCCGGAATGACGCTCGTCTGGAGGTCGTGGTCGGCCTCGGCCTTGAGCTCGGCCACCCACGCGCGGGTGCGGGCGTGGCCTGCCGCGAAGCGAGCCTGAACGCGGTCGAAGTCCTCCTGCGTCGCCAGAATGCGCGGGTGCTCTTTACGGAGCGTGTCGAAGATGTGCGCCTTCGAGGGAATCGGCGTTCCGAACGGTACGCCCAACGCGTCGCGCGTCTCTGCGGTGTCGCTGTCGGGCGCGGTTACGACCGCATCGGCCCCACCCCCGCACGCCGGGAGCAGCGCGACGAAGGAGAGCGCGACGGTGGTACTCATTGAGAGCGATTGTCTGGTGGCGAGCATTTGGCGTGACCTCTTGTGCATTGTCGCGCCCGCGTAACGGCGCGTTTCTGCTGACAACCGCCGGTTGTCAGGCGTCAAACGAGTCGAGGCGGCCGCGCGAGCGATGATCACCATCAATGGATGAAGTCATCGGCTGCGTGACATTGGGCGCCCGGCGAGGAGGCGTCATGAAGCGGAGCGTCGCGCTGTTACTGACGATGGGGTGCATGGCCTGCGGCGGAACGAGCAGCGGCAGTTTTCACGATGAGCTGAAGTTCGGCACCGGCATCGACGGCACCGGCTTCGGCCTCGTCGGAGTGGCCGAGAGCTTTTCGCTCGCCGCCAATCGGAGCCTGTATTTCCGCTTTGAGTCGCAGGCGAAGTTCGACAACCGCTTCGTCCGGCTCTACTTCAACAAGCTCGAGCAGAAGGACTTCAGCGCGTGCGCCGCCGTCGACTCGCACATCTGCCTCTCGTCGTTCACGGTCTCAAACGCCGGCACGTACAACGTCGAGGCGTTCCTGGTGAAGACCGTGGTCGACATCGG
>CAZFXD010000442.1:0-2797 GCA_964522795.1 uncultured Myxococcaceae bacterium
GGTGCGACGCTGGTTTCCCACTTCTGCGTCTGGGGGTTGAAGGCGTTGAGGGACAACTCGGGGATGGTGAGGGCCCCCGTCTGCTGTGGCACGACGACGTATTCCTGCACCCGACGGCCGCCGAAGACGCCGCGCGTAATCCAGGTCTTGTCAGTGGTGGTGGGCTCGTACGCCTTGGTGCCGGGCAGCGGCGGAAGCGGCGGGGGGTTGGCGTTCTTCAGGTTTCCCGTGCCTTCGAGAATGACGCGCACGGTGACCGGTTCGCCCACTGAGACGCGCGGCGGGGCGGCTTCGGTGGAGAGCTTCCACGCGCCCACGGTCGTGCCGGTGCCTCCCGCCGGGAGCGGCTTCACCTTGATCGACAGCGCGTTGGCGGTTCGGTGCACGCGATGGCCGGCGAACATGAAGCCCGCGGTGAGGTCGATCTCCGCCGCTCCGATGGCGAGCGTGCCCGACTTGACGGGGAAGATCGCCTTTCGGCGAACCATGTACGCCCGGTACGGCACGCCGTTGATGATCTTCTGTTCGGCCGCGTACTGGGTGGGGGACTCGAGGTCCTCCGTCCAGAAGCCGTCGAACTTGGGCATGTTGGGCGGGCCGATCTCAGAGATATCGACGCGGGAGTAGACCACCAGGGTGAGCACCACCTGCTCGCCCACGTACACCTGATCTTTGTCGACCGAGGCGCGGAAGAAGAGGTCGCTCTCGCCCTTGGGAAGCTGCGGCTCGGCGAGGCCACCGAACGCGTCGTCGCCGTCGTCCGGCTCAGGAAACCCGGGGAAGCCGGGGAATCCCGGGAACCCCGGAAAATTTCCAAACGGCGAATTGGAGGGTCGCTTCTGCGCGTTGGGGTCGGCGCCGAGGCGGCCCTGCACCGCGGTGATCACGATCGGCTCGGCCGAGTACGTCTTGGCCGGGGTGATCAACTGCGCGGGCGGAATGGTGAGGGACCCGGTGCGGTTGGCGCGCATGGTGAGCACGTACCGCTGGGTGTGCTTCATCACCCCCGCGCCTCCCAGACCAGCGCTGAAGCTCATCTGCGTGCTCTGCGATCGCGAGAGGACCTCGAAGTCCTCCGACGCCGGGAGCTTCAACTCGGAGTTGTCGGGGGCGCCCGAGATGGAGATGGTGAGGCGAAACGTGTCCTCCACGCCGACCTTGTTCCGGTCGACGGTCTGGGACAGCTCTACCTCTGCGAACGCCGGGGCCGCCAACAGCAGCCAGAGCGCGCTACCAATCTTTCTCATTCGGTTTCTTCGGCTTCTTCTGTTGGAACCGCCACAGCTGCAGGTTCTTTTCGCTGTTCCGGAGCGAGTTTAAGAGTTGTTCAGCCTCTTTCTTCGACATCGAACTGCCGCCGTCCATCATTTCCAGTCGGTGCGCCTCGTTAGCCTCGTCTGAATCACCGCCGTCTCTACCTGCGCTCCCGGCGTCGCCCTTTTTGGTCTGTTCGCGGTCGCTCTGGCCGCCGTCTTTGCCGTTCTCGGACTGCCCGCCGCTCGAGCCGCCGTCGGCCTTGCCGCCATCTTGCCCACCGTCGCCCTGACCCTTCGACCCGCCGCTGTTCCCCCCGTCGGCCGCGCCGCCATCACCACGCCCCCCGTCGGCCCCGCCGTCGGGCTTGCCGCCGTCCTGGCCCCCGTCGGTCCCGCCGTCTCTCTGGCCCGCGTCGCTCCGCCCGCCATCGGGGGTGCCGCCGTCGCTGGTGCCCCCGTCGGGCTGGCTCTGAGGTGGCGGCTCGTCCTGGAGGAGCAGCTCGAGGTTGTGCCGCGCGATGGCGTCGTGTGGGTCGAGGCGCAGCGCCTTCCGGTAGGCGTCGATGGCCGCCTCCTTCTGCTTGAGCGCGGAGTAGACGGTGCCGAGGTTGGTCTGGATTTTGGATCGCAGCGGACCCTTGTCGAGCTCGAGGGCGCGCTTGAGTGAGGCCAGGGCGTCGTCGTTTCGGCCCAGCTTCTGCAGCGCGTGCGCTTTGTTGAACTCCAGCGCCGCCGAGTTGGGGACATCGGGGCGAGCGGCCTCGTATTTCTGGAGCGCTTCTTCGAACTTGCCTTCCTGCTCGAGCGCGATGCCCTGGTCGACGAGCGGGTGGTTCTTTTCCAGCGGGTTGAAGGCCCAGGCCGACCAGGGGACGAGCAGGCCCAGCGCGACCGCCTTGCGCCATCGTCGCATCATGCGGTCACCTTGCGGCCGGATGGTGCGATCGCCAGCGCGAGGATGAGGAACATCACCGCCGCGAAGACGAAGTACTGAAAGCCCTCGGCGTACTGAAGCATCAGGCGGCTCTCGAGCTCGCTCTTCTGCATCTGGTCGATGAGCTTGACCACCTCGTCCATCGCCACGCCCTGGGGCCGGTGAAAGAACTGCCCGGACGTCTCGTCGGCGATCTTCTCCAGCCCGCTCTTGTCCATGCGGGTGAGCACGGTGGCGCCGGAGGCGTCCTTCTTGTACCCGACGATGTCGCCCGTCTTGTTCAAGATGGGAATGGGTTCGCCCTGCTCCCCCCCCACGCCGATGGCGAGCACACGGGCGTTGATGCCGGTGAGGGACTCGATGCCCTCCGCGATGTCGCCGGTGAGATCTTCGCCGTCCGAAATGAGGACCACCACCTTGTCTTTGGCGCCGCGGTCGGCCTGGGTGAGCACCTTCTGCGCCAGCGTGAGCGCCCCGCCGATGTTGGTGCCCCCCTGGGGCATGGCGTCGGGGTCGATGGCGCGCAGGAACATCTTCGCGGCCGCGTAGTCGGAGGTGAGCGGGCACTGCACGAAGGCGTCCTGGGAAAAGACGACGATGGCGACCC
>CAZFXD010000443.1:0-2772 GCA_964522795.1 uncultured Myxococcaceae bacterium
CCCGTGGCGGCCGCGCCCACCGACGCCAAGCCTGCTGACGCAGCCGCTGCGCCCGCGCCCGCTGCGGCGCCCGCGGCGAACGCTCCCAAAGCACCTCCGCCGGTCGTGGCCGCGGCCAAGCCCACCGGCAGCGGGTCAGGGCACAGCACCGGGTCGGGCAAGGGGTCCAGGTCGAGCGAGGGCGGCGAGTCGGCGCCGGTCGCCGCGAAGCCCAGCGCAGCCGCGGATGACGACGATTTCTCAAAGGCATTCGGCGGCGCGTCGACGAAGCCTCCGAAGGCGGCTGTCGAAGACAGGCCCGCGAGCGAGAAGCCAGCGAAGAAGTCCGCCGGGTACATCCCCCCGGCGCCGGGTGATTCCAGCATCAAGGACGACCTCTCTCCGGTGGACGTGATGTCGGTGGTGAAGGATCACCTGTCGGAGATTCAGAACTGCAAGAACGAGCAGAAGGCGAAAGATCCCAACCTGCATGGGTCGCTCAAGATGCGGTGGAAGGTCCAGACGTCCGGGAAGACCAGCAACGTGGCCGTGGCTCCGGACTCTGAAGTGAAGGGCGATGCGGCGATCGCCGGCTGCATCGGGGGCCTCGTGCGAACGTGGGTCTTCCCCAAGCACCGGAACGAAGGTCCGCCCATCGATTTCCCGTTCAAGTTCTGAGCGGGCGAATAACGCGTCCTGAACTCCGTCTCAGTCGCTCGTTGACTTGAGCGTCGTTGAGACTAAGAAACGGGCACCTAAGTCCGGTCCACCCGTTTCTGCCTGAGGAGTCAGACCCGATGAAAACGTCACAAACATGGTTGGCATTCGGCGCAGCGTTCTCGCTCGCCCTCGTCGCGGGTGCCTGCGGCGGTACGATGGAAACCGGTGGTCCGAAGTACACGGCTTGCACGAACGACGCCGACGGCAAGTGCGCCGTGGACGAGCTGTGTCACCCCACGTTCAAGATCTGTATTCAGAGCTGTACCACCCCCGACAAGTGCACGACCCAGACGACGACCACGTGCACCAACGGGGCCTCGATGACCACCGCGGATGGCGGGACGACGTCGAACAAGTTCTGCGGTTGCTCGACGAGCAGCAACTGCCCCGCGTCGCACGCCTGCGTTTCCGGAGTTTGCGTGCCCGAGTGCAAGGCGGCCGCTTCGGCCGACGGCGGGTCATCGTCGTCCAGCAGCTCGTACAGCTGCCCGACCGGGTTCACCTGCGACGCCGCCTCCAAGGCGTGCAAGGCCGCGTCGTGCAGCCCGGCGTGCGGAGCGACCGAGTACTGCGACACGAGCGGCGCCTCGCCGACCTGCGTGGCCAAGTGCACCCCCGGGTCCTGCGGTTCGGGCAAGGTCTGCAACGCCTCCACCTTTAAGTGTGAGACCGCCAAGAGCTGCTCGACCGCGAACGCCCAGCCCGACGTCTGCGCCTATGGCCAGTACTGTGCGTCGTCCAGCTGCACCGAGGTGACCAAGCCGACCTGCGGTAACTGGACGCCCCCGGGCGGCAAGACTCCGGTCTTCGACCCGGCCGTTTCAACCGGGCCCATCATCTACAGCGTCGTCGATGAGGCCACGAACGACGATGCATTCTGCTCCGCACCCGCCGTGGCGTTCACCACCACGCTCACCGCCTACCGAACCGACATTGCGTGGCCGACGGCCAGCTCGGGCCTGAGCGGCTTCAAGTACGTCAACACCAGCGGTGCCGAGAGCGATGCCACCATGAACCTGCGCCCGTCCGGCTATACGAAGACCGGCAACGTGGCGTCTTTCAAGGTGACGCTGTGCGCCAACGCCTCAAACGCCTCGATTGTGGCGGGCTTCTACTTCACCAACGGTAACGAAGTGTGCGCGACGATTGTTCGTTGAACATCGCGAGCATCGAAACGTCGGAATCTCACCTCTGTCCTTTTCTTAAGGAGTTCACATGAAAGCGATTCAGCTCGCAGCACTCGGTACGGTTCTTTGCAGTGCCATGGCAGTCGCCTCGCCCCCGGTTTCGCCCCCCCTCTCGGGCGTCAAAGGCGGTGGGATCGCACTGCAATGTCCCGCAGGGTCGGTTCAGGCCGGTGGCAAGGATTCGGCGTTCGAGGCGGTGCTCTGCGTTCGCCACGGCGCCGATGGGTCGCGGGAGTTCCACGGCCCCTACGTGTCGTTCCGGAAAGATGGAACGAAGGAAGCCGAGGGGCAGTACGAGAACGGCTGGCGCACCGGCAAGTGGGTCTTCTTCGATCAGACCGGCTTTCAGTACGGCGAAACCAACTTCACCCGCGGTGACTACGACGGCGTGCGGTGGGAGCGGTTGCCGAACGGCCAGAAGAAGTTCGAAGAGAACTGGGTGATGGGCAAACGCCAGGGCACGCAGAAGTCCTGGGACGCGAAGGGCATCTTGACGGCGGTGGAGTTCAAAGACGACCACGCGGTGGCCCAGGTCACCACGACGGCAGTCCCCGTGCCGGTCAAGACCACCAAGTAGTCTTCAAGCACATCGCGAATATTCGGCGGGGCGCTCGGTAGTTCGGGCGCCCCGTTGTATTTTGGGCGAATGAATCGAATCCTGGCCGCAGTGGTGGCGCTCTCCGTGCTGGCGTGTGACGTGGCCCCCGGGCAGAGCGATGGTGGTGGCGGTGGCGGTGGAAGCGCGGGCGGAGCCGGAGGGAGCCCTGGAGGGGGCACCGGCGGCACGGGAGGCGGTGGCACTGGCGGGACGGGCGGCGCTGGAGGCGGGGCGCTCGGCGGCGGGTCGGGCGGCTCCGGCGGGGGAAGCGTCGGGGGCGGCGCGGGC
>CAZFXD010000444.1:0-2771 GCA_964522795.1 uncultured Myxococcaceae bacterium
GGCCTCGTCGGTCGCGCTGAGCGGGCGAGCCGCCGACGCCGGAATGGTGGTGTTGGGGGTCGACTCGTTGGACTTCATCGGCGGGGCGCTGTCGGTGCAAGTCGCGCCAGTCGATGCGGGCGTCGATGCAGGTGCGGACGCGGGAGTTGACGGAGGCTCTGACGCTGGCGTGGATGGTGGCTCGGGCTCAGGCCTCGACGGCGGCGCGGTTGGAGTCGACGGCGGGCCGGACGCAGGTGGAGACGCCGGCTTCGAGGATGCGGGAGTTGGGCTCCCCGGCCGGTATGCAGTGGGCTGCGGCTGCACTCCCGTGCCTGGCTGGAGCTCGGCTCTCTGGATCCTCCTCGCGTGGTTCCTCAGCTGCCGCCGCGCTGCGGAGTGAGTCGACGCTCCATCCACAGGCTACCGCACGCACGTGCGCGACTGCGACGAGGCTCCCCGGCGCGCTCGCTGCTTTGTCTCGCCGGCGAAGCTCCACGAAGCGCCCGCCGCAGTCCTGCGCGCCGCAACGTCACCTGTCAGCCGGGCTCAGAACCGCTCCGCGTCGCACATCGCGGGCGCTTGATTCGTCAAGGAACCCCGTCGCCTACGGGCACACGAACGGTGTGAGAGGTGTGGAAGTATTCCACGTGTGGGAGGGGTCGTGTCCGAACGTCGGCCAGTCCGCGGCAGAATCAATTCCCCGAGCATCCGTTGCGACGAACACAATTGAACTGCCGACGTGGACCATGAGTGCCGGCTGCGAGTTCATGCACACCGGGCTCGTGTAAACAGACGAATTCCCAGTTGTCGGCAAGAGCTCAAATTCCTGGCGTATCGAAAGGTCGGTCGTTGACCGAACTTGAACGACGACGAGTCCAGACGCCTGGCGCTGAGCGATGGAATACACGACATCACCCTCGCCAAGCGAAAGACCTCCAATCACGTCCTCCGTTGGATCTGCTGTGCACGCGAAGGAAGTCGAGGTCAGCGAGGCCTTGCAGAGACGGCCTGGAGCAGGCCGGCGCACGAAGTATGCGGTCCCGGCTTTGAGAACATGCTCAGTTCCCAGCGGATCTGCAGTTGAAGCTGAGCCTGAGGTGAAAAGGCTTGGGAACGTGACCTCGAACAGCGAGTTGGTCGGCCCTGAGGCGCTTGCGAGGCCGAAAAGCGAGCCACTTGCGCTCAATGAAATCGAGAGGAAACTCACGGAAAGCGGCTGAACGCGCGGAGTGCCTCTTTCAGAGAGTGACAGAAAGTCCGATGACTGCGCTCCCTGAAACCCAAACACGGAAGTTCCAGCGACTGCAGTGATGACCCCTTGCGAAGCGGCAGCTCGCGTCGCGAGATTCACAACGCTCGTGCTGTGTGTCGGCGTTGTAGTTCCTGAGAGGAAAGCCAGACCACCTGGACGAATGGCTGCAGCCCAGTACGCCACCGGCACGAAAGGCGACGTGTCTGTCCTAAAGATGATCGCCACCTCTTCGCTGCCAGCGTCGGCTCGCGAGTTGAGGATGGGGCCACGCATGCCCATACGAGTGCGCTGAGCCTGCGCGGCCCAGACGACTGCTGGCGACGAGGGCTGGTCGATGGAGAAGGCCTCGCCAGCGGTTTGGAAACTGGGCCCAACTTCGAGAATGTAGGCGAGCCGACCTGTGACGCCAGCGACAGAGCCAATCGCGAGATCCTCGGTTGGTTCGAGCTGCGTATTCCAAATAGCGCTGAGTGCGCCATTGCTCCGATAGAGCCTCACGCTGCGGCTGTCGGTGCTCGCGACGAGAACATCGCCCGTCGAAGAGAGCGAGACGGTGTTGTAGAGATTCCCCGCGTCAGTGGCGAAGAGCCAGCGAGTGATTCGGATCGTGCCTGCGTCAGTCTGCGTGCCGTTTCCGGCACTGTCCGATGCGCGCACAAAGACGTCGTACGTCCCCCTAATGCTCTGGACAGGTGTGGAAGCAAGCGAGACAGGGACTGTCCAGCAGAGGCCTGCGTCACTGCTGCAGGGTGAACCGACGTTTCCATTCACGAGCGGCCCCGCACCGATCCGCACGCCGATGGTCGAGGAGTCGAGGTCGGTGTCGATTGACCGAATCGTCACGGAAATGGTGTCGTGTCGCCTGAACGAGAACGGTCCTGTAGGTGGATCGGGGGGATCTCGGGGATCGAGACCACCGTCTTGGAGCACAACCGAAGCCGGGCCCCAGCTTGCGACGAGTCGAGGTGCGCTGAGGTCGACTTGAGCTCTTGAACTGCCCGTCAGTCCGGCGTCGGGCCATGACACGGTGACAGTCCAGATTCCTTCGCGTGCGTTGGAGAGGGGTTGGGTCGAGGAGAAGCCCCCGTCGGGCAGCGTGACGAGCTGCCCAGATTGGAGTCCACTGACGCCCGCGCCTCCGTCGAACAGAGCGACGAACTCGAGCACGTTTGGCGAGTTGGGAGACCTTCCGCCAATCAGTTGGAGTTGCGCCGCGATCGGAACTGGCTGGTTGGTACGTGAAGGTGTCGCGACCGTGAGCGACGAGTAGCGTGGAGTGCATGAGCCGGAGGAGCACTCCTCATGTGCTCCGCACAGCCCACACGAACTGCCACCCGTCCCGCCTGCGGTCATGCCACCCGAGGTGGAGCCGCCCGCCGTCAAACCACCGGCCGCCGAGCCGCCCGCCGCCGAACCGCCCGCCGCCGAACCACCAGCCGTCGAACCGCCAGCCGTCGAACCGCCAGCCGTCGAACCGCCTGCCGACGAGCCGCCTGACGCCGAACCGCCAGCCGTCGAACCGCCAGCTGTCGAACCG
>CAZFXD010000445.1:0-2753 GCA_964522795.1 uncultured Myxococcaceae bacterium
GGTCAGCGCCGACGGCGGGGCGGTGAACGGGACGCCCGAGTTGATTCCACTGCGCGGCGGGTGCCCGGGCGGGTTGGGCGCCGGAAACACGGCGCCGCGTGCGTTGGGTGGCGGAGCCCTGCAAATCTCCGCGCGCGACGAAGTCGACATCGGCGGCAAAATCTCAGCGCCGGGACGCGGTGGCCCCGAGACGCCCGGCGGAACCGGCGGCAACGGAGCTGGGTCTGGCGGAGCCATCTTGTTTGAAGGCCGGCTCTTCATCCTGGGGCCCCCGGGCATCGTGGCGGTGAATGGCGGCGGCGGGGCCCAGGGGGGTGGCAACAACACGCCGGGCGCACCGGGTGAGGACGGGCACGAGTCCAAGGCAGCGGCCCGAGGCGGCACGGGCGGCAACGGCTACTCGAGCAAAGGCGGCTTTGGCGGTGATGGCGCGGCCGGGACCAACGTCGCGCTCCCGGGGAAACCGGGCACCGGTGGGCCTCCCCCTGGAAACGGCGGCGCGGGCGGCGGCGGGTTGGGCCGCATTCGCATCAACATGACCGACGGCTGCAACATCAACGGAATGGGCGTGCTCTCGGGCGCCGTCACCTCGAACAAGCCCGGCGCCGCGGGGTGCCCGCCGTAGGGCTAGGTCGAAAACACCTGCTGCAGGCACGCTTCGAGCGCGCGCAGCTCAAACCTGAACCCCGCATCAAGCAGCCGGCGCGGCTGCGCGCGCTGGCTCGCCAGGAGCGCGGCGTCAGCCACCTCGCCGAACATCACGCGCAGCACCGGCGCCGGCACGGACAACACGACGGGGCGATGGAGCGTCTTCCCCAACACCTTCGAGAACTCGCGGTTGGTGCGGGGCTCCGGGGCGCAGAGGTTGATGGGGCCGGAGAGCGACGCTTCGCGCATCACAAACTCCGCGGCCCGCACCACGTCCTGGAGCGCCACCCAGCTCATGTAGTTTCTTCCATCGCCCAGCACCGCGCCCGCCCCGAGGCGGAACGGCGGCGACATCTGCGCGAGCGCGCCTCCACCTTTGCCGCACACCACGCCAAAGCGAAGTGAGACCGCACGAATGCCGTGACTGGTGGCGGTCGCCGCGGCGGCCTCCCAGTCGCGGCACAGGCCCGCGAGGAACGCCGCGCCGTTCGGTCCCGGGGGACCCAGCGTGCTGGTGTCGGTGAGGAGTTCGTCGCCGCGATCTCCGAACGCCCCGATGCCCGACGCGTTGAGAAGCAGCGACGGCTTGTTCGGCAGCGCCGCCAGCTGCGCCACCAGGTTTCGGGTTGAGTCGACGCGGCTGCGAACCAGCTCGGCTTTTCGCTCTGGGGTCCACCGAACGTCGGCGATGCCCGCCGAAGCGAGGTTCACCACCACGTCGGCGCCCTGGAGCGCGCTCCCGTCGAACCCGCCCGCCACGCGCTTGACCGCGCGTACGCTGTGGCCGCCCTTCGACAGGTACGCCGAGAGCGCCGAGCCCAGAAAGCCCGACGCTCCGGTGATGGCGACGGTGAGCGGCGCTGCCACGCGTTACGCCTTGGGCGGCACGGTGACCGGCGTGGAGGTGGCTGAGGCTCCGGCTGGCGCGGCGGCCTGGGCCGTGGTCTTCACCCACAGCTCCTTCAACTGGCGGTCGTCGACGTCTCCGGGGGCACCGGTCATCAGGTCCGTCCCGCCCTGCGTCTTGGGGAAGGGAATCACGTCGCGCAACGACTCAGCGTTGGACAGCAACATCGCCAGCCGGTCCATGCCGAGCGCGATGCCGCCGTGCGGAGGCGCTCCGAACTTGAGCGCGTCGAGGAGAAAGCCGAACTTCTGGCGCGCCTCTTCGTCCGAGATGCCGAGGGCCTTGAACACGCGCGACTGCACCTCGGGGTTGTGCAGACGAATCGAGCCTCCGCCGATCTCAAAGCCGTTGAGCACCACGTCGTAGCGGTGGCACTTCACGCGGCCCCGGTCGGTCTCCAGGTACTGGACGTCGTCGTCGTGGGGGCGGGTAAACGCGTGGTGCGCCGCAGCCCACGTCTTCGACTCCTCGTCGTACTCAAACAAGGGCGGGTTCACGACCCAGAGGAAGTTCCACACCCCGCCCGAGCCGTATTCGGGAATCAGCTTCAGCTTCTTCGCCACGTACACGCGAAGGTTCGCCATCACCGTGTGCACCATGGACTCGCGGCCGAACTGGAACAGGATCAAGTCGCCCGTCTTGGCGCCGCATTTGGCGTTAATCGCCGCGCGCAACGCCGGGGTGATGGTCTTGGAGAACGGCGACTGGGTCCACTCGCCGCCTTCGGCCACCTTGGCGCGCCCGAGCCCCTTCGCGCCCATGCCGCGCACGTACTCCTCGAGCTTGTCGGACTCGGCGCGCGACAACGGCGTCTCGGCCAGCACCACCATCGCCTTCACGATGCCCTTCGCTTCCACCGCGTCCCACATCAGCGGCACGCCTCCGGCCGCGCCGCCTTCCTTGATGACCTGGGTCAGCTCGACGTGCGGCATGCCGAAGCGAAGGTCCGGCTTGTCGTTGCCGTACTTCGACATCGACTCGTCGAAGTCCAGCCGCGGGAACGGCGTGGGCACGTCGACGTTGAGAATCTCCTTCCACAGGCGCTTGATCAGCACCTCAATCACGCCGAAGACGTCTTCCTGCGAGACGAAGCTCATCTCCACGTCGAGCTGGGTGAATTCGGGCTGTCGGTCGAGGCGCAGATCCTCATCGCGGAAGCAGCGCACGATCTGGAAGTAGCGCTCGAAGCCCGCCACCA
>CAZFXD010000446.1:0-2750 GCA_964522795.1 uncultured Myxococcaceae bacterium
CAACCCGCGCTGCGGCACGCGGGCACCATCGAGGTGGTCGGCGATCACGCCGCCCTGGTCGACATCGTCGGACGCCCGCTCGACTGGCTGCGGGCGTGGGCGCGGTACGATCAGGTCTTCCTCCAGGCGCCCGACACGTGGAGCCCCAGGGCGCCGACGCCGACCGAGCTCGCCGAGACCCTGACGCACGAGCTGGCACACGCCGCCCTCTTCCAGGCGACCGACGATCGGAGCGCTGGCGTCGACACCAACCTCCCCTTCTGGTTCCGCGAGGGGCACGCCAGCGTGGTGGCGGGTCAGGGCTACCGCTGGGCTTCACTCCCCGATCTGGCGGCCCGCCCTCGCGCGGAGTTGCACGAGCTGTTGACCGACGGCGACAACGCCGCCGCTCGAACCATGGACCTGGCCTACGGCGCCGCCCACCATCTGGTGATGTTTCTGCAGCGGCGCTACGGAACCGACGCGGTGACTCGCGTGGCGGCCGCGGTGGCCGTCGAGCGCGACTTCACCGCGGGGTTCACGCGAGCCCTCGGCATCGAACCCGAGCGGTTGGTGCGCGAGTTCGAGCACTACGTGGCGTGGAAGGGCTTTCGCGGTTCGCCCCAATCAACCATGCGCCAGCCGCGCCGCCGGGCCAGGCGTCGCAACCTCGGGTCGGGGTTGACGGCCACGGGCTGGCCAACCACCTCCAGCACCGGCGCGTCGGAGAACGAATCGGTGTAGAACGTGCAGTCGCGAAGCGAAACGCCTCGCCGCTTCGCCTCAGCCGCGGCGTGATCCAGCTTCCCTTCGCCAAAGCACACCCGGCCCGTCGGCCTCCCGGTGTGTCGGCCGTCGGGGCCCACCTCCAGCCGGTTGCACAGGGCGCCGTCGAGGCGAAGTTCGGTGACGAGCGGGTCGGCCACGTAGTTGCTCGAAGACGTCAGCAAGACCAGCGCGTCACCCCGCGCGCGGTGCGTCTCGATCGCCGCTCGCGCCCCCGGGCGAATGTTGGGCTGCACGCAGTCGGCGTAGAAGGCCGCCGCACGCGCTGCGAACGGCCCCACTGGCACGCCCTCGAGCGAGCGAATCGCCACGCCAATGGTCTGTTCAGGAGCCGCGAAACCCAGGTGGTACCGTCCGATCCACACGGCGGCGCGGAGCGCCTGGCTCAGACTCAGAAAACCCAACTCGCGCTCACGACGCACCCAGAGCGTGCCGGAGTTGACCGAGAGCAGGGTCCGGTCGATGTCGATGAAGGCGATGCTCATCCCCGAGCACGAATAACACCACGGAGTTCCCCGCGCTCGCTGTCCGGTTTGACGGGCCATCCCGACGTAGGCCGCCAGGCGAACCACGGCCGCCACGCGCTACGACGTCGTCGACGCTCCCGCGCCCTGGAACGATGGAATGGCGCTCAGCGCCGGGCGGGCGACACGAAGAGGAACGGCGCGCCGGTCGTCGCCGAAGCCTCTCCGTACTGGGCCGGTCCCCGAGAGGAGTCGGTGGTGGCGGCATTGGAGATGAAGAAGAACGTCACCGTCGTGCTGGAATCGGAGGCCATGGGCGCATGTTCGCCCCGCGCGATCGGGTCGCAAGTTTTCAACCTCCCCATTTGACGGGGCCCCATCATCCACCCGACGTGGTCAAGACACCGAAACTCCTCTTGAACGCGGCGAGGTTCGCGTACACTCCGCGCGCCCCACAAAGTGTCGTTGCACCGACGCTTTTCATTGCTAGCTTTTGCAGGAAGACACGCCGCAGCACGCACGCATCCCTCTCGCCCGAAAGCGACCCACCATGTCCGACGAAAAGAAGAAGTCCTCCTCAGCGCAGGCGATGGCGGCCCCGATGTCGCCGCCTGGCCTCATCAACAAAGAAGACATTCCCCAGGTGCTGCCGATCCTGCCCCTGCGCAACTCTGTCTTCTTCCCCGGTGGCGTGTTGCCGCTGGCGGTCGGCCGCGCCAAGACCATCGCGCTCATCAAAGACGCGGTGCGCGACGATCAGGTGATCGGCGTCGTCACCCAGCGCAAGGCCGAGGAAGAAGACCCGGGGTCCACGGACCTCTACGCCATGGGCACGGTGGCTCGCATCGTGAAGCTGCTCAAGATGGGCGAAGACAACTACTCGCTCGTCGTCCAGGGGCTGGCCCGCTTCCGCGTGGTCGACCTCGTGCAGGAGAGCCCCTACCTCAAGGCGCGCATCGAGGCGGTGGAAGACAAAGCCGGCGCCGAGAACGTGGAAGTGGAAGCGCTCCGCATCAACCTCAAGAAACTCGCTCGCGAGGTCATCGAACTGATGCCGGAGCTGCCGGCGCAGGCCACCGAGTTGGTCGAGTCGATTGAACACCCGGGACACCTGGCCGACCTGATCGCGGCCAACGTGGACGTCCCCATCGAAGAGAAGCAGGCCGTGCTCGAGACCGTGGAGCTCAAGGCGCGCATGAAGCTGGTGCTCGAGCTGCTCAACCGCAAGCGCGAGATCCTGAAGCTCTCCAACAAGATCGACTCCGCCGTCAAAGGCGAGATGTCGAAGACCCAGCGCGAGTACTACCTGCGCCAGCAGTTGAAGGCGATCAAGGAAGAGCTCGGCGAGATGGGCGAAGAGGAAGAAGAGCTCGACGAGCTGACCGAGCGCATCAAGAAGGCCGGTCTGCCTCCAGACGTGGAGAAGGTGGCCAACAAGGAAATGAACCGCCTGAAGACCATTCCGGCGGCTTCCAGCGAGTACACGGTGGCTCGCACCTACCTCGATTGGATCGCCGATCT
>CAZFXD010000447.1:0-2702 GCA_964522795.1 uncultured Myxococcaceae bacterium
CCTTCGGCCTGGTCGTGGACAAGTGGCGGTGGGAGGTCTTCTCCGGAAAGATCCCTCCGTCGAACTACAACACCGCCTGGTGGGACCTGCGCAAGAAGTACCAGGGCGTGGCCCCCGCGGTCGCCCGCTCGGAGAGCGACTTCGATCCGGGCGCGAAGTACCACGTGCCGGCCAACGTGCCCTACATGCGCTACTTCCTCGCCCGCATTCTGCAGTTTCAGTTCCACCGGGCCCTCTGTCAGGCCGCTGGCTACAAAGGCCCGCTGCACAGCTGTTCGGTCTACGGAAACAAGGCGGCCGGCGAGAAGTTGCAGGCGATGTTGGCGCTCGGCGCGTCGAAGCCCTGGCCCGAAGCGCTCTTCGCCATGACCGGTCAGCGAGAGATGGATGCCACGGCGATTCTGGAATACTTCAAGCCGCTCCACGCCTGGCTGAAGGAGCAGAACAAGTCGCAGCAGTGCGGGTACTGAGCCTGACGCGCGCTCGTCGGGCCTGACGCGACGAACACCCGATTTTCGTGGTGGCATCTGCGGCGTGAGCCGGTGAAACTCGCCGACCGTGAACGTGATGGTGCACCAGCCTGAGATTCCCGACATGCCGATCCGGCAGGTCGAGGACATGGGGCTGAAAGAGCTCGAGCGGCTGCGGCTGATTCTGCGCGGTGGCTCGGTGATCGAGTGGCGGCGCCTGCACTTCGCCTCGCGCGAAGAGGTCGACCGCTTCCTTCGTCTGTGCCAGTACGATCTCACGCGGCCACACGATGATGCCTGGGCCCGCACGGTGCTTGCCGACGCCGTCGAATACCTCCGGCGGGGGTTCGCGTACCGCGTGGCGGAGCCGGTCGCGAATCCGAAAGAGATTCACGATCTCTTCCTCTACGCCTCAGGGGTCAAAGAGCCCAAGCGCCTGCGCAAGATCGCCTGCATCGTGCTCAAGGTGGCGCACGTCATTCAGCACATCGAAGGGCGCGAGCTGCTCTTCCACACCCGGGTCTCGGAAGCCGAGCTGGCGCAGTTGGTGACCCAGCGGGTGATGAAAGTGGCCGACGACATGCGGGCCAAGGGGTTCCCGATTGTCGAATTCGCCGACTCGATCAAGACCCGGGAGTCGGTGATCACCAAGCTGATCGCCAAGAAGGAGTCCGTGGCGGCGCAGATCTTCGATCGCACGCGCTTTCGCCTGATCGTGCGCGATCGCAAAGACGTGCTGCCGGCGCTCTACTTCCTCACGCAACGACTGGTGCCGTTCAACTTCGTCGTGCCCACCCAGACCGAGAACTCACTGGTCACGTTCCAGGACGTGCTGCGGGAGTACCCGCACTTCGAGCGGTTCGCCGACGAGCTGCACCTCGACCGCGACTACGAAGATCGAATGGCGCGCAAGCCGGGCAACTCGTTCTCGGGGCGCACGTTCAAGATGCTCAACTTCGTGGCGGACGTGCCGGTGCGACTCGACGACTACCTGCCGGCGCCCGAGCGAGATCACCGCGCGCGCAAGGGGCGCATCGCGCTGGCGCTGTGCGAGTTTCAGATTTGCGACGAAGCGACCGCCAAGGCGAACGAGGCGGGAGACAACTCGCACGAGCGCTACAAGGCCCGGCAGCGAGAAGTGGTGCTGAAGCGTCTGGCTCGCGGGCTGGTGGTGCCGAAGAAGCGCGTACCGGGGCGACCGAGCCGACCGCCGACGACGTAAGACCTCAGCGCTTTCGGTTCTTCTTCTTGTTCGCTTTTTCCCGCTTGCGGCGCTCGCGAATCGCATCGCGTTCAGCGTCGGTCTGCGGCTTACCCTGGGGCAGGGTGGAGTAGCCCATCATGCGCGCCTTGGCCAAAGCGTTCTGGCCCATGGGGGCGGTGTAGCCGGGAGCGATCTGTGGCATCGGCATGGCGCCGCCGCCCATGCCGAGCGCCTGCTCCATCATCCCCGCGTCTTTTCCGAAGAGCTTGGACATGTCCATGCCCTTCATCTTGGAGAGCTGGCCCAGCTGCTGAAACCCGGGGATGCGGCCGAGCAGTCCGGGGTTCTGACCGATCGAGCCCATCATCTGCTGCATCATCTTGAACTTGCCCAGCAGCTCTTTGACGTCGTCGGTCTTGCGGCCGGAGCCCTTGGCGATGCGCTCCATGCGCTTCTGGTTGATCAGGTCGGGCTTCTTTCGCTCGGCCTCGGTCATGGAGTTGAAGAGCGATTCAATCTTGTCCAGCTCGCCCTCGTTCGGGTTCAGCTGCTCGGTCATGTCGCCAAAGAGCGGGAATTTCTCGAGCAGGTCCTTGAGCGGCCCCATCTTGCGAACCGTGCGGATCTGATCGACGAAGTCGCGGAGGTTGAACTGACCGGAGAGGAGCTTCTCGGCGTCTTCTTCGGCCTTCTTTTCGTCGACGACGGCCTCGAAGTCCTGCATCAGACCGACGATGTCGCCGAAGCCGAGGATGCGGCTGGCGAGCCCGTCGGGGCGGAACTCCTCGAGCTTGTCCAGGCCTTCGCCGATGCCGAGGAACTTGATCGGCTTGCCCGTCACTTCCTTGATGGTCAGGGCGGCGCCACCGCGGGCGTCGCCGTCGAGCTTGGTGAGAATGAACCCGGAGATGCTCAGGCGGCGGTCGAATTCCGCAGCGGTGCGTACGGCGTCCTGGCCGATCATCGCGTCGCACACCAGCAAGACGTTGTCGGGGGAGACGCCCGCTTTGATCGACTCCAGTTCGAGC
>CAZFXD010000448.1:0-2661 GCA_964522795.1 uncultured Myxococcaceae bacterium
CCCGCCGGCGCCACCGCCGGCACCGCCACCGGCGCCGCCGCCTGAACCACCCCCGCCGCCGCCCGTCCCGGAGTCCTTCACCCCGCTGTCTTTGGCGCCTGCGTCGGGCGTGCCCGCGTCTTTCGCACCACCGTCAACCCCGGCATCCTTCACTCCGGCGTCCACCCCGGCATCGACGCCGGCATCCGCCGCCACGATGCGAATCGCCGCGCAGTGAAAGTAGAAGCACGGGGGCGCGTGCGCCGACATGAACTGGAGCAACTGCAGGTAGCAGGGGTTGCACGGCGTGTTGGGGACCGTGATGGTCTGCGTGTACTGCGTGCCGGTGACGCCGGCCGAGTGCGGGTACAACCCATCGAGCAGGGTCGGCGCGACCGGAGGCGACTGAATCGGCGCGCTGTCGCAGTTGTTGGCGCTGATGGACGCGTCGGGCGTCATGAACACGCTGGTCGAGTTGCCGATGGAGATTCGGAAGTGTCCGGGGTGACCGACGGTCTCGGTCCACTTCACGTCGTACGGCTGCCCCGCCACCAGGGTGGTGACCACGCCACTGTCGCCGGCCCCGACTTCGCCGCACGGCTCCAGCTTCTGCGGGTCCCCCGCTGAGGACATGCCCCACATGTTGGTGGGCTGCGTCATCAAGATGTGCGCGAAGGCGCTCGTGCTGACCAACGCCAACACCGCACCCGCTGTCCTTGAAACGGTCATCACGTGTCTCCCCATGGCTCGAAACCCCCACTGTACCTCAGCTTGTCCGGGTTCCCACGATGCAGCGCCTGTGGTTGATTCCGCGCCCGGTGGCGCCCTCACTCTCCACGGTCAATGAAGCCCTCGGCGTGGTGTCGCGCAGCCTGGGCGATTGGTCGTTCGCCCGAGAGAAGTTCTCCAGAGCGGTCGGCTTCGTCCGGGCTCGCACGCTCTTCCGACGCTGCGAGTTGGGTGAACGGGTGTGCGCCACCGGCGAGGTACGCGTGGTGGCCGACGGCACCATTCGCATCGACTCCCGGGTGACCTTCTTCGGCGGCATGGTGCCCACCGAGTTGGTGGCCCATCGGGGCGGGCGAATCGACATCGGCCAGTCGACGGGCCTCAACTACGGCGTCTCCATCGAGGCCTTCGAGCACATCTCCATCGGCAGCCGCTGCCTCTTCGCGTCGATGATTCGCCTGTGCGATCGCGCGGGGACCGTCACCAAGCCCATCGTGATTGAGGACAACGTCTGGGTCGCGCACGGCGTCATCGTGGAGCCCGGCGTGCGCGTGGGCGAGGGCGCCGTCCTCTCCGCCGGCGCGGTGGTGACCAAGGACGTGCCCGCGGGGCACATCGCCATCGGGAATCCGGCGCGCACCATGCCCATCGCCACTGTCGCCCGCGCTGAGGGCTAAGGAGTCTTCCGTGTTTTCTGCCGACGTGCTTCGAATCGACGAGGAGAAGGAAATCTCCCGCCTCTGCGAGACGCTGAAGCGCCAGGTTCAGGGCGAGCTGCGCAAGAAGGGCCTGGTGGTGGGCCTGTCGGGGGGCATCGACAGCTCGGTGGTCGCCAGCCTCGGGGTGCGGGCGCTGGGCAAAGAGCGCGTGTTCGGCTTGTTCATGCCCGAGCGCGACTCGTCGGGAGATTCGCTGCGCCTGGGAACGCTGCTCGCGCAGAGCCTCGGCATCGAGACCACCACCGAAGACATCGCCCCCGCGCTCGAAGGCATCGGCTGCTACCGCCGCCAGAACGAGGCGATTCGGCAGGTCTTCCCGGAGTACGGCGAAGGGTGGAAGTGCAAGATCACCCTCCCCTCGATTCTCGATTCCGACCGGCTCAACGTGTTCTCACTCACGGTGCAGAGCCCCGACGGAAAGACGCAGTCGTCGCGCATGCCCCTCCCCGCGTACCTTCAGCTCGTGGCCGCCACGAACTTCAAGCAGCGCGTGCGGAAGATGACCGAGTACTACCACGGCGATCGCCTGAACTACGCCGTGTCCGGAACGCCCAACCGCCTGGAGTACGACCAGGGCTTCTTCGTCAAGCAGGGCGACGGCGCGGCCGACGTGAAGCCGATCGCCCACCTGTACAAGACGCAGGTCTACGCGCTCGCCCGCGCGCTCGGCGTTCCAAAGGAAATCTGCTCCCGCCCGCCGACCACCGACACGTACTCCATGGCGCAGACCCAGGAGGAGTTCTACTTCGCGCTCCCGTACGACCGCATGGACCTGTGCCTCTACGCGCTCAACCACCAGGTTCCCGCGAGCGACGTGGCACCCGCGGTGGGGCTGACCACCGCGCAGGTCGAGCGCGTCTTCAAAGACATTGAAGCCAAGCGCCGCACCACCAGGTACCTGCACGCCCGGCCGCTCTTCATCGAGCCCATCGCCGAGGTCCAGCACTGATGTGCGGCATCGCCGGCGTGCTCAACCTCGGCGACCAGGCGCCCCCCACGCTGGACGAGTTGAACCGCATGGCGTCGGCCATGCGCCACCGCGGCCCTGATGAGTTCGGCGCGTTTCGCGACGCGCACTGCGGCCTCGCGCACGCCCGGCTCTCCATCATCGACCTCTCCACGGGCCAGCAGCCGATGTGCAACGAGACCGGCACGCTCTGGTGCATCTTCAACGGCGAGATCTTCAACTACGTCGAGTTGCGCGCCGAGCTGGTGGCGCTCGGCCACACCTTCA
>CAZFXD010000449.1:0-2661 GCA_964522795.1 uncultured Myxococcaceae bacterium
GCCGATGGCCATCGGGATCACGTCGAGCAGCTGCAGCTTGAGCGATGAGTTGTCTTGAAGTGAGTAAGCGTAGAGCGCCGCGCCGATGGCCACCGCTTCGTCGGGGTGCACTGCCTTCGAGGGGGCCTTCCCGAAGAACTTGGTGAGGCGATCCTGGACCGCCGGCATGCGCGACTGCCCACCGACCAGCATCACCTCGTCGATGTTGTTGGTCGACAGGCCCGAGTCGAGCAGCACCTGCTGCATGATCTTGAAGGTGCGATCGATGAGCGGCGCGACCAGCTTCTCCAGCATCTTCCTCGAGAACTTGAGGTCGATATTGAGCGGCTGACCCTGCGACGTCATGGTGATGAACGGAATGTTGAACGGCGCCTCTTCGCGCGCCGTGAGGTCGATCTTGGTGCGCTCCGCCAGGTCTTTGATTCGCTGCATCGCGACCGGGTCGGACGAGAGATCGATCTGCGTCTGCTTTTTGAACTCGGCCAGCACGTAGTCGATGATGGCGTTGTCGAAGTCGATGCCCCCGAGGAAGATATCGCCGCCGGTGGCTTTGACCTCGAAGACCTGACCGCGAATCTCGATCACCGAAACGTCAAACGTGCCGCCACCCAGGTCGTACACCAGCACGGTCTGGTTGAGGCCCTTGCCCAGGCCGTAGGCCAACGCCGCCGAGGTCGGCTCGTTGATGATCCGCAGCACCTGGAGGTTGATCATCTTGCCGGCGTCTTTGACCGACTGCCGCTGGCGATCAGAGAAATAGGCGGGCACCGTCACCACGGCTTTGTGCACCGGGGTGTTGAGGTGCGAGGAGGCCACGTCGCGAATCTTGTTCAAGATGCGCGCAGAGACGTCCTGCAGCGACATCTCCTTCTTGCCGACCTCGAGCAGGACTTCCTTGTTATCGCCCGACGGCTTGACGTTGTACTGCACGACCTTGCGCATCGACTCGACGATGTCGCTGCGGAAGCTCCGGCCCACCAGGCGCTTGGCGCCGTAGATCGTGTTCTTGGGGTTCAGCTGCCACTGCCGCTTCGCCTCATGTCCGATCAGCTCGTTGCCGCGCTCGTCGACAGCGAAGATCGAAGGCACCGTGAACTCGCCCCCCTTGTAGGGGATGAGCTTCACATGGGGCTGACCATTCGTTTCATGATCCACGATGGCGCAGCAGGAGTTGGTCGTTCCGAGGTCAACACCGATGATGGGTTCTTTGGCCACGCGCGCAACCTAGTTCGTCATCGCTTGAATCGCGAATACGCATTTAGAGTTGATGGGAGGGTCAGGAGGTTGGGCCCCGCCAACGAAAAGACCTCGTCGGCGGTGACCGAGGGGCCCACGTCGAGGGCGGCGATCTCGATGGAGACCGAGCCCTGGGCGACCGGGTCCACCCCCATGACCATCGGCGCCGGGGGAATGGTGACGGCCGTCGCCGCCGGCTCCACGCGCCAGTACACCGTGTGGCGGGTCTGCGAGCCGGTCACGCTCAGCCGCGCCAGTCGCGCGCCGGCCATCGCCACCTGCGACCACTGAGGTTGGGAGGGGGCGTAGGTGCGGGTTCCCGCCGAGAGCACCCCCAGCCCGATCGCGGGCAGGAACGGGGGGACCACGGCCCGAGTGGGGAGCGAGGGACCGCGCGTCAGGCGCCCGGTCAGCGCGGTGGAGCCTGTTCCCAGCCCCACCGCCCACACGCCGACCGACGACAGCTCCAGACCCGCGAGCGGCGTCGCGCTCTGAAGGGTGATGGGGGCCACCGCGCGAGTGCCGGTCCCGCCGAGAACGCCGGCGGTGGCCGAGGTCAGGCCCAGCGGCAAGACCCCGGAGCGCGCGCTGGTGGCCGCGATGGCCACGATCACCGAGTCAAATCCCGCGGGGAGGGGGGCGACGTCGACCTCGGTTCGGAGCACCTGCGGTTTGCTGGGCCGGAACGACAACGACGTGAAGCCGTTGTAGTCGGGCACCTCCTCCGTGCCGGAGGTGCACTTGACCGGGTTGGAGCACAGGCCATCGCCGTCGAGGTCGGTGCTGTCCTGCACCAGCGAGCGAGCGTCGATGCTCTGGAACGTGCGGATGTCGGTGTCGAATGCGCCCAGGTACGCGAGCAGCGAGGGCGAGCGGGCCTCCAGCACCTGGTTCACGTTCACCTTGCCGCCAAACCCGATCATGTGCCGGGCGCTGCCCGGGTCGCCAAACGCGTACGCCCGCGCCTTGATGGGGACGGAGAAGCTGAACGCAATCTCGGAGAACAGCACGGTGGTGCCGGGCATCGGAACGCGCTGCCCAACCGCCGGCAGCTCGACCAGAAAGGTGTCTCCCAGCAGCTCGCGGCTGTCCACCGAGGGAAGGTCCGAGAACGACCCCACCGTGTAGCCGAGCCAGTACTGCCCCACGCTGTGGACCTGCTCGAAGCCGATGGTGGCGCTGTACCCGGCCTCCGCGTGCACCGGGTTGGCGCGCAGCGGGAGGAAGACGTCCGCCGCAGTGGTGCCGATGACGGACACGCGCTCGTAGGTCGGCAGTCCGTCAGACGTGCGCAGGCCGGGGGCGGCGACCGAGAAGGACATCGCGCCGCTGCCCGCGTTGGCGAAGACCGCGGCGCCGCGCGCATCGGTCACCGCGTCGAGCGGCGCCGAGCACGCTGCGTCGGTGCAGGCGCGCACGGCGGCC
>CAZFXD010000450.1:0-2650 GCA_964522795.1 uncultured Myxococcaceae bacterium
CCTTGTTCATTCGATTCAGGGTCACGGGTTGCATCGTGTCCCCGCGCCGCACGCACACGCCGGAGAAGACGGGCTCAATGCCCAGACCTTCGGCCATTCGCGGCGAGTCCTGCACGTGAAAATGCAGGTGCGGCTGGCTCGAGTTTCCGCTGTTGCCGACGAGCCCGATCACCTGCCCCGCTTTCACCCGCTCCCCCGGTTTGACGCGCGTCGATCCCTGCTTCAGGTGACAGTAGTGGGCGAACTCGCCGGGCCCATGTTCAATGCTGATCACGTTGCCGGGAATCAGCGTGTCATCCATCACCCCGGGGTCGTTGTCCGGTATGCCATCGACCACGACCAGCACCCGCCCGTCCGCAGCAGCCACCACGTCGGCCCCGAAGCTGTCGTAGTCAGCGTTGCTGTTTCCGGAACCCCTACGCCGTTGGCCGTCGGGCCGCACCAGGTTGAGGTCCGCCGCCCGTCGCTGCCTTGGAACGCTGACGTGTCGATTCGAATTGGCGTCGCTGCCACCCCAGGCCACGAGGGTCGGCTTGGTGAGCGGCCAGCGAAAGCGCGTCTTGCTCTCAGCCACCACGGCGCCGTTCTTCGCAGCATCCCACGGTCGAGCAAACAAGCCGCTCACGCGCCCCTTGTCGTCGAAATCAACCTTCAGCTCGAAAGTGGCGCTGCTGAAGGCGACGTAGAACACCATGAAGCCGTTTTGATCGTCACCTCGAGCAAGCGAACGGAGGTCGCCGTGCCCGGCGAACCTCTGACAAAACGGCGGCCAACGTTCGCGCGGAACTTCCTGTTGAAAACTCGGCGTGAGTTGATCGAAGACGTTGGGACAACCCGGCCGCAGCAGTTCAGCAACCAACGCCTCGACTCGAGGAGGTGCCGCCGCAACGGCAGTGCCCCAAAGAGTCGCCACGCCCACCATCAAGCACCCAACGAGTCTTCCCTTCACGCGGTCGCCGGCTTCTGGCTGCGCGCCGATCGCGCCAGCCAGAACAGAATGGTCAGGGAATGCAGCGTGAGTCCCGCCGCGCCGCCGAAGAGAAACGGGCTCGGGGAGAGCACGGCCGCCAACCCGACGAGGGCGCCGAAGCTCAGGTAGCGCACGGCCGCGATCCCGAACACGGTCGGTCGGCTGTAGTTGATCCCACCGGTGACGGACTGGGGGTTGCTGGCCATTCGGCGAAACAGCCAGATGTTGGACAGGTGATTGGAGATGACCGCCACGCGCGAAAACAGGAGTACCCCACTCAAGACGGCCAGGCCCTGGTCGAGCACCGGGTCGTGCAGCAACGCGCCCAGCATCCCGCACCCCCACATCACGCCGGCGATGCCGAGCCATGTGACCAGGAACCGCCGCGAATACATGCTCCCGGCGTCGACTTGTTTCTGGAAGAGCGGATTCAGCTCGTAGCTTCCGCCCGATCGAATCACGTCTTTGGCGTGCTGCGCGCGCAACCGCGCGCCGGCCAGGGTCAATCGCAGATCGAGCCAGTGCAACGTCACCCAGCACACCACCAATCCGGTTGGACTGACGAGCCAGCGTGCGAGTTCGTCGGACATCGAGCCCCCAACGTCGGTGCGCAGGCGTGCGCTACCGGTTCTTCACCCTGAACATCTGCACCAGGTAGTACAACCCGAAGGCCACGCCGATGCCCGCGAAGATGAGATTGGTGCCCGCCGCGCCCTGGCGAATGCGCAACAAGCCGATGCCGGTGCACGCCGCGGCCATCACGCCGTAGCGCACTT
Organism: uncultured Myxococcaceae bacterium; assembly: GCA_964522795.1. Classification (GTDB taxonomy): domain Bacteria; phylum Myxococcota; class Myxococcia; order Myxococcales; family Myxococcaceae; genus CAZFXD01. The sequence goes on from CAZFXD010000450.1 coordinate 1,747, forward strand.
TGATCGGCACCGCCTGAACGTTGGAGAAGGCGTAGGCGGCGAGAAAGATCGCCACCGAAACGTAATCGACCCCGAGTTGCATCAGCGCGCCCCCTCTTCGGTCCCGAGTTTACTGGTGATGTCGCTGAAGGACTGCTGCCCGAGCAGCATGAAGATGAGGCCGAAGAGAATCTGCTGACCAATCTGCGCCAGCCAGATCACGTTGGCGAAGGCCACGCCGGCGCCGTTGACCGTGGCCGCGGGAACGAAGACCGCCATGCCGAGCAGCACGAAGGCCTGAAACGTGCCGGCGCTCCCGGGAGCGGCTGGGATCATCAGGCCCACGACCAGGACGCACAGCACCACGAAGCCCTGAAAGATGTTCAGGCTGAGCGGCTGGCACGCCGTGCCGACGGCGTCACCGCAGCCGAAGGCCTTGGTCAAGAGCGACATGCCCACGCCGTTCAGGCCCCAGTAGACGATGGTGAAGAAGAAGAACCAGAAGAGGTCGGCCCCGCGCGGCAACTTTCGCATCGCGCCGACGAAGCCTTCGACCACGTAGGCGATTCGCTCTCCGGCATGGGCGGAGATGCGGCCCGCGGTCGCTTTGATCAGCGCCACCGCGCGCGCCTGCTGCCAGGTGGCGAAGAGGAGAAACAGCAACCCGCCGCCGAACACCGCCAGCATCAGGTTGCCGCCCCAGCGAACACGCGCGATCTCCGGGGTCTCTCCGGGAACGAAGAAGAGGAAGCCCCGCAACATCAGCGCCACCACGATGCCGTCGACGATGCGCTCCAACACCACCGTGGTCATCGCCGGGCTTCGCCGGATGCTGCTGCGTTGGGCGATGAGGAACGGCCGCGCGAATTCCCCCAACCTGAAGGGGAGAATGATGAGCATCATGAACCCGATGGCGGCCGCTTCG
>CAZFXD010000451.1:0-2645 GCA_964522795.1 uncultured Myxococcaceae bacterium
GGGGCCCATGCCAGCGCTGGCGCCAGAGTTCGACCTTCCGCCCGCGTTGATGTTCCTCCTGCAGCACAAGCGCGCAGCCCTGGCGCTGGTCGGCGCGCTCGGCGTGGCGGTGGTCGCCTTCGCGTTCTGGTTCGAGCTCCGCGATCGCACCTCGGGCCCCCCCGTGGCCATGCCCGTCCCGCTCCCCGTGAAGGCATCGCCCGCCCGCCCGCGCGCGCCGGCGCTCATCTACCGGCTCGACGAACTCGATCTCTCCGTCCATTTCCCCGAGGGCTGGCGACGTGCCCCGCCGCCAGAGGACACGCCGGCTGGCACAGCCCCGGCCTCGGTCTCCCTCTTCCGAGGCGAGAGCGAAGCACGCGCCGAACAGCGGGCCTTCATCGCCGTGCTCGAGCACCACAACGCGCTGGAGGATGGCGGCGTGGCGCCCGTGCCCGACGACGCGTCGTTGCTGGCGTGGACCCAGGCCGCCGAAGAAGGCGCGGCGGCCATCTTCGCCGGTGACGCCGGCACCTACAGCTCGACCGGGTGTGACGTGTCCTTGATCGGCACCACGCGGACGGGGCGCTGTGTCGGCGTGGCTCCCGGCGCCGACGGCGCGCTGATGGTGGAGACGTTTCTTCGCTTCGGTCCGCGGCGCGCGGCGCTGGCCGTGTTCCTCGCACCCGGCACGCTCGACAACACCGGGTCTCAGTCCGTCGTGGCCACGCTCCGGCCCTGAGGCAGGGGCAAGACCGATTTCGGTCTACTTGTTCGCCAGCTTGGCTTCGGCCTGCCGGGCGAATTCGGTCTTGGGGAAATCGGCCACCAACGACTCCAGCATGGCGGTCGCGGCGGCTTCTTCGCCGGGAATGGTCCCCAGCAACAACCCCAACATCAGGCGCGCTCGCGCGGCGCTCAGCCCCTTCTTCTCGGCCACGGGCACCAGCAGCTTGCGGGCGATGTCGATCTTCTTCGCCCGCTGGGCCGCCATGGCGAGCTCGATGGCCGTCTCGTCCTTGAGCACCCCGGGCGGCCACTCCGCCTGCTGCTCGTAGGTGCGAAGGGCCACGCTCACCCCGCCCGACGCGATGGCCTCTTCAATCTTGCGCACGGCGAGTCGGGCCGCCTGCGTTCCCGGCTCCACCACCTTGTTCTTCTCGCCCGAGGTGCGGATGAGGTCGTCAATCGCGGCGCGCTGCTCAGACCAGCGCTTGAGAATGCCTTCGGCGCGCACGCCTTCGAGAATCGGGTCCGCGAAGCGCTCCTTCGTTTCCCACCCGTAGATGTACCCGTAGACGTGCGAGAGCGCGCCGATGAGCCAGGCCATCACCGCCACCGACGCGCAGAACACGAACTGCAGCGCGAGGGCGTTGAGGAACGTCGCCGCCGGCGCGGCGGTGGCGACCAGAATGGCGATGGCCAACAAGCCCCCCACCATGATGAGCGTGACGAGGTAGCGCAGCCCCAACTGCCAGACCCACCGGAACATGGCGAAGGGGTTGAAGTTAGACGGGCCGACTTCGCCCGCCGTGCCGGCCACGCAGGCGGGGAGGTAGACGAAGCACAGGCCCGCGAACAGCCACACGGCCCAGTCGCGGCCGAGCGTGGCGTCGGGGGGCTTGCCGTGAAGCAGCACGAGATAGGCGAGCCCGGGCACCCACACAATCATGGTGGCGGCGATGGTCTGCATCAGCCGCCGCGCTTTTCCGCGCTGCGCCCACGCGCCCCACGCCGCGCCGCTGGCCACGAAGAAGGCGAACAGGAACAACAGCGTGGTTCGGAAGAGCGAGCCCGAGACGCGCACCACCGTGAAGTAGATGGGCTTGACCGGGGGCAGCCTGGCTTCGGGGGTCGCCGGCTCAGCTTTCTTCTCCGGCGTGGCCTCGGGGCCGGTGTCGAGGGTGGCGTCCTCCGGCGTCGGCGGCGGCGGCGTGGCTGGCGGCGGCGTCTCGGGGGCGGTCACGGCGTCGGCGGCGTTCACCCCCCCGGGCACGTCGGCGTTCTGAGCCGGCTTGAACAAGGAGCGGATGCCGGGAGACTTCTCCACGAAGCGCTCCACCGACCCGCTCACGGTGAGGAGCAGCGCCACCAGGGCCGTCTGCACCAGGCCCCCCGTCACCGGGAACATCGCCGCCCGCCCGAGAAAGACGCCGAAGGGCTTGTCCGAGCGAGGCCGGGTGAACTGGGTGACGCGGCCCTCGCACTCGACGCAGTAGAACATCTCGCGGTCTTCCGCCGTGCACTTGCCACACAACAGCTTCTTGCACGCGGGGCAGCGCCAGCCGGCCGGGTCAGCGCGGTGGTTGGAGCAGCGGTGAAGCACGGGCGCGCTCATTTCGGCACCTCCGGTTTCACGGCCCCGGCGTCGGCAGGCGGCGCGCTGGGCTCGGGCGTCGGCGTCGAGGCGTCGGGGGCGTCGGCGGGCGTCTTTCGCTTGCTGAAGTCGATGCGCTTGAGCGCGCTCAACGCGGCGTTGCCCACGTCGCGCACGTCGCGGAGCGGCGGCAGCACCACCGCCGGGGCCGCCGCCGGCCGAACGCCTTCGCTCGGCGTTGGCTGCGCAGCCACGCCACCGTCTTCGCTGAGGGCCGGAGGCGGCGCGTCGCTGACCGCCACGGGGAGGCTCTCCTCACCCACGCCGCCGTCCGCGAGGGCCACCGGCG
>CAZFXD010000452.1:0-2635 GCA_964522795.1 uncultured Myxococcaceae bacterium
ACCAGCTCCGATCCGCAGATACACAAAGGAGCCCGCTGTCGCTGCCACCAGACCGGAGGCGTTGACGGCGACTCCATCGAAGTTGACCAACGGATAACCGGTGGCCCCCTTCGTCAGTTGGTTTGAGTCCCAATGCAGAACGTTCCCGGGAGGGCCCACCATCCACACGTCATTCGGCCCGCTCCCGGCGACGGCCACCAGGGGTGTTGAAACATCGGGCCGAAGAAAACTCCACCCCGCACCGGTCCAGTGTTGAACGATTCCCGACTTCGTCAACGCCCACACTTCATTCGGGCCCGGCGCGTAAGCCGAAACGAACTGCTCGCCATGCGGAAGCGGGTTCTCCCAGCACCACCCTGCGTCGGAACATACGGAACCGAGGACGACTCCAGTGTTGGGCATCACGGTCGCCCCGGGGGGACAGAAGCCGCAGTCCATTCTCCCGCCGCAGCCATCCCAGACGTTCGCACCGCAGGTACCGGCGCACGACCAGGGAACACAGGCTGCTGCACCACCACCTCCTCCGGGAGCGCCACCCGCGCTACCTCCCGCACCTCCGCTCCCGCCTCCGACCGCTCCACCACCGGCGCCACCGGAACCACCGCCCACGGAACCGCCGGCGCCTCCCGCGCCGCCGCTGGCTCCGCCGCCGTCAGCCGGCCCCGAGCAGCGACCGCTCTGGCACGTCTCACCCGCCGGGCAATCACCGTCGTTGGCACACAGGTAGCGAATGCCATCGCCGAGTTGGGCAATGTTGCAGGCGCTCGCGAACCCGAGCGCAAACGCCAGGACCCAGCGCAAGTTCACCAGAGCACCACCGTGGCCGCGGCCAGTGCGCCTCCGACGAGGAGCGTGGTGAGTGAGACGGTGGCCATGGTGTTGGCCTGATTTCGCAGCGCGGTCGCCTGGGGAAGCGTCAGGGTCGAGTTGGTCCCGTCAATCACGCTGCTCTCGAGCGCCCCCTTGCTGGACAGCGCCACGGCCCCGCAGATGCCGCCCGCGATGAGGGCCGCGATGCCCGCGCCACCGGCGATGTATGCGGGAATGCGCGTGGACGCGTCGTTGGTGACGACCATGGTTGGAGGGGGAGCGCCAGGGGTGACGTCGGTTTTGGCCGGCACATCGGAGGGAGCCGGCATCACCGCGACGGCGTCGGTCTTCGGTTGCGGCAGGGCGGCCCGCAACTTCTGAATAAACTGGCCGACGGCGTCGAGTGTGAGCCCGACGCCCTTCTCAATCACCGCGACGTCCCGTGCGAGCAGCGACCCATCGCTGACCTTCAACGCTTCAAACGTCAGTGAACGGTCGCTGCCGAGCTCGCTCATGGTGAGCGCGATGACGTTCTCCAGCTTGAGCTTCGCTCCCAGGTCGACGGCGCACGTTCGCACCCCCGCGCACGTGGTGGTGTCGAGAATGCCTGCAGCCTTCAGCTGTGCGGCCGCGGTGGTGGCATCAATGACGGAGACGCCGGCAACTTTGAGCGCGCCCGTCAGTTGTTCGGCGTACTTCATGGCGTCGTATGCGGGCACGATGCCTCGCTTGGAGATGACCACGGCCGTCTGGGCACTCGCGTGAGCGGCGAGCAGGGCACAAAGGGCGAGGGCGAGGCGCATGGCCGAAAATCCTCCCACTCAGCGACGAGGAATCAAGCCTGATGCCGACTTTCTTCGCTCGAAGGCCTGTGGCCGCTACTGCCCGAGCTCGGCCTTTTCCCACGCTTTGAGGTTCCGAAGCGTCTCCTGCACCTTCGCTTCGTCGGCGCCGTCCGCGCGTTCTCGGTAGTTCTTGAAGATCGCGTTCGCCTGCGTCTCCAACTCGGACTTCCGGGGCGAAGCGGCCAGCAATTTCGCTGCGCGGTCCAGCTCGTCCCGGAGTTCCTTGCGGACATCCACCTTCGGCTTCGGCTTCGGCGCCGGCTTGAGCAGCGGGTCCTTCTCAGCGGGCTTGCTTGGCTCCGCCGCCTTCGCGACGGGAACCTCAATCACCTCGGGCTGAGGCTCGGCGACTTCGGGCGGCTTGATCGGCGCCACCGGCGGTGGCGGCGCGACCGGCGCAGGCTGCACCGTCGCCGCCTTCGCGGGGGCGAACGCAGAGATGAGCGCGTACGTCCCCCCCGACCCGATGGCCAGGGTGGCGATGATGGCCGGCCCTATCCACTTGCGCGGAGGCTGCGTCACTTCCACGCGCACCATCGAGTCGTCCGACAGCCGTCGTGGCGCATCGAAGGTGGCGCGAATCTCTTTCAGCTCCTTCTTGAGCACCTCGGCCGACTCCGGACGGTCTTCGGGCGCCTTCGAGAGGAGCCGCACCACCAGCGCGTCGAGCACCTCAGGGACGGCGGAGTTGAGTCGTGAAGGGAGCGGGATGGGCGCCGAGACGTGCGCCATCATCACCTCAATCGCCGTCTCGGCCTTGAACGGCACTTCGCCAGTCAGAAACTCGTACAGCATCACGCCCAGGGCGTAGAGGTCGCTCTTGGCGCCGCTGGAGCGGTCTCGGCACAGCTCCGGCGCCATGTAGTTGGGGGTGCCGAAGACCTGCTGCGCCGACGTCTGCGAGCTGGGCGCGTTGGCGGACGTCTGCTTGGCGAGGCCGAAGTCGAGCACCTTGACGAAGCGCGACCCGTCGCCGTCTT
>CAZFXD010000453.1:0-2627 GCA_964522795.1 uncultured Myxococcaceae bacterium
GGCCCACGGGGCGGGCTCATCCTGTGCCGCGAGGCCCATGCCAAGGCGATCAACTCGCAGGTGTTTCCGGGGATTCAAGGCGGGCCGTTGATGCATGTGATCGCCGCCAAGGCGGTGGCGTTCGGCGAGGCCCTCCGCCCTGAGTTCAAGACGTACCAGGCGCAGATCGTGGCGAACGCCAAGGCGCTGGCCACGGCGCTCGCCTCCCACGGGCTCCGCCTGGTGTCCGGCGGCACCGACAACCACCTGATGCTGGTCGATCTCCGCCCGAAGAAGGTCACGGGCAAGAACTCCGAAGATGCGCTGGGCAAAGCGGGCATCACGGTGAACAAGAACCAGATTCCGTTCGACCCGGAGAAGCCCAACGTGAGCTCGGGGATTCGGGTGGGCACGCCCGCGGTGACGAGCCGGGGCATGAAAGAGCCCGAGATGAAAGAAGTGGCCGCGTTGATCTCAGACGCGCTGGACCACTCCACCGACGACGCGGCGCTGGGCGCCATTCGGGGGCGGGTGCGAACGCTCTGCGCGCGATTCCCCCTGTACCGTTCGCGGCTGGTGTCCTAACGAGGGCCCAGCACCTTCTCCGATGCGTTGCCCCTTCTGCGCTCAGGCCGATACCCGCGTTCTCGATTCCCGCGAATCGCTGGAAGGGGCGGTAATTCGCCGACGCCGCGAGTGCGGCTCGTGCACCAAGCGGTTCACCACCTACGAGCGGGTCGAAGAGCTGAGCCCCTCCATCGTCAAGAAGGACGGACGGCGCGAACCGTTCGATCGGGAGAAGCTGCTCCACGGCCTGGTGAAGGCGTGCGAAAAACGCCCCGTCTCCATGTCGCAGCTGGAGTCGATCGTGACCGACATCGAAGCCAAGCTGCAGAGCATGGGCGAGAAGGAAGTTCCCTCGACGGTCCTCGGTGAAGAGGTGATGACCCGCCTCGCCACGTTGGACGAGGTGGCGTACGTCCGGTTTGCGTCGGTGTACCGCAGCTTCCGCGACGTGGCCGAGTTCATGTCCGAATTGCGGGAGATTATTGAAGCCCAGGCCACCCGGCCCTCCACCAGTCTCAAGGCGAAATCGAAACCGTGAAACGAATGACGGACGTCGACTACATGCGGCTGGCCCTGGCCCACGCGCGCAAGGGCCTCGGGCGGACCAGCCCGAACCCCACCGTGGGCGCGGTGGTGGTCAAGCACGGGCAGGTGGTCGGGGTGGGGCACCACCGGGCGTACGGGGCGCCTCACGCCGAGGCGGTCGCCCTGGCCCAGGCCGGCGCGCGAGCTCGCGGCGCCACGCTCTTCACCACGCTGGAGCCGTGCGATCACTTCGGCAAGACGCCGCCGTGCTCGGAGGCCATCGTGCGGGCCGGCATCCGCCGCGTGGTGTACGGCTCAGACGACCCGAACCCCCTCGTCAACGGCCGCGGCCTGCGAAAGTTGAAGCGCGCCGGCGTGCAGACGGTCCCCCACGTGCTGCGTGAGGAAGCCGACGAACTGAATCTCCCCTTCTTCAGCGCCATGACCCGACAGCGCCCCTGGGTCACCCTCAAGTGCGCCGTGAGTCTCGACGGGAGCATCGCCACCTCCACCGGTAACTCGCAGTGGATTTCGTCGCCCCAATCTCGCGTCCTGGTGCACGCGCTGCGAGACGCGGTGGATGCCATCGTGGTCGGCCGGGGCACGGTGGAGGCCGACGACCCGCGCTTGACCACCCGGCTGGAGCGTGGGCGGGGGCACGATGCCGCGCGCATCGTGCTGGATACGGACCTCAAGCTCTCGCCCCGAGCCACCATCGTGCGACAGCGGTCCACTGCTCCCACCGTGGTGGTGACGACGGCCTCGCTCGACACCGCGAGGGCGCGCGCGCTCGCTCGCGCCGGCGCGCAGCTGTGGAACGTGCCGGAAAAGAACGCCCAGGTCGATGTCGCGCGTGTGCTTGAGCTCGCCTGGGAGGCCGGCTGGAACCACGTGATGCTCGAGGGCGGTTCGGGGGTCTACGCCTCGTTTCTCCGCGCCGGACTGGTCGACGAGATCTGGATGTTCATGGGGCCGCTGGTGCTCGGGCATGACTCCAGGCGGTGGACTGGCGACTTGTGGTCGCCCACGGTCGCCAGCGCCCCGCGCTTTGAGATCCTGGCCGTGGACCGCATCGGTCCAGACCTGTGCGTGAAGCTGAGGCCGGCGATTACAGCAGCACGCCGCGCAGAATCACGCTCGCGACCGAGAAGTAGATCACGAGCCCGGTGACGTCGACCAGCGTCGCCACGAACGGGGCAGACGCGGTCGCCGGGTCGAGGCCGAATCTTCGGAGCACGAACGGCAGCATCGAACCGGTGAGGCTGCCAAAGAGCACCACGCCTGCCAGGCTGGCGGCCACCGTGACGGCCACCAGCAGGTAGTGCTCACCGTAGAGCGACTCCCGGTTGGGCCAGAACACGATGCGGGCAAAGCCGATGATGGCCAGAATGGCGCCCAGCAGCGCCCCTGAGCGCACTTCGCGAACGAGCACCCGCCACCAGTCTTTGAGCTCGAGCTCGCGGGTTGCGAGCGCGCGAATGATGAGCGACGTCGCCTGACTGCCGGAGTTACCGCCCGAGGAGATGATGAGCGGAATGAACAGCGCCAGCACCACC
>CAZFXD010000454.1:0-791 GCA_964522795.1 uncultured Myxococcaceae bacterium
GGAACGGGGGTTTGCCCGGAGTAGGGGCTGGGCCCGAGCTGGACAGAGCCTGGGACGTCGAACTGGGCGAGGTAGTCTCCCGAGTACGTCGACGTGTCAATCCCTTGCCAATAGCACCCGCATTGATCGCAGCTGCCGAGTCCCGATGGGTAGCAATACGCGCTGCAGCCCGGGTAGTAGGAGGTAAACGGGCACACGCCTGGCGTTGAGTAGGGATACGTCGCGCCGATGCATCGGTCGTACGCGAAATTGAGCGGCTCGAAGGCGAGCAACTTGCCGCCCACGACGAAGAACGCACTGTTTGGCGGGACCACCGACGCAAGAGTTCCGGTGTGCCAGGTTTGCATGATGCAGACGTTTCCCGTGCCCGAGTATTTTCCCCCGCTCCCGGTGGCGTTCCACCCATCGCTCGTTTGGACCTGTACCGACTCCACCGTCGTGCCGTCGGTCTGTTTCAATAGACCGGAATAATCCGTGAAGAAAATCCGGTTCGATGCAGCGCGGAGTTTTCTCGGCGATGAACCAGACGCTCCGGCGTTGATGTCCGAGACCAGCACCGTGCCGGCGCCCGTGCCGTCGGTTGCGTACAACTCTTCACCGGTGCCGACACCGGTGGCGGCGAAGTACATCTTGTTGCCAAGCACCGCGTTGGGGAACAGAACCGGATTTGAACCCGTGGCACCGGGATAGATGTCCTTCACCAGAAACGTGCCCCCCGGAGTTCCGTCCGTTACCCACAGCTCGCGGCCCTTCACGCCGGCTTCCAGCAGCAGGGCCTGCAGCAGCGGGAT
>CAZFXD010000454.1:801-2617 GCA_964522795.1 uncultured Myxococcaceae bacterium
ACGCCGTCGTCCGCGGTGAAGAAGATTCTTCCCAGTGCGCCGACAAAGTTGTTCGGGTTGCTTGGCGTACGCCCGGTGGACACCGCGATGTTGGAGGTGCCTGCCGCCGTGCCGTTCGTGGTGAACAGCTCCGTTCCGAAGCCTTCGGAGCCTGTAAAGAGCGCCCACAACCCGGCGATGACTGGGGTTGACGGCGCGGCCGTTGACGTAAAGACGAGCGTGGACGTGGCCCCGATCACTTCGAGCAGCGTGTTTCCGGACGTGAACAGCGCACCGCCGGCGAAGAGTGAGAACGGCGAGCCCCCCGGCCACAGGGGGCCGGACACGGGCAGGGTCCCGCCTGTTGTTCCATCCGTGACGTAGGTGACGGTGGTACTTGGCCCAGAGAAATAGACGGAAGTGCCGACGGCCGTGAACCAGGGATCGACGGCCGTGCAGACATTCGTTCCTCCTCCGCACCCGTCTGCAACCCACGTACATGACTGCAGCGGGTAGCTCCCAGCGTCGCCCGGGGTGGCGTCGACCAGGAGGAACGTGCCGGCGTCCGTCCCGTCAGAGACCCACGGTTCCCGACCGAACGTGGAATTCGTCGCGGCAAAGACCACTTTGTTGCCTGCGACCGGCGTCAGGTTCGTCACTGCCGAGGAGCCCGTGCCTGGTTCGATGTCTTGCACCAGCGATGTGCCAGCGATCGTGCCGTCAGTTCGGAACAGTTCGTCGCCAGCGTTTCCACCAAGTGCACGGAAGAATGCGTGCCCGCCTGACACGACGTAGGGACCGGCTCCGCTTCCGGCGTCTCCCGGGTTCAAGTCGGCCAATCGCGCGGCCATGCCCGTGGTTGAATCAACAGCCCACGGCTCCTCGCCGTTGATGAGATCATCCGCGGTGAAGATGAGCCTCGATCCCACGACGGCGAAGGACCGCGGGTTCGAAGAGCCCGCTCCGGCTGCGATATTTGCGACGCGTTTGGTGCCAGCGCCGGTTCCGTCGGTCTGCCACAGTTCTCGTCCCGCAGCGGCGTCAGTGGCGACGAAATAGAAGAGCGACCCGACGACGGCGCCAGCCGCGATGTTCGGTGACGCGTTTCCGCTGGCGATGTCGGACATCAAGCCGGTGCCAGCCACGGTCCCGTCACTCGAATACAGCTCAGCACCGATAACCCCGTCGTCGGCGACGAACAGGAGGCGCGAAGGGAGCGCGACGGCCAGCGATGGGGTGAACCCACCTGACATCGGCTTGATGTCGGTGACACGGACGGTGCCGGTCAACGTCCCGTCCGAGGCCCACAGTTGGTTCTGCGCCACGGTGTCGCTCGCCATGAAGAACACGCGGGAGCCCACGGCGATGAAATTGGTGGGCACGCTGCCAGTGGCGCCGGTCCGAATGTCCCTCACCATCGTGGTGTTCGCAGCGGTCCCGTCGGTCTTCCACAGCTCCGGGCCATTCATTCCGTCGTCTGCGCTGAAGTACCAGAAGCCGCCGACGCGAACGAAGCCGGTAGGGTTCGATGCAGGCACGCCATTCCGAATGTCCTTCACCAGCGACGTGCCCGCGGTCGTGCCGTCAGAGCGCCACAGTTCGACGCCAGTGGCGCTCGTTGAGGCCGCAAACACGACGACCCCGCCGGCAGCCGGTCCGATGGCCCCAGTCACCGTCGGCGCATAAGGCCGCGTTTCGGTCGTGCTGATGTCCTTCAACTTATTGAAGGGTTCAGCGAGCGCGATCGTGGCGGGTATCACGCAGAGGACAGCGAGCAGCTTGTTCATGGGGCGCACCGGGGCAGGCGGGAACAGAGGTCGAACGCCTCGCAGTGTAC
>CAZFXD010000455.1:0-2593 GCA_964522795.1 uncultured Myxococcaceae bacterium
CCGGTGTCGGTGGAGATGCCGGCCGTGGCGCCCCCGCCGGCGCAGCGGCGTTCGACGCCCCGGCGCTCGGGCATCGCCATTCCCGTGCAGGACGCGCGCGCCGACGAATCTGCCGAGATGGTGGCCTCGGCGGAGTTCATTCCCGCCGACCCGGACGATCTGGCCGAGACCCGCATCAAAGAAGAGATTGTCGCGCCGCCGCCCGACGAGCCCGTGTCGGCGCAGCGCGAGGGTGAGGAACGCTCCAACGTGCGCTGGCTGGTGCTGCTCGCGCTCTTCGGCATCGCCCTGGGCGGCGTCGGCGGCTACGTGATGAAGGTGATGCACCGCGCGCCGGCGAAAGTGGAGGACACGCGCACGGCCGACGATGAAGCGCGACGGGCGCTGGAGCAGCAGAAGCTGGAGGCGAAGCAGCGCGACGAAGAACGCGCGCGCGCCGAGGCCGAAGCGAAGGCTCGGGCCGAGCAGGCCGCGCGGGACGATCAGGCGCGCAAAGACGAGCTGGCGAAGAAGGAAGCAGACCGTCTGGAAGCCGAGAAGCGGGCGGCCGCGCCGAAGCAGGACACCGAGGCCGTCGACCGCGCCGCCGCGGAGCGACGTGAAGCGGCCCGGGCGAAAGAAAAGGCCGACGAGCTGGCGAGGCTGGAGCGCGAAAAGGCGTTCGCGAAGGAAGTCGCGGCGAAAGAAGCGGCTCCCAAAGAAGCGGTGGTGGCTTCTGCCGGCACCGAGAAGGTGGACCACGCCGCGGGCACGGGACCGTGCCCCGAAGGCATGCGGCTGGTCGAGAAGGGCGCCTACCGCGCGGGCACGCCCAAGGACGACCCGATGATGGGGTTCGACGAGCGGCTGCTCTCGAGCATCGAGGTGGGCACGTACTGCATCGACACCTACGAGTACCCGAACAAGAAGGGCATCGCCCCGGCCATCAACGTCACCTGGCCCGACGCACGACGGCTGTGCGAAGCGCGCGGCAAGCGCCTGTGCAGCGAAGATGAGTGGGAGAAGGCGTGCAAAGGCACCTCCGCCGCTCGCTGGCCCTACGGCGATTCGTTCGACGGCGCCGCCTGCAACGCGGCCGACGACAGCGATGAGACGCGAGCCATGGCGCCGTCCGGGAAATACGCCAGGTGCAAGAGCCCGCTCGGCGTCTACGACATGTCCGGCAACGTGGCGGAGTGGACGGAGAACAAGGTGCAGAAGGGCGGCTCGTTCTCCAAGGGCGACTTCGCCGTGCGCTGCTCGGCGCGCAAGCCGCAGGGCCCCAACGCCAAGTCGGGCGAAGTGGGCTTCCGCTGCTGCGCCGACGCGCGATGACTTGAGCGCCGTTTTCGCTCATCATGCGCCCGATGCGGTCTGACCTTTGCCGATGTCTCGTCGTGGCGCTTGGCCTCGCTGCCAGCGCGGCGCTGGCGGAGCGGCCGCGGGTGGTGACGCTGCGAGTGTCTCCGTCGGATACCCTGGCCTCCGTCGCGGCCGGGTTCGGGGCCGAGGTCGACGCCGACGTCACCCACCTGGTGTTTTCCGGCGCGGGGAATTCGGCTGTCATTCACCAGCGGGCCGTGGCGGCGCTCACCGAAGCGAAGAAGGGCGCGGCGCTGGTGTTGGCCCTGGGCCCGGTGGCGGCGGCCGCGGCGAAGCAGGTCGTCTCGGACGCGCCGGTCGTGTTCGCCATGGTGCCCAACTACGAGCGGTACGACCTGCTGGGGCAGACGAACATCACCGGCGTGTCGCTCACCAGCAACTTCGAGAGTGAGCTGGAGCTCATCAAGGCCCTGCTCCCCGAGGCGCGCCGGGTGGGCGTCATCTTCAACCCGCGCTACTCGAGCCGGCAGGTGGAGGGCATGGAGGCCATCGCCAAGCGCCTCTCGCTGGCGCTGGTGGAGATTGAAGTCGACAGCGTGACCAAGGCTGAACGCGCCACGCACGGGCTGAAGAACCGGGTGGACGTGATGGTGATGATGTCCGACGCCACGGTGGGTGACGCGTCGTTCGCGCACCGCCTGGTGGAGGCGTGCCTGGAAGACCGGATTCCGCTGGTGGGCGTGGGGGCGGCCTCGGTGGCCGACGGTGCGCTGATGAGCGTGACGCCGACACCGGTCGCGATTGGCCAACAGACCGGCCGGCTCGCCAATCGGATTGTTCACGAGAAGGTCGACCCGGGGGCCATCGCGGTGTCGCAGCCCGAGGGTTACGAGATTCACGTCAACGTCAGCACGGTGAACCGGCTCGGCGAGGGCGTGGAGTTCTGGCAGGACCTGGCCACGTACACCGCGCGCAAGCACCTGTCGGTGCGCGTGGTGGAGTCGCCGTAGCGGTCGATGCCCGAAGCCCGGCTGACGCTCCTGCCGCTTCTCGTGCTGCCTTCGGCGGGAGCGCTCCAGCTGGGTGGTGCGTGTGCAAGGACGCGTGGCGCGCGGGCCCGGGCGTGCTGCGAGCGCTAGGGCTCGAGGCAGTAGACGTTCGCAGCGAAGCCGCTAGTGCAGACGGTGGTGTTCAACCGCAGGGGTCCGAACCATTGGTCCGCCAGTGGGCCACCGGTCTGCCAGCCGAAGCCAGTGCCGCCATCACTCCAATCGGTGCAGGTGCTGTCCGC
>CAZFXD010000456.1:0-274 GCA_964522795.1 uncultured Myxococcaceae bacterium
GCACGCCCATGTGCGCGTCGCCCATTTCGCCTTCGAGCTCAGCCTTGGGAACGAGGGCCGCGACCGAGTCGACCACCAGCACGTCGATGGCGCCGGAGCGCACCAGCATTTCGGCGATTTCGAGGCCCTGCTCGCCCGTGTCCGGCTGGGAGAGGAGCAAATCTTCCGTGCGCACGCCGAGCTTGCGGGCGTAGCCCACGTCCATGGCGTGCTCGGCGTCGACGTAGCCGCACACTCCGCCGCGCTTCTGCGCCTCGGCGACGATGTGGAGGCT
>CAZFXD010000456.1:284-2576 GCA_964522795.1 uncultured Myxococcaceae bacterium
CCGGCCCGAAGATTTCGACGATGCGGCCTTTGGGCACGCCGCCGATGCCCAGCGCGATGTCGAGGGAGATGGACCCGGTCGAGATGGCCTGCACGTCGCGCATCAGGGGCTCATCGACGCCCAATCGCATGATGGAGCCCTTGCCGAACTGTCGTTCGACCGCCGCCATCGCCAACTCAATCGACTTTTCCTTCTCGCCCGCTTGCGCCATTGGGTGTGTCCCTTTCGAAATGGTGGGTACTGAACCGTTGTTTAGTATGTGATGAACACGTTGTACAGAAAAGGTCTGACATGGCCGCGATTTCTCCTCCTTCAACTGAGAGTTGACGCACCCGGTCCCGCGCGGTTCGACGGTGTCCGATCGCTGCGGGGTTAGCGCGGCCGCCGGCGCGCTCGAGGCTGGCCCTGTCCTTGCTCATTGAGGGGGCGAGGGAGGCCTGATGTCTCGAAACCTGACATTTGCGCTCGGTTCGCTGTGGGGGCTCGTCGCGTGTGGCCCGGCCGAGGTTCAACTTTCGGCGGACGACGGAACCAGGAGCGAGGTTTCGCTCAGCCTTCGTCGGCCCGGCTACAAACTCGGGGTGGACCTCCCGCTGGTCGGCAAGTTCGTCTCGCTGGACGCCGGGTTCAACGACCTGCTCGTCCAGCGCACGCTCGACCTGCACCCCGCGGTGGTTCGCCTGTGGATTCCCCGCACCATCGTCGCGCGACCCGCTGATGGGAGCCCGCTGGTCTTCGACTCCAACGCGACCGCCTGGGTGGCGGAGACGAATCGAATCATCGGCAAGCTGCAGGCCGGCGGCGCCACGGTGGTCGGCATGGTGGAGCCGTCGCAGGCGCTGGTGTCAGGCGAGCGCTCCGGCAACCAGTGGCCCTGCCCGCGAAGCGAAGCGGCGCTCTTCGCCGAGGCGGTGAAGCGCTACGGCGAGGCGTGGCGGGTCATCGTGCGCGCGTTCCCCCGCGTGCGGGTGTGGGAGCAGGGCAACGAGATGAACGGGAGCGGCTTTGACCCCGCCCGCGCCTGCACGCCCGCCGAGACGCTGACGGTCACCAACCCCACGACCGGCGCGAGCTCTCTCAAGTTTCGCTGGAACATCCGGGCCGAGATGACCGCGGAGATGCTCCTGCGCTCCTACGCCGCCATCAAAGCGGTCGACAGTTCGCTGGTGGCGTTCGGCCCCGGGTTGGCGCCGCTGCGCGCGGATGACACGTTCGCGCCGCAGTACGACTTGTCGGGGCTGGCGGTGTTCGTGGCCACGATGGGGCAGTACGTCCGCACCGCGCACCCCGGGCGCACGCTCTCCGACGCGATGGACGGGGCGGCCTGGCACCCGTACCTGGACCCGGCGGAATTCGACCGGGCGGCGCGCGACCGCACGCAGGTGTTGGCGGTGACGGTGCGGTGGGGGCAGCAGAACCAGCGCCTGTTCGACGTGTTTCAGGCCAACGCCGCGCGGCCCCTCAACGCGTACCTGTCCGAGTTCGGCTTCAACGCCAGCTGCGCGACCATTCGGTATGGGCGTTCGCTGTGCGACATCGCCGCGGACAACCTGCTGTTCGAGGGCGTGGTGCTGAGCAGCTTCTCGTGGCTGTGGGGCGCCTCGTATTTCACCGCCTTCGACGACGCGAGCAACCGCGCCGTGCAGTCGTTCGGCCTGATGGATGATCCGACGGTGCGCCTGGGGTGGAAGCGCCAGTCCCACACCATGGCGTCGCTGGCGGCCAACGCGCCTCCCGCGCTGGGGCCGGGCGAGTTCGCCTTCGAGTTGAACGGGCTCGGCGCCAACAACGATGGGTTCACGTTCAACCCGACCACGCTCAAATCAATCGCGCTGGTGGGCGGGCAGGTGTGGGGTCGGTCGTTCACCGCTCGGCCGGTGGTCTACTCGGCCGACCTCAACCTGCCCCTGGGCGCCGTGACGAAGGTGGAGGTGACGTTGATGGCCAAAGGGGGAACCCGGGCCGCCATCGTCTACCGGACACGAGCGCGACCGGCCTATTCGCCCACGACGGAGGTGGGGTTTGACCTCAACGCTGATCACATGCCCCACACCTACACCCTGGACCTGTCCAAAGACCCAAACTGGATGCAGGGCGGGGTGCTCAACCAGATCGCCATCGTGCCGACCAACGTGGCCGACGTGGACTTCGCCATCGATTCGCTGCGAGTCCTTCGGTAACGAAGGGTCTCGGTGTGGCCAGGACGGGGCCGTTGGCGAACCTACGGGCAGGCCGCAGAGCCCGTGACTGTCTTGGCCGCGCTGTCGCCCGAGCATTTGAGCGAGCACGAAC
>CAZFXD010000457.1:0-2569 GCA_964522795.1 uncultured Myxococcaceae bacterium
CAGGCCCATCAGCGCGATCATGCCGACCCAGACCGCGATGGAGATGTTGTAATCGAGCGCCCACAACAGCCACACCGCGCCCACGGCCGAGAACGGCACCGCCAGCATCACCACACCCGCTTTGAAGGACGAGCGGGTGTTGATGAAGAGCAGCGCGAAGATGAGCACCAGCGTGATGGGGAGAATGAGCTTCAGCCGCTCCTCCACGCGCAGCATGTTCTCGTACTGACCGCTCCAGTTCATCGAGTAGCCGGTCGGGACGGTGACGTCGCGCGCGACCGCTGCTTTGGCCTCGGCCACGAACGTCCCGATGTCGACTTTCGAGGTGTCGAAGTCCACGTAGACGTAGCCGGCCAGCAGCCCGTTCTCGTCGCGAATCATCGACGCCCCCTGCACCAGCACCACGTCGGCGATCTCTCCCATGGGAATCTGCCCCTCGCCGCCCGGGAGCGGGAGCAGCACGCGCCGCAGGGCCTCGAGGTCCTCCCGGTAGGCCCGCGCGTACCGAACGTTGATGCCGTATCGCTCCCGACCCTCGACGGTGATGCTCTGGTTGTCGCCACCGACCGCCGTCATCACCATCATGTTGGCGTCGTCCACGCTCAGGCCGTAGCGGGCCAGTTCGTCGCGCTTGAGCACGAAGTCGAGGAAGTAGCCCTCGGCCACGCGCTCGGCGTACGCGCTGCGCGTGCTCTTCAGCTTGGAGACCGCCGCTTCCGTCTCTCGCGCCACGCGCTCGATGGTCGCCAGATCGGCGCCCATGATCTTGATGCCCACCGGCGTGCGAATGCCGGTGGAGAGCATGTCCAGGCGGCCCTTGATCGGCATGGTCCAGGCGTTGGAGATGCCCGGCAACTGCAGCGCCGCGTTCATCTCGCCTTCCAGGTCCTCCTGGGTGATGCGGTCACGCCAGAACGGCCGCAACATCGACTTCAGCCACGCAGGCGCCCACGAGGAGTACCACTGAGGTTTCTCACGCCAGGCGCTCTCCGGCTTCAAGAGGATGGTGGTCTCCATCATGCTGAGCGGCGCCGGGTCGGTTGACGAGTTCGCCCGCCCGGCCTTCCCGAAGACGCGCTCCACCTCGGGGAACGTCATCAAGATCTTGTCCTGCAGTTGGAGCGCCTTCTGCGCCTCGGCCACCGACATGCCCGGTTCGACGGCCGACGGCATGTAGAGAATGGTTCCCTCGCGCAGCGGGGGCATGAACTCCGAGCCCAGGCGCAGGTAGACAGGAATCGTCGACAGCACCACCACCACCGCCAGAATGATGGTGGCGCGCGCGTGCTTCAGCACGAAGCGGCAGGGCGGCTCATACAGCCGGTGCAGCAGGCGGCTCAACGGGTGGCGCTCCTCGGCCGTGTACGTGCCGACCAGCAGGCGGGTGGCGAGCGCAGCCAGCCAGCGCGGGCGGAAGGTGAAGGGGTCGATGCGCGCGAAGAGCATTCGCAGCGCGGGGTCGAGCGTGATCGCCAGCCCCGCCGCGATGGCCATGGCGAAGTTCTTGGAAAACGCCAGGGGCCGGAACAGCCGGCCCTCCTGATCGAGCAGCGTAAAGACGGGCAGGAACGCCACGGCGATGACCAACAGCGAGAAGAACACCCCGGGCCCCACCTCGAGCAGCGCCTCCAGCCGTACCTGGTGAAAGTCGCCCTTTCGGCCGTTCTTCAGCCAGAGGTAGATCTTGTTGTAGGCGTTCTCGACTTCGACGATCGCCCCGTCCACCAGCACCCCGATCGAGATGGCGATGCCGGCGAGCGACATCAAGTTCGCGTTCAGACCGAAGACCTTCATCACGATGAACGAGAGCGCCACCGAGACGGGAATGGTGATGATGGGGATGATCGACGAGGGGATGTGCCAGAGAAACAGGAGGATGATCAGCGCCACGATGGCGATCTCTTCGAACAGCTTGTCTCTCACGGTCGCGATGGCGGCCTCGATCAACTCTGAGCGATCATAGGTGGTCACCACTTCGACCCCGGCGGGGAGCGAGGGCTTCAGCTCGGCCAGCTTCGCCTTCACCCGATCGATCACGTTGAGCGCGTTCTCACCCGCGCGCATGACCACGATTCCGCCCACCACGTCGCCCTGCCCGTTGTAGTCGGCGATGCCACGACGCATCTCCGGCCCCAGCGAGACGGTGGCGACGTCTTTGACCATCACCGGCGTGCCGCCTTCGGTCTTGAGCACCAGCCGCTCCAGATCGTGCACGCCTTTGACGTAGCCGCGCCCGCGCACCATGTACTCACGCCCCGACAGCTCGACCAGGCGCCCACCCACGTCGTTGTTGCCCTTGCGGACCGCGTTGATCACTGACTCCAGCGGCAGCCGGTAGGCCGCGAGCGCGTTGGGGTTCACCGTGACCTGGTACTGGCGCACCTGCCCGCCCACCGTGGCGACCTCGGAGACTCCGGGGACGCTCTGCACCGCGTAGCGGAGGAACCAGTCCTGGTAGGAACGGAGTTCGTCGGAGGCGTGGGTCCCGCTCTTGTCCACCAGGGCATATTGGAAGACCCAGCCCACGCTGGTGGCGTCGGGCCCGAGCTGCGGCGTGACCCCGCGCGGG
>CAZFXD010000458.1:0-2566 GCA_964522795.1 uncultured Myxococcaceae bacterium
GCTGATTGCCATGGGCCTGCAAATTGGGAACCCCACGGGCCCATCTAGGACTCGGACCGAAACAGGTGCCGCCACACTCGGAGCGGCCAACACCGCGAACACGAACAACAAAGGCACCGAGCGAATCAACTCAAGATGGCTACCAAACATCTTTGCACCCCATGCGGCCGGATGAACAAGTCTTCAGCACCTCAAACCCCACCGGATATCGACCTGATACGATCCTTCACTCAAGGCCGACCACGATCCCTCGGCCTCTCGCACGCCGCTCAGTTGCTGAGCCCCAGGAGTCTTCGATGACCGTCCGCACCCTGCTCGCCTCGCTCGCTCTCTCGCTCGCCGCCGTCGCGCCCGTCTCGGCCGTCGCCGCCGACGAGTCCGCCGTCTACGCCAAGCTCGCCTAGTCGCGCTCCCCCAGCGTCGTCACCATCAAGTTCGTCCTCAAGATCTCCATGGGCGGCAGCGACGAAGAACGCGAGACCGAGACCGCCGGCATCATGATCGAATCCGGCGGCCTCGTCATGGCCAGCAACCTCCAGCTCGGCGGCATCTCCGAGTCCATGCGCTCCTTCATGTCCCCCGGC
Source organism: uncultured Myxococcaceae bacterium (assembly GCA_964522795.1). Lineage (GTDB taxonomy): Bacteria > Myxococcota > Myxococcia > Myxococcales > Myxococcaceae > CAZFXD01. The sequence goes on from CAZFXD010000458.1 coordinate 585, forward strand.
ATGTCCATGACCCCCAAGGACATCAAGGTCCTCGTCGGCGACGACACCGAAGGCGTCGAGGCCAAGGTCATCGCCCGCGACAGCGAGCTCGACCTCGCGTGGGTGCAGATCGAGAAGAAGGGCGACAAGACTTACGCCGCCCTCGACTTCACCAAGGCCGGCAAGGTCGCCCCCGGCCAGACGCTCTACAGCGTCGAGCGCCTCGGCAAGTTCTTCGACCGCGCCTCCACCATCAACGACTTCCGCATCGGCGCCGTCGTCACCAAGCCCCGCAAGCTCTACATCCCCTCCGAGCGCTTGAGCGCCGGCCTGGGCACCCCCATCTTCGCCGCCGACGGCACGCCCGTCGGCGTCAGCGTCCTCCAGCTCCCCAGCAAGGAGGAGATGGAAGCCGAGCAGAACATGATGGGCTCGCAGCGCGGCCTCGTGATCCTCCCCGCCGAGGAAGTCGTCGCCGCCACCGCCCGCGCCAAGGAAGCCGCCGCCAGCGGCAAGCCGGTCGATGAACCCGCCGCCCCGGCCGCCGACGCCCCGAAGGAAGAAATGGCCGAGCCGAAGAAGGAAGGCGACAAGTAAGCCGCGAGCCTCTCCGCGAAGAACTCAACAGCATCAGCAGGACCGGCCTCTGGCCGGTCTTTTTCTTTTCGAATCGCCCGAAAGCGGCTCACCGTTCGAAGTGCGGCCAATTGAGACAAGCGGCGGTTCTGTCACGGAGGAAACGTCGCACCAGACCCAAGGACGTTGAGCCAGAAGACCACCAAGGCGGCGACAAGAAATGCAGACGCGCAAATCAAGAAGGCGGCGAAATGCAACACAAAGACCCTCGCCAGCTGACCTCCCGACAATTCGGCCCGCAAAGCGGTTGCACAGAGCACCGCCGTTTGCAAGACGGATGCAACAAACCCAACCACAATCAGCTCCAAGAAAGGCGACCGATTGAGAATGCCGGTCATGCACCCGATGCTCGCAAACACAGCCGACGCCAACGCAGCGCTCGCGATGGTCCATTTCACCCAACGGCTCAACCGCCGTCGTTTCGGATCAGCGTCGGTGTCGAACTCCGTCCCGCATTCGGAACAGATGGCACGCCCGGCCCGCACCGCCGGATACCCACACCCCGGACACTTGGGCACCCCACCATCCACGCCACTTCTTCTCCCAGATTGAGCCGCAAAACCGCCAGACTCCCGATCCCCTCTCCAAACTCACCCCTCACCCCTCACCCCTTCCCACTTCTCCGCACTACTTCATCGCCTCCCCCACCGCGATCAACCCATACGCCGTGATCAGCACCGGGTCGTTCTCCATCCACCGCTCGTTCACGCTCTTGAACGATCCATCGCTCTGCTGCATCTCGGCCAGGGTCTTGATCAGGTCCTCGCGCCAATCGACCTTCTTCAGCCGCCCCGTCTCTTCCTGCACTTCCATCACCGGCTCGCCGAACGCCTGCAGCGCGCGGGAGAATGTCACGAGGTAGTAGTAGTACCCCTCCTGCCCCACGCCCGGGTTCTCGCGCAGCGTGTAGTTGTCCTTGATCCAGCCCAGCGCCGCCACCACCCGCGGATCGTCATGCGGCAGGTCCGCGTACAGGTAGCTCTTGAACCCCGCGTACGTCATGCTGCCGTACGCCCGCAGGCGGCTCACCTTCGTCCCGTCGTCGAGCGTCTCCTCGATCACCGGCGCCTTGCTCTCGCCCTTGCCCGCGCTCGCCTTGTTCTCCGCGGTCGAGTAGATGAACCCGCCCTGCGTGGAGCCCTTGGCGTACTCCATGTCGTTGATCTTGACGCCCTTGAACTCCTCGATCATCTGCGTCCGCTGCAGAAAGACCAGCGCCCGCTGAAACGCCGCGTCATCCCCCGGCACGCCGCTGTCGTGCAGGCCTTGCAGCACCCAGTTGAGGTTCGACAGGTCCGGCCGCTCGCCCCGCCCGTAGCCCACCCCGCCGTAGAACGGGTGCGACTTGTCGACGACCTGCGCCGATT
>CAZFXD010000459.1:0-2557 GCA_964522795.1 uncultured Myxococcaceae bacterium
CGGCAGGCCGCCTATCTCTGCACTCACCTTGAAGACCAGTATTGGCTCGGATCGATGCAGCTCGCCTGCGAGATTCGGGCCGAAATGCTGCACGGTGGAGCTCCCTCGACACACCTACGATGGTCACGTACTAGGCGTTGGCTATGCGATGAGTAGGCAGCGACTAGGCAAAGACCAAGCGCTGCACAAACCTGGGCAAGGAATGGTTCGCCGCTGCACAAGGCGCGCAGCCAGCGCATAGCCGGTGCACAAAGGTTGCACAGCGCTTGACTGAAGAGGAGCCAATGAACCTGGTCCCGATCCGCCCCCCCGGACCTGCTGTCCGCAAGGCACGTGCGTTCTCCGGCGACATCGTCCGGCTGCGCTCGCAGGGCTACACGTTCGAGGCCATCCGCGAAGCCCTGGCAGCGGCCGGCGTCGTCGTGAGCAACAGCACCGTCCAGCGAGAGGTTGCCCGGGCGGCCAGGGGGCCAAAGGTCCCCGCGTCGAACGGCGCCCTCCCCGGCCTTCGGGAAGCCGCACCCGACGTCCTGGTGGGCCCTGCGGATGCGCACGCCAAGGTACACGCTGCGCCCGGGCGCGGCGCAGCGCCGTCGCCGCGGGGCACAAGCAGTCCGAGCGTATTCGCCAACGGCCCGAGCGGCGAAGAAGTCGCCAAGGCGTTCATGGCGACCCAGATCACCAACCCCTTCCTCCGCGACAAGGAGCAACCATGAAGATCGCCGTCATCAACTTCTCCGGCAACGTCGGCAAATCCACCGTCGCCCGCCACCTCCTGCTTCCCCGCGTCGACGGTGCCGCTCTCATCTCGGTCGAGAGCCTGAATGCAACCGAGGGTCAGGTGCAGACGATTCGGGGCAGACAGTTCGCCCATCTGCAGGAGTACCTGCAGACCGTCGACAGCACCATCGTCGACATCGGCGCGAGCAACGTCGAGCAGTTGCTCGAGCTGATGCGGCAGTACCGGGGCAGCCATGAGGACTTCGACGCTTTCGTCGTCCCGACCGTGCCGGCCTTCAAGCAGCAGCAGGACACCATCGCCACGCTGGTCGAGCTCTCGCGGATCGGCGTGCCGTCGTCCCGCGTGCGCCTGCTGTTCAACATGGTCGACGAGGTGGACGACCTGGCGCGCACCTTCCAGCCCCTGCTCAACTTCGTGGCGGCCCATCCCGTGGCGCGGGCCGATATGGCCTGCCGCCTCGGCGAGAACGAGCTCTACTCTCGGCTGAAGATCACGGGCATGGGCATCCAGGAGCTGGTGGGTGACACGACCGACTACAAGGCCTTGATCGCGAAGGCCGGCGATGCTGCGGAAAAGCTGGCCCTTGCGCAGAAGCTCGCGACGCGACGACTCGCCCATGGCGTGCTGCCCGAACTGGACGCGTGCTTCGCGGCACTGCACCTGGAGATCGCCGCGGCACCTGCGGCCTAGCGGGAATCGTGGCGTGGGCGACCTGACAACCGCGCGCGAGGCGCTCGTGGCCGAGGCGCTGGGCGAAGTCGCCCAGGTGGTCGATCGGCTGCAGGCCGTCGTGCCGGCGGTGGACGCGAGCCGCGAAGCGCTCATTCAGGCGAACTTGGCACTCTCCGAACAGCTCCAGTCCTTCGAGGCAAGGACGACGGCCCTTACCGAGAATGCCAAGAGCGTGGCCATCCGCCACATCGCCCAGCGAACCGACGAGCTGGCGCGAAGCACGGCAGAGGCGCAGGTACGCGCAATGCAAGGCGCCGCACACGCGATGTTCCGCGACGAGCTGCACCCTGCCCTGCAGCGGCTGACCAGGTCGATCCAGGAACAGCAGACGAACCGCAGGCGCTTCGAGAGCTGGCTGACACACGGCGCCGTCGCCGTCCTGGCCTCGGCACTGAGCTGGGCGGCGGCGGCCTGGGTGTGGGCGCGATGAGAGCGCGTGTGACGAGCGCTCTGCCACCATCGGACGCGTACGATCAGGCCCAAGCAGTCACGAGGCCAACACCATGAGGGCTGACCAGCGCTTCACCATCACGCTGCCCGGCGACATGGCCGACGCAGTGCGCGCGAAGATTGCGTCGGGCGAGTATGCGGACGAGAGCGAAGTGGTGGCCGCCGGCCTGCGCGAACTGTTCGCGCGAAGGAGTTCGGTCGAGACCTGGCTCCGCACTGAGGTGGGCTTCGCCTACGACCGGCTGAAGGCCGATCCTGGTCGCGCCGAGCCCGCCAGCGCCGTGCGGGCGCGCCTGGCTGCGGCGCACGCGAAGGCAAAGCGCGGGCCGTGACACTCCTCGCTCCAGGGTCGTTGGGCGCCGCGCAGGGCCGAAGGCGAGCGCGGCGCCGGTATTCCCGCGGGCCGGCGAAAGCCGGCCCGCGCGTCTTGGCGGGCACTGCCGGCCCGTTTCGGGGCCGGCATGCTTTCAGGTCGTCAGCCCTTCAGCTTGCGCATCTCCTCGGCCAGCATCCACAGCGCACGGTTCAGGCTTACGCCGCGATCGATGCTGCCCACCGGCCGGGTCTGCAGCCGGCGGCCCTGGGCGCTGCGGCCGGGCTGGCCACCGCGGATCACGTTCTCCTGCACGCGCT
>CAZFXD010000460.1:0-2545 GCA_964522795.1 uncultured Myxococcaceae bacterium
ACGCGAACAGGCCCTTTTTCGGGGTCAGGTATTCGCCGTAACGCCGCAGGTGCACGCATGAACCAGACTTCCCAGGAGCGTGGCCGCGAAGAGCCACCCGAATGAACGTCGCATGCGGTGAGCGTAGTCGAGAATTGGCCTGCGCCACCGGGGCGCGGTTCGGTTACAGCCAGCCGGCCTGGCGGTACCAGGAAACCGTCTGCTCCAACCCCGCGGGGAGCGGCGTGGTGGGCGACCACTGCAGCGCGGCCGGCGTCTCACTCGACTCACCCACCCAGTGCATGAGCAGCATCTCGGCTTTCTCGGGGGTGAGCATGACCGCTCGATTGGTCACCGCGCCGAACGCCTGAACGCCGTAGGACACCGTCTTGAGCAGCCCCTTGGGCAGACTGAAGCGGATGAGCGCTTTCTTGCCCACCGCCTGCTCAATCAACTCCAGAAACTGGCGCTGGCTGATGGCGCCTGAACCGTCGTCGACGTGGAAGACGCTGCCCGACGGAACGTCGGCTTCAATCGCGCGAATGCAGGCGTCCGCGCAGTCGGGCCCGTAGATGAATTTTCCCAGCGCGCCTCCGCCGGCCACGGTCGGCATCAGTCCACTCTTGACCGACTTGAACGCGTCGAGAATCTCCTGGTCGCGCGGGCCGTAGATGGCTCCGGGCCGCAGCACCGTGAGCGGAATGGCCGCTTTCTCGGCCAGGGCGACGCGCTCTCCCTCGAGCTTGCTCTTGCCGTACTCGGTGACCGGCGTGGCCTGGGTCACCGGCGAGGGCGTCCCATCGGGAGAGGGCCCGGTGGCCTCCATCGACGAGACGAGCACCAGGCGGCGCAGGCGGGTGCCACACGCTTTCGCGGCCTCCACCACGTTGCGCGTGCCTTCCACGTTCACCTTGTGAAACTCGGCCGGGCTGCGGGCCTTCAGGATTCCCGCGGAGTGAATGATGGCGTCGACGCCGTCGGCGGCGTGGCGCACCGACTGCGCGTCCTCCACCGCCCCCACGGCGAACTCGACGTTCTTCAGCGTCTCCAGGTGGGACCGGTTGGAGGACTTGCGCACCAGCGCTCGAACGGTGTCTCCGCGCGCCGAGAGCCGCTCCGCGACCCAACTCCCCAGGAACCCGCTGCCGCCCGTCACCAGAACCTTCATGCGGGGGGACGTAGCGAAGGGCTGCCGCGCGGGTCAACTCCAGTCGACGAAAAGTCCCGAGGCTGGCAAAAGGAGCCCATGCCGCGCTGGCTGTTCAACATTCCCATCAACGCGTTCGCGCTCTGGGCGGCGGTGCATTTTGTCGATGGCATCGAGTACCGCGGGGACGGCGTGGGCCTGCTGGTGGTGGCCCTCGTCTTCGGCCTCACCAACGCCGTGCTCCGGCCCCTGTTGGTGCTCTTGTCGCTGCCCGCGCTGCTCTTCACTCTGGGGCTGTTTCTCCTCGTGATTAACGCGGGGATGCTCTGGCTCACCGCGCAGCTGGCGTCGAGCTTCGGGCTGGCGTTCGAGGTTCACGGGTTCTTACCGGCATTGAAAGGCGCGCTTGTCGTGTCGCTCGTCAGTTGGGTGCTCGCGGCCGTGTTTGATCGTAATCAACGACCGAAGGTCCACGTGGTCCGACGCTAAGCGTTTGCCCTTGCTGGACCGTGGTCGTTGTTGGGAGAAGTCGAGTTCAGGTTTGAAGAAGCACATTCACCCGCCGTCGGAGACGTTCATGAAAAACCTCGTTCTGTTGTCCGCCGTTCTCTCGTTCACCGCCTTTGCCGGCGCCCCGGCCAAGACGCCGGAGCTGCTCGCCAAGGGCAAGACGCAGTTCAACACCATCTGCGCGGCGTGCCACGGTGAGAAGGGCGTGGGCGACGGAGCGGCCGCGGCGGCGCTGAACCCGAAGCCCCGAAACTTCCTCGTCGACCCCTTCAAGCAGGGCGACAAGGTGGAAGACATCTTCAAGACGGCCACCGAAGGCGTGAAGGGCACCGCCATGGTCGGGTTCGCGTCCATCCCCGAGGAAGATCGCTGGGGCATCGCCTACTACATCCTCGACCTCCGCGCGGCCGGGAAGCCCGCGCCCGCGGCGGACGCCAAGCCGGCGGCCAAGCCCGCGGCGAAGAAAAAGTAGAAATCGACCGCTGGAGGCTGTTCGCGCACTGCGCGCATGTTGGACAATGCGCGCATGCGCGTGCTCCTGGTCGCCGGCCTGCTGGCGTTTCTCGCCGCGTGCACCGCGCCCATTGGAGACCCCGACACCATTGGAGATCCGCCGGCGTTTGACTCCGGCCTCGAGCCCGACGCCGACGCGGGCTCGGGTGGCGGAGCTGCGTCTGGCGGAGGCGGCGGTGCAGGCGGCGGTGCAGGCGGTGGAGTCGCGTCGGGCGGCGGCGGAGGGAGCGGCGGCGGCAGCGCGTCTGGCGGTGGGGCGGGAGGTGGAGTTTCACCTGGAGGCGGCGCCGGCGGAGGCACCGCCTCGGGCGGTGGCGTCGGCGGTGGCGATGCGGGCGCGGTGAAAGACGCCGGCGTCCCGGATGCCGGAACCCTCGACAGCGGCGCCGCGGCGGA
>CAZFXD010000461.1:0-2512 GCA_964522795.1 uncultured Myxococcaceae bacterium
ATGGTGACCTTGTTCACGGTTCACCTCCTTGTGATGGACGACGATGTTGGCGCTGCTGCGTCGTTCGCCGCCTTCGTTCGAAGGTCGCCGACAACACGTTTCTTCTAACAACCCGTCTGGCAATTACCAGTGGTCCGAAATGACCGTCTATTTTCGGCTACTCACCGGCTGGTAGTGCACCACGCCCTTCTTCGTCTCCTTCACCACCCGAACCAGATCTTCCAGATCTTCCGGGTTGTTGACGAAGTCGATGTCGGACGTGTTCACCACCAGCAGCGGGGTGTCCTGGTAGTGGAAGAAGAACTCGTTGTAGGAGCTGCAGAGTTCCTCCAGGTACGACTGATCAAACTTGCGCTCGAAATCGCGGCCGCGCTTCTTGATGCGGGCGAGCAGCACGTCCAGCCGCGCCTGGAGGTAGATGACCAAGTCGGGCTTGGTCACGCGGGGCCCCAGCGCCTCGAACACCCGCTCGTAGAGGGCGAGCTCGTTCTTATCCAGCGTGAGGTGCGCGAAGATTCTGTCTTTGGCGAACAGGTAGTCGCTCACCGTGACGGCGCTGAAGAGATCCTGCTGAAACAGCTCCTGCTGCTGCTTGAAGCGCGAGAGCAGGAAGAACATCTGGGTCTGAAACGCGAACTTCGCCCGATCACCGTAGAAGGCCGAGAGGAACGGGTTTTCCTCCACCACCTCCATCACCCGACGCGCCTTGAAGCGCTCCGAGAGAATGTTGGTGAGCGAAGACTTCCCGACTCCGATCGGACCTTCGACCACGATGTAGCGGTGATCACCGACCGTCACACTGCGTCTCCAGGCCGATTTTTCGGCTTCAAAGGGCCGCGCATCCAACCACGGCCACCAACTGCTCACAACGATTTCGGATCATTCTTGAACGGATCCAGCCAGTTAATTGACCGTGCACCACACGTCACGTAGGGTCACGTCATGCCAAAAACCTCGCCGAGAGCGCGCGTGGGAGTGGTCAGTCGAACGCAGAAGCTGGATCGCCCGCTGGGTGATTCGGGAGGGCGCACGGAGAACGCGGCGCTCTACGGCGTGGCGATGTTGAAGATCGCCATGGAGCTGAAGAAGACGGCCACGGCACCGCTCGACGAGCTGATCAAATCAGTGCTGGGTCGGATGCAGCTGTCGGAAGACGCGTTCGCCCGCTATCTCGAGACCCACGGCGGGCTGCTCAAGACCATCGCCGTGAAGCGAGGCGTCTGACATGACTCGACGTTCAGCCCCGCCAGCCGCGCTGCAGAAAGCCCGGGAGTTGGTGCGCTCGAAGCCCGCGCCGCGCGCGTCCGCGCCCAAGCCGCAGCGCTCGGCAACTCAGGCCGGCCAGAAGCAGAATGGGCCGCGGTCCAGAATCATCGCAGCGCTCAAGGCGCTGCACCCGATGGACTGAGCGGAATCGCCGCCGCCAGCGCCGCGAACTCTTCCACCGAAAGTGTTTCGCCCCGACGTGTCCCGTCGATGCCGGCGCGAGACAGGGCCGCCTCCAGGTCCGTCTTGGAGCCCAGGGTCTCATCGCTTCGGAGCGAGTTCAGCAGCGTCTTTCTTCGCTGCGCGAAGGCCGCCTTCACCACCCGCCGGTAGTGGGCGGCGTCGACCGGCGTGCCGCGGGGAACCTTGAGCCGGTCCATTCGAACCACGGCCGAATCCACGTCGGGGGGTGGGTAGAAAATGGCTGCGGGCAAGGTGGCCACGTGCTCGAGGCGATACTGGTGACCCAACAGCGCGCTCAGCAGGCCGTAGGTCCGCCCACCCGGCACGGCGCAGATGCGCTCCACCACTTCCTTCTGGAGCGTGAAGACCGCGCGCTTCACCGTGGCCGACTGGTCGAGCACATTGAACAAGATGACGCTCGAGAGGTGGTACGGCAGGTTTCCCACCACCACCGCGTCCGGCACACCGGCGGTCGTGGCGTACTCAAGCTCGGCGGCGTTGGCGGCCACCACGCGCAGGTTGGGCAGCTCGCTCTTCTCCAGCACGGCCACCAGGTCGCGGTCGCGTTCCACGGCCACCACGCTGGCGCCAGTGGCGAGCAGGGCGCGGGTGAGGTGCCCGAGCCCCGCGCCCAGCTCGAGCACCACGTCGCCCGTGGTCACCGCGGCCGCATCGACGATCTGCTCCAACGCGTCGGGGTCGTCGAGAAAGTTCTGGCCCCAGCTCTTCTTCGGCTTGAGGTGCGCTGAGGCGAGCATGTCTTTGGGCGAGTGCGCGGCCATCGCTAGAGCCTCCAGGAGGGCGAGGCGTCGAGCTGCAGCGGCGAGACCGCCCCGCGAGCCAGCGCGTGATAGCCGGCGGCCGCGATCATCGCGCCGTTGTCGGTGCACAGCGCGGGCCTGGGCACGATGACGTCCAGCCCCGCTTCCCGCCCGCGCTCGAGCGCCAGCGCGCGCAGTCGGGAGTTCGAAGCCACGCCGCCGCAGCGCACCACCCGGTCGCGCTTCTGCCGCTTCGCCATGCCCACCAATGGTCGGGTGAGCGAATCGGCGACGGCTTCCTG
>CAZFXD010000462.1:0-2484 GCA_964522795.1 uncultured Myxococcaceae bacterium
GGCCGTGGAGAGCCAGACCGCGCTCACCAGCCAGACCTGCGCGGGCGCGACCTTCTTCAGCTCGCGAAACCCGAAGAAGCCGACCAGCAGAAAGGGCGCGAGGGTGAACAAGCCGCGAAGCGGCGAGAAGAACGAGAGGAGGAATGCGCGCGGGTCGGGGAACTTGATGCCGAGAAAACCGCCCATGTGCCACGGCTGGTAGCCCGCGTCGTTCAAGTATTTGTAGCCGGAGACCAGCGGGTGGCCGAAGCACGCCTGGTGGTAGGCCATCAAGAAGACGAGGAACGGCAGCGCGCCCGCCACCACCAGGCCGGCACTTCGGCCCAGCCGCCCAAGCCGCGACCGCAAGGGACCTTCGGTCTTCAACTCGCTCATCACCACAAACAGCGCGACGCACAGAACACCGAGCGCCCCGGTGTACTCCGTGGCCACGGTCGCCCCGGCGAAGGCGCCGGACACCAGCCAGCCGCGCGCGCGCCAGTCGCCTCGCAGCACCCGCCAGGCGCTGTAGAACGACGAGAAGAGCAGCACCGCCGTCGTCTGGTGGCTGAGGAACATCTGCGAGTAGTTGAAGGACATCGTGCCCAGCGCGTAGGTGGCGGTCACGGCGTCGGCCACGGGCGCGGCCACGTAGGCGAGCAGAAACTTCCGGAGAAACCAGAGCATCACCAGCGCCGGGAGCACGGTGAGAAACAGGCGCGAGAAGTACACCTGAGGCACCTCCAGCACGTGGCCGTCGGCGGAGAACTTCTTCAGCACCCAGTAGATGGGGGCCGCCACGAAGGAGAGCAGCGGCGCCTTGGAGGGGTAATACAGGCCGTCCTTGACCGAGAGGTCGCCCACCGGCCCCATCTGCTGCATCACCTCGTTGATGGAGACCTTTCCGGAGTCGATGAGCGAGCGCGACTGCCACAGGCGGCACAGCTCGTTGGGCGAGCGCAAGGCCGGGTGGTACGGAAACGCCAGGAGGTAGAGCGCGCAGACGAGGCCGAAGCCCAGTCGTCGAAACCAGGGTGAGTTCGGCCAGGCGACCGACTCAGAGGACGTCAAAGCTCGCTCCCACCAGAATGCGATCGTTCCGCGAGAAGTACCCGAACACGCTGTACTTCGGGCCTTCGAAAATCTCCCCCGACGCCCAGACCGAGAGCCGGTCGGCGAAGAGCCAGGAGACGCGCGGGGAGATGAAGAACGACTTCTGGACCGGCTCGAAGGAGCCGCGCAGCGCAACCTCCAGCCGCTTGTCGAAGAAGTGCACCGCCCCGTACGCGGAGATGAGGTGAAAGACCGTGGTGCGCGCCGCGCCGCGCGCGGTCGCTGGCTCCATCAGCGCCAGCTGCTCGTCGGCCTGCACCGAGAACGCGGCGGTGCCGAAATATGAAACGGCCCAGTTGAACATCGAGTCTTCGGCAGACGCGTAGGTCGCCACCCAGGACATCACCGGCTTGGCGATGGAGTTGAGCTCGGGCGTCATCAGCGTCTGCCGGGGAGAGTACGAGACGTCGACGTCGAGCTGCCCCGGGCCAATCAGCGCCGAGCCCTCGAGCCCGAAGACGTGGGTGCGGCCGTAGGTGCCTTTGACCAGCTGCTCACCGGCGGCGAACCGGTTCTGGAGCGAGAGCGCGAGCGCGGCGTCGACCGGCGCCCCTGCGTTCTGCTGCGCCAGGGCCTGGGCCAGCTCGGGGTCCACCACCACGGTGGGCACCTTCTCGTTCATCGTCACCCAGGTGGCGCCGACGTGCACCGTGCCGGTGGTGCGCACGCGAAACGCCACGTCGCCCAGCATGGGGGCCGGCCGCCGCGTCTCCAGAAGGTGCGGTTGCACCAGGTCTTCAATCGACGGGTCAAAGCGCCGCACCGGAAAGGCCGGCGCCAGCGCGGGCTGGAGGAGCGCTTCGTCCTGGCCGAAGAGCGCGTACTGGTGCGGAACGAAGAACGGCGCGTAGGCGAGCAGCCAGGAGACGGGGCCCAGCTCGCCCTGGGCCCTCGCGGCGAGAATGGGAATCAACGCATCTTCGTTGGAGGTGCCGATGATGCCGCCCCGCGCGTCGACCGGGTTCAACACGTCGACCGCGGCGAAGGCGAGGTTGGCCCCCAGCGGAATGCGCTGCGTGCCGAAGCGAAAATCGGCGTGGGAGGTGTACCAGTCGACGTATGCCTCGCCCAACTGCGGCTCGAAGGTGGCCTTGGCGCGGTCGAAGTTTCGCTGCGTCACCGCGCGCACCCAGCCGCGGCCCTCCAGCTTCAACTTGAGGTGCGACGACAGGGTGATGTCGGCGCCCAGCAGGGCCCGACCCGAGAGCTCCGCCACGTTCTCGCCGAACTGCATCTCGGGAGGTGAATCGAAGCGGGTGTCGACGCCGAGCGCGCCGCGCAGCCAGGCGAACGGCCGCACGGAGGGGCTCACGGAAGGTTCGGAGGCCAGCGGCTCAACCGCCGGGGGCGCGGCGATGGCCTCGGGCGGGGCCGGCGGGGGCGCGGGCGGAG
>CAZFXD010000463.1:0-2482 GCA_964522795.1 uncultured Myxococcaceae bacterium
AGCTTCGCCAACAGCGGCGTGCCAGCGTCGATCGCCGTGTTGTCTGGACCGGCGGTGGAGACGGAGCGTCCATCGTTGACGGACAAGAGGGTGGTGCTCGAGCTGTCGAGCAGCTCCAGCTTCGCGTCGAGCGGGGTCAAGTCGCGCAGCGGGTCGCCGTCCAGCGAGACGAACAACAGGTCTCCCGCGTTCGCCGGCACGCTGAACACGTCGACGTCGGTCGAGGGGCTCGCCCCCGAGAGCGCGCCTTTGTAGTACTGCGCCGCCGCCGTGTTCGCGGCGCCGGAGGTGTTGTTGGGCTCCACCTCGGACAGGGCCGAGGTGATGGGGGGCTGCACCACCGCGTACAAGCGATAGGGCTCTGACCTGGCGCTGGCGATGTAGTGCCCTACTTCGAGAAACGTCTGCCCCGAAATCGTGGTGCCCGCGATGTTGGGAGAAAACGCGCCGAAGGCGGGGTCGTTGTCGTCGTCGTCGAACTCGAGCGTGGACGTGGTGGTCGTCACGCGCAGGTTGAAGTCGTAGTCGTTGGAGAAGTACCCATCGACCATGGCGAAGACGCGTCCCGTCACGTTGGGCAGCCGGTAGAAGTCGACGTCGCCCGGCGCGTTGATGGCGCCCTGGACACCGCACGCCGCCGGGTCAGAACCGCCGGTCGTATTGTTGGTCGGCTCGGTCTCCTGCACGCACTCGTTCACCTCGACGTCAAAGTCAGTCGGAGTCGTGGTCGCAGCGGCTTCGTCGGCGAAGAGGTAGTACGTCGACCCCTGGGCCAACGGCACGCAGGCGATCTCTTCCCCACGCAACGCGCTGGGCACCCGGTTCGACGCGGCGAGGCAGGCGTTGACCGAGACGGGAGCCGCACCCGACGGGCAGGCGTCGGTCAGGCCCAGCACCAGGTCTCCGCTGGCCGTCGAAGAACGCGCGCGGAACGAGTACCGCCCCGAGGTGGCCGGCGAGAAGGAATACGCCACGTCGCGCCCGGCGCCCAGGCTGGGCGTCTGGCCGATGCCGCTGAACGCGCCGGCGTCGGGCCACTGGTAGTCGTTGGTCGCTCCGCTGGTGGTTCCAGCCCTGGGAGCGTTGAGCTGCAGCGCGGTGGCCGCACCGCACAGGTCGTTGGCTGGGGGCGTGGCGGCCGGGCCCGACACCTGCAACTGCAGCGAGCGCGCCCCGGCGGCGGGAGACGAAGCATACGTCCACACCACCACGTAATACTTCGTGCCTTGATTGAGGGTGACGGACAGGTCCGCCTGCAACCCCGAGCCCCCGGAGCAGCTGTCGTCGTCGCAGGCGTTGGCCAGCTGGGTGAAGCCGCCCGCACAGCCGTTGGTGCCGGTGTAGACGGCGATAATCGGGTCGGCCACCGTGGTGGCGGTCGGCGCGTTGGGGCAGCTGGAGAAGCGATAGGTCCCCGTGACGGCCGGGGTGATGGTGTACCAGACCGAGTGGTAGAGCGAGAACGTGAACAAGCCCACGCACGACGGCAGGTTCGGGTCGCCGGTGGACGTGGCGGTGGAGATGTCCACCGTGCTGGTCAGCCGCGGGTAGCCCGCCGACGGAATCACCTCGGCGCCACTGCATTGATCATTCGCCGGCGCCGCGAGGGCCGGCAGGGAAAACACCACAGCGAGCAGCGACACCACACGGAGATTCCGAGAAGTCATGCGGCGCGCTCTAGCGCACGGCCGCGCCGGGTGCACGCTCCCACGCCGCAAAAGGAAGCGCCGCTCAGGCGCTGATCAGCCCCGAAGACCGGGCTTCACGGCCCCTTTCGACGCGCCTGCTCGCGAAGCCCTTTCTTCTCCAACATGGGCCGCACTCGCATCGCCAGCCGGGGGAGCGCCACCGCGACTCGGGACAAAATTCCCCGCGAGGCCGGCAGCGCGATTTCCAGCGGGCGCCTGGGGAGCACCACGTCGAACACCGCGGCCTCCACATCCGCCACGGTCAAGGCCCTGGGCCCCGAGAAGGTCAGGGCCGCCTCGGGGTACGCCACCTGTAACTCGAGCATCGGCGTCTCCACCGCGTCCGGCATCATCAGGGTGACCGCCACGCCGACCTTCTCCAACTCCTGCGCGGAGGCGATGGAGAAGCCGCGCACGGCGAACTTGGACGCCGAGTAGAGCGCCAGCCCGGGAACCGCCGCCAGCGAGGCCAACGAGCCCAGGTTGATGATGTGCCCGGCCCCGCGCTCGGCCATGTGCGCTCCCACCACCCGGGTGCCGTGAATGACCCCTTTGACGTTCACGTCGAGGTGCGCGTTTACCTCCTCGGCCGTGATGGACGTCACGCTCCCCGGCTTGAGCACCCCGGCCACGTTGAGCAACACGTCGACGCGCGAATGCAGGGTGAGCGCCTGGGCCAGCGTCGCCTCCCACCCCGCCCGCTGCGTCACGTCGAGAGCCCCCAGCGCCACCTGGCCCGCGGGCCAACCGTCGCGCGAGGCCACCTCGTGGAGCACCTCGGTGCGGAGGTCGGT
>CAZFXD010000464.1:0-2472 GCA_964522795.1 uncultured Myxococcaceae bacterium
ATTCGCGCGGCCGCGCTGTCCACCGGGGGCAAGCCGATCATCGCCCTGCCCTCCACCGCGGCCGGCGGCAAGGTGTCTCGCATCGCCATGGAGCTGAAGGCTGGCGCGGGCGTCGTCACCACGCGCGGCCACGCCCACTGGATTGTCACCGAGTACGGGGCGGTGAACCTGCACGGGAAGACGCTGCGCGAGCGCGCGCACGCGTTGATCAGCATCGCCCACCCCGACTTCCGCGGGGAGCTCCGGCGCCAGTTCGCCGACGTGCGCCACTACCCTCTCGGGACGTAGGCGCACCGCGCACGGTGGGTTCGCGGCTACCGACGAATGAGGGTGAAGCTCTCCCACGCGCCGACCGCAGTCCGGTTGGCGACCAGCTTGGTCCCGCCGCCGTACTCCGCGCAGAGGTAGTGGCCGTTGAGCGTCTTGAATGCGACCTTCCCTCCCGGCAGGTCGACGCGAGTGAAGATTTCATTGAAGAACTGAATCGGCATCCCGGCGTTCACCTCGGTCCCTCCGCCACCCACGGCCGACACGAACATGCCGTTCTCGGCCTGGAGCGCGACCTGGTTATTGCCGAGGTCAACCATGCCGAACGTCTCCCAGGTCCCGATGGCGTTGCGGTTGGCGTTGAGCACGCCGCCACCGCTGAACTCGGCCGCGACGTACTGGCCGTTGGAGGCCTGGAGCGCCACCCGCCGCATGGGCTGGCGGGCGCCGAGCACGTGAACGAACCCGGTCCCCCTGGGCCAGATGGTGGAGGAGATGCAGTTGCCGTCGTTGAAGGCGTTCTTCAAGTGCCGCGCGGTGAAGGCCGCGTTTCCCACCGGCGGCTCGAACCGCACCGACGCCAACGGCTGATCATGGCAGTCGCGCAGGTAGCCGAAGTACTCCGTCCACATGACGGAGTAGCCGGACAGTCCCCTCCACGACGCAGGCACGCGAATCTTGCCGAGGAAGATCTCGACGCCCGTGGTGTTGTCGCGAATCCACCCGCCCCACTCGTGGTTGCCGAGATTCCACACGCGCAGGCGGTAGGTGCGACCGGCCACCCACTCGTACTTGAGGCGGCAGCTGTACCCGACGCCCTCGCCCCCGAAGGTCTGACACCACGTGGCCCCTCCACCCGACGTCGCGCCGAGCGCGTCCCAGATGGAGAAGATGACCTGCTTGCCGGAAGGGGTGTTCTGAATGCCGATGTAGGCGCCGCTCCCGCCGACGAAACCAATCTGGTGTGAGTAGAAGTAGGCGGCGTTCGGACCGGGGTCGCTCTCCACGGTGACGTTGTGCTCGAGCGAGAAGAGATCGTCTTTGGGCTGCTGCCAGTGGGTGTACGTCTGGCGCGCTTTGTACGTCGTGAGCGCGGCTTCCGATTCCGCCGTGGGGCCCGCTCCGGCCGCGGCCTCGCCGGCGGGAGGCACCTCACCCGTCGGAGCTTCGACGAGCTCCTGCGGACCACACGAGACGACGACAGTCACCAGCGTCAACAGGGCCAAACGAGACATGGGCAGCTCCGGGGGCGGGAGGCTTTCTCAATTGTCGAAACAGGCCGCTGCTCAGTTGCCTGACGTTTTCGCTGCCCATTCCCCCTGGAGAGTCGAGATGATGACGCCGCCCAATCCCCTCGGGTGGAGTCCCCGTCAGTCGAGGTTGCCATGACCCGTCGTCTGTTCGTTGCGATCGCCTTGTTCAGCGCCGCCTGCGCGCACCGTGAGGCTGCGCTTCCGTTCAGCGAGAAGCTCCCTCGCGCCGAGGCGGCCTGCCGCAACGGTCACGGCGACTGGTGCCGGTGGGCGGCCGTGGCCTACTTGAACGACGTATCGGGCGTGCGCAACGACGCCACCGCGGTGGGGTTGCTCGAAGCCGGGTGCGCGGCGAAAGACCACGACTCCTGCGTCGATCTCGCGGTGATGAAGCACCATGGCATCAGCACCGCGACCGATTCAGCGAGGGCCCTCGCGCTCCTCCAGACGAGCTGTGAGGCGAAGCACGCGGCGTCGTGCGAGTTCCGAAAACTGGTGACTGCGGCAGCCGAGCAGCGGGCGGCGAGTTGCCCCTCGCACCCCGCGGCCCCCGGGACCGAAGGGGGCCTCGCCAAGGCGTCCATCTACGCCACGATTCAGACGGCGGTGCCGGCCGTGCGGCAGTGCTACGAGCGCGCGCTGTGGAACGACGTGGCCCCGGAGGGGAAGTTGACCACCGGGTTCACCATTGGGAACGACGGCGCGGTAGCGGATGTCGAGATCTCCGAAGACACGCTACGCGTCCCGAAGGTCCAGGCCTGCATCGTGAGCGTGTTGGCGAAGCTTCAGTTCGCCTGCCCGGAAGGGCCGGGGTCGGACGGTTCATGGAGCGCCACCATGGTCAAGAGCCAGGATCGGTTCACCGGGTGGGCGCGGAAATCCGAGGGAGTTCTCCGTGCGCGTTTCCCGGGCGCACGATTCATAACCCGGTGTGTGGCGGGAGCGCTGAAGC
>CAZFXD010000465.1:0-2464 GCA_964522795.1 uncultured Myxococcaceae bacterium
AAGTTCTATCTGTCGCTCGAAGACGACCTGATGCGCATCTTCGGCGGGGACCGGATTCAGGTCCTGATGGAGCGCATGGGCATGCAGGAGAACGAGGTCATCGAGCACCGGTGGCTCTCGCGCGCGATTGAGAATGCCCAGAAGCGGGTCGAAGGACACAACTTCGACATTCGCAAGCAACTCCTCGAATACGACGACGTGATGAACCAGCAGCGCAAGACGATCTACGCCTTGCGACGACGGGTGCTGGCGGCGGGGGCGGGCATTCCGCTGGTGGAGTTTGAGGAAGACAAGAAGACGCGCGTGAAGGTGCGCACCGAGAAGCTCGTCACGTACGACGACTTCCGCGAGATGGTGCTGGACGCGATTGAGGACGTCATCGTTCAGCTCACCGACACCTACGCGGTGGTCAAGAACCCCGCGGCGTGGGACCTGGCCGCGCTCTCTCGCGGCATCAAAGACTCCTTCAACGTCGACATGACGTTCCAGGCGCAGGGCACGCGCGAAGAGCTGCAGGAGCAGATCTACCGCGCGGTCTCCAAGGGCTATCTCGACCGGGAGCAGCGCTTCGGTACCTCGTGGCACGAGTTCTGTCAGCGCATGTACCTGATGACCATCGATCAGCTGTGGAAAGACCACCTGCTGGCGATGGATCACCTGCGCCAGGGCATCGGCCTGCGTGGGTATGGCCAGAAGGATCCGAAGCTGGAGTACAAGCGGGAAGGGTACGCTGGCTTCCTTCTCATGCTGGGCGCCATCAAAGACCAGTTCGTCTCCCGCTTGATGCGCGCCGAGGTGCAGAGCGCCTCCGACGAGGCGGAACGCCTGCAGCGCCAGATGGAGCAGCGGAAGAAGCAGGTGCAGGAAGGCCGCGCTGACTCCGAAGGCAAGGTGGAAGCAGGCCCGGCCCGACCGGCCACCCGCGAAGGCCCCAAGGTCGGTCGCAACGACCCATGCCCCTGCGGCAGCGGCAAGAAGTACAAGAAATGCCACGGCGCAGAAGCCGCCGCGTGAACCTCGGCGCTCGGGCCGCTCACCCACTTTCACGCTCAACGTTTGCGCGACCGCAAACCCCTGCGATAGAGCGGGGCAGGGAACTGTCGGGCCGGCGACCCAGGGGCACATGAACTCACGAGTCGGAGCGTTGTGGGCAGTCGCGGTGGCCGTGCTGGGCCTCGCCTGCGGCAAAGGCGAGAACATCAAGCCCACCGACGCCGGGCTCCCGCCGCTGCTCACCGAAGGCTGTTTCGACAACGACGGCGATGGCTTTGGCGGCACCGGCCAGTGCGACAGCCAGCCGCAGCGCGACTGCAACGACAACGAGGCCGTCATCAACCCGGGCGCGAAGGAAGTGTGCGACGGCCTCGACAACGACTGCGACGGGGTCGTCGACAACGGCCTCAACGCCGCCACCTACTACATCGACCGCGACGGCGACGGGTACGGCGCCGAGGCCTCGGGGCAGGCGTGCGCGGTGCCCAAGGGCTACTCGGACAAGGCGGGCGACTGCAGCGACAACGACGCGGCCGTGCACCCGGGAGCGACCGAGGTGTGCAATCAGGCCGATGACGACTGCGATGGCATGGTGGACAACGGCCTGCCGTCACAGGCGTACTACCCCGACGCCGACGGCGACACCTATGGCAACGCCAGCGCGACTCCGAAGTACTCCTGCGCGCCGGTGACCGGGTTCGTCGCCAACAAGCAGGACTGTGACGACACCACCACGCTCCGAAGGCCCGGTGCGCCGGAGATGTGCAACCAGATCGACGACGACTGCAACGGGCAGGTCGACGACGGGGTGGTGATTCAGAACTACTTCCCCGACCTCGATGGTGACGGCTTTGGCGCCAAGAACGCCAGCCCACAGCCCTCGTGTGCGCTGGTCCCGGGCAAGGTGGCCAACAACGGCGACTGCGATGACACCGACTCGACCGTGCGCCCGACGGCGACCGAGGTGTGCAACGGGAAAGACGACAACTGCGCCGGCGGCGTCGACGAAGGCCTCGCCACCCTCACGTACTACCCGGACGTCGACGGCGATGGGTTCGGAGCCCGGGGCGCTGCAGCTCAGGTCTCCTGCGTGAACATCCTGGGCAAGGTGACCAACGACTCCGACTGCAACGACGCCAACTTCGCGGTGAAGCCCGGCGCCACCGAGACGTGCGATGGCACGGACCAGAACTGCAACGGCCAGATTGATGAGGGGTTGCCCACCGTGCCGTACTTCCCCGACACGGACGGGGACGGGTACGGCGACAAGTCTGGAGTGGGCGTCATGTCGTGCGGGCCGGTGATGGGAAAAGCGTCGAACAACCTCGACTGCAACGACACCCAGGCGTCGATTCGGCCGGGCGGCACCGAGCTGTGCAACAACATCGACGACAACTGCAATTCCACCGTCGATGAGGGCAACCCCGGCGGCGGGGCGGCCTGCAACACAGGGCAGTCCGGCGTGTGCGCG
>CAZFXD010000466.1:0-2459 GCA_964522795.1 uncultured Myxococcaceae bacterium
GTGCGCGGGCGGGTGGTGGGGCCCCAGGGGCCACTTCGGTCGTACCGGGTCGACGGGAGACCGTTCACTTCGCCCGACGGGCGCTTTGAATTGCCCGTGCCGCTCCGCGACGGTCAGCTGCAGTTCGCCATCGACGCACCCGGCTTCGCGCCGGACATGGTGGAGAAGACGCCCACCGGAGATCCTCCCTGGGACGTGGGCGACATTGAGCTCAAGAGCCTGGATCGCTTCCGGGGCCAGGTCCGCGACGAAGCGGGGCAACGGGTGCCCGACGCCACGGTCAGCTGCGACGTCTGCGATCGCTCGACGCAGACCGGCGCCGATGGCTCGTTCTCTATGTTCGTCCCGGCGTACCAGTCGCGCTTCGTGGTGATCGCCAAGAAAGGCCGCAGGAGTGGGAGCGCGGCGGTGTCGGTGCCGGTGGGGGGCGAGGTGGCCATCACCCTGAAGAGCGGGATCCGGATCAGAGGCTCGGCGCTCCTGCCGGACGGGCGGCCGGCGGCGGGGCTTGAGGTGTTGAGCAGCCCGGTGGAGTGGTCTGACGGAGAATCGGTGGTGACCGACGCCAACGGCCAATTCGAGCTCGACGCGCAGCCGGGGATTCAGCGCATCACGCTCATGCTGCCGTCAGAGCTTCGTCAGGGCGAGCAGGCCGCGGCGCTCTTCACCACCATCGACGAGACGACCCGAACGCTCACCCTGGGGCCGGCGCCGGGCACCGCCCAACTTCGGGTGCTGCTCACCACCGAGGCGGCGTGGGCGGTGTGGTTGGTGGCCGGGCGGCTGACCGCGGTCAGCAACCCGCCGCAAGAGTTGCTCAGCAGCCGGTGGGCGCAGATGGTGTACCGACCTCGCGGGGGCACGGTGTTGTTCCAGGGGGTGCCGCCCGGCACGTACACGGTGGTGTGGGGGCCCCTGCACGACAAGTCGGCCAACCCGCCCATCCTGCGAACGGTGGAGATACCGGCGGTGCAGGAGCTCTCGCTGCGACCCTAAGGCGCTTGCACCACCGAGGGGCGGGGGCCTATGTCCAACGACGTGAAACGCGGGGAACAGGTGCAGCTCGCCGGGCGCCGCATTGCCATCGGCGTGGGCGGGGGCATCGCGGCGTACAAGGTGTGCGAGCTCGTTCGCCTGCTCCGAAAGGCCGGCGCCGAGGTTCGGGTGGCGCTCACGCCCGCCGCGGCCGAGTTCGTGACGCCACTCTCCCTGCAGAGCCTGTCGGGTCACCCGGTGCTGACGCGACCGTTTGATCCAAAAGAGGAAGCGGGCTTCGGCCACTTGTCGCTGGCGCGCTGGGCCGAGCTGTTCCTCGTGGCGCCCGCCACGGCGGACCTGATCGCGCGCATCCGGGCGGGCATGGCCAACGATGGGGTCACCTCGGCCCTGCTGGCGTATCGCGGGCCGGTGGTGGTCGCCCCTGCCATGAACACGGCGATGTGGGAGCACCAGGAAACGACCCAGAACGTGGCCGCGCTGCGCAAGCAGGCGCGGTACCACTTCGTGGGGCCGAACCACGGGGCCCTGGCCGACGGCGACGTGGGCATGGGCCGCCTGGCCGAGCTGGACGAGATCATCGCCGCCACCAATCAAATCTGGTCGACCCTGCCGCTCGCCGGTCGGCGGGTGTTGATCACGGCGGGCCCAACGCGAGAGTTCTTCGACCCGGTGCGGTTCATCTCCAACCCCTCGAGTGGAAAAATGGGGCTGGCGCTGGCGGCGGAAGCGCGTTCGTTGGGCGCCGCGGTGACGGTGGTGCTGGGGCCGACGCGGGAACCGACCCCGCCCGGGGTGGAGATCGTCCGGGTGGTGAGCGCGGTGGAGATGTCGCGGGCCGTGATGCGCGCGCTGCCCCGAGCGGACTTCTTCATCGCCGCGGCCGCGGTGAGTGACTATCGGCCCCGACAGATCTCGAAGCAGAAGCTGAAGAAGGGCGACGGGGCCGAGCGGGTCGAGCTGGTACGAACGGTCGACGTGCTGCGGAGCGCGGCGGAGGCTGTTCGCGCGAAGAAGCGCCGCCCGATTCTGGTGGGCTTCGCCGCGGAGACCCAGGACGTGCTCGAGAACGCGCGGGCCAAGCTGGCGACCAAACAGCTGGACGCGATCGTGGCGAACGACGTGTCGGACCGCTCGATCGGGTTTGAGGCGAATCAGAACCGGGTCACTGTTCTGCGCCCAGGGAAGAAAGCGAAGGCATGCGCCGGGACCAAGGCCGAGGTCGCGGCCGCCATCTGGCAGACCGTGATGGAGATCTCTCCGTGACTCCGGCTGAGCTGGCGGCCATCGCGCGCGACCTGAAGCGGCACCTCGCCTGGCAGGCCGAAGACGGTCGAACCACGGTGATGCGCTCGGCGTCCGCGGCCGCCGCCCCCGCCTCCGTTGCGAATCCCACCGCGGCGCCCGCTCGCCGCACCGCCGCCGCGCCCGCCACCACCGCCGCCGCCGAGGGAAGGCCTGCT
>CAZFXD010000467.1:0-2450 GCA_964522795.1 uncultured Myxococcaceae bacterium
AGCTGCTCAACATCGAAGTGCCGCGCCGCTCCCGCTGGATGCGCACGCTCTTCGCCGAGCTGCAGCGCATCGCCTCGCACCTGATCTGGCTGTGGACCTTCACGCTCGACCTCGGCGGGGCGCTGGGCGGCGGCAGCACGCTGTTCCTCCACAGCTTCCGGGAGCGAGAGCTGATTCTGGACCTGTTCGAAGAGGTCTCCGGCGCGCGCTTTCACTACAACACGCACACCATCGGCGGGAATCGCCACGACCTGCCGGCCGGTTGGGCGGCACGGGTACGGACGGCGCTCGACGTCATCTCGTCCCGCATTCCCGAGTACGAGGCGATGTCGCTGCACAATCGCATCTTCCGGGAGCGCACCATCGGCGTCGGCGTGCTCGACGCGGCGCTGGCGTTGGAGCTCGGCGTGACCGGCCCCTGCCTGCGCGCGAGCGGGGTGGACCATGACCTCCGCCGCGACGCTCCGTTTCACGCCTACGACGAAGTGGCGGTGAACGTGGTGACGGCCAACGGTGGCGACTGCTTCGCGCGGGCCGAGGTGCGGTTTGGCGAGCTGAAGGAGTCGATTCGGCTCGTGGGCGCGATGATCGACGGCATCCCCGAAGGGCCGATCAACGGCGGGAAGCCGGTCAAGCTGCCCGTACAGACCAAGATTCCGGTGGGGCAGACCTACGTGGGCATTGAGACCCCGCGCGGTGAGCTCGGCACCTACGTCATCGCCGATGGCTCGCAGAAGCCGTACCGCCTGAAGATTCGCCCGCCGAGCCTGCACAACCTGGCGCCGCTGCCGTACATCCTGCCGGGGCACACCGTGAGTGACGCGGTGGCCATTCTGGGCTCTCTCGACCCCATCATGGGCGAGGTGGACCGATGAGCCCCTTCGTGCACGGCGCGCTCTACGGAACGCTGATTCTCACGGTGGTGCTCACCATCACGGCCATGGCGCTGTGGTTCGAACGAAAGTTCGCCGCCCGCATGCAGACGCGCCTCGGGCCCACCATGGTGGGGCCGAGTGGCCTGCTGCAGCCGGTGGCCGACGTTCTTAAGTTGCTGCAGAAGGAAGACATTCTCCCTGAGCGGGCGGACGGCTTTCTCTTCAACCTGGCGCCCATTCTCGCGGCGGTCACCGCGCTGGGAGCCGCGGCGTTGATCCCGTTCTCGCCGTCGGTCATCGCGGCCGACCTGGACGTCGGTGTGCTGTACGTGCTGGCCATCGGCGCCATCGCCGTGCTGGCGGTGTTCATCGCCGGGTGGGCGAGCAACAACAAGTTCGCCCTCCTGGGCGGCATGCGAGCCGTGGCCCAGTCCATCTCCTACGAGGTGCCCCTGGTGCTCTCGGCGATGGTCCCGGTCATTCTGGCGGGCTCGATGAGCGCGGGAAAAATCGTCGAGTATCAAGCGGCCCACCACTGGTTCGTGGTGTGGCCGGGCTTCTTCGGGCTTCCGGCGTTCGTCCTCTTCTTCCTCGGCATGCTGGCGGAAGCGAACCGCATCCCCTTCGACATTCCCGAAGCCGAGAGCGAGCTCGTGGCGGGCATCACCACCGAGTACACGGGCATGAAGTTCGCGCTCTTCTACATGGGCGAATACATCCACACGCTGGTCGCTTCGGCGGTGGCGGTGGCGTTGTTCTGGGGCGGCTGGGACGGGCCGTTCGCGCCCGGGCTGGTGTGGATGGTGGGCAAGACCCTCATCCTCTTCGGCTCTGTGTACTGGATTCGGTGGACGCTCCTGCGCTTCCGCTCGGATCAGTTGATGCGGCTGTGCTGGCAGTGGCTGGTTCCTCTTTCGGTGGTGCTGGTCCTGGGCGCGGGCGCCTGGGTCAGCTTCGGGGGCTAGGCGCATGGGCTACTTCATCGACAGCCTGATCGCGCTCAAGACCACCATGGGCTCGGTGTTCCGAAAGCCGTCCACCGTGGAGTTCCCTAAGGTCATTCGCCCGCGCGGCGAGCGGTACCGAGCGAGCTTCGCCCTGCTGCATGAAGCCGACGGCGACGAGGCGTGCATCGGGTGTCTGCAGTGCGAGCGCATCTGCCCGTCGCAGGTCATCGCCATCAAGGCCGCCGGGAAGCGCGAGTCGCCGATTACCGGCAAGAAGCGCGGGTACGCTGACGAGTTCACGCTCGACCTGTCGGCCTGCATCTTCTGCGAGCTGTGCGTTCAGGTCTGCCCCACCGACGCCATCGTGATGACGCGCGAACAGGAACCACCGGCCTACGCGCGCGAGGACCTCGTGCTCACCATGGCCAAGCTGTACGCCAACGAGAAGAGCAAGACGCGCGCCTGGGGTGATGGCACGAAGTTGATGGACATGCAGACGGTGAAGAAACCGCCCGCAGCGGCCGCGGCCGCACCGGTGGCGAACGCTGCGACGCCGGCCACCACGCTTCCGAAGCTCCGGCGGGGGGCCCACCAAGCCCGCGCTCGCCTACGGTTCAAACGTGCTGGC
>CAZFXD010000468.1:0-2447 GCA_964522795.1 uncultured Myxococcaceae bacterium
CGGTTCCACTCCCGGTCGAATGACGGGTGACGCTCGTAGAAGAACCGAAGTCGCGCCGCCGGGTCTCTGGCGAAGCCGGCGTCGCGGAGCAGCCGCTCGAACTCCGCCTTCACGCCCCCGTCGGCCAACATCGCTCGCGCCACGTCCTCGGCCACGTAGTCCTCCATGTATTCCTTCTGCTCCAGTTGGGCGTTGAAGAAGCCCCACGCGAAGAAGGAGTCTCGCGCGGCCGGCTCGAAGAGGTGCACGAGGAGCGCCGCGTGGGGTTGGGAAGAAGGGATGAACAGGCTGCCGGGCCTCACGGTCACCGCCTCCGCCTGCCACGCCCCGGTGGCCGTCACCACCTGACGCCCTTCGTACGGCGCGGGTTTGAACTTCGCGTCGGTGACGCGAAACACCCCGGCCGAGGCAAGGTCCTGCGCGGCTTTCACCACCGAGAAGGAGAACCCGTGCAGCTTCAACTTCGTGGAGACCCAGGCGGCGTGCGCCGGAGGCACCAGATAGCCGGCCGCGGGCAGCTGCGCGGTCGCCGTGGGAACGACCTCGGAGAACAGCGGCACCTTCCACACCTCGGGGCGCGTCTCGTCGTACCGAATCCACGCCTTGCCGCTCACGCCTGAGTCCTCGCGCGAGTACGCGTACCCGAGGAACTCGATGGGCTCGCTCTTCCTGGTGTTGTCGAACTCGATCGCCACTTCACCGCCGTCGCGCTTCTGGTCAGCCTCGTCGGCCGCCGTGGCCGCCGCTCGCCAGGTCTCGCCGTGCGCCGCGGTCGCGAGGAGCAGGCCCATCAGGGCATCACGCGTGGCGCTGACGCGTTCGGCGAACGTCTTCCACGAGTGCGCCTCCACCAGCACGCCGATGCGGTTGTTGAGCGCCCAGTAGCTCGACGAAAACCGCGGGGGCGCCACCCCGTTGGAGAACCCCGACGCAGGCACGTCGTCGTCGTTGAACTGCGGGTAGAAGTCGACCGGCAGGTGGTGCTGGCCGTGGAGGAACCCGGTCACTTCTTTCAGCAGCGCCGTGCCGTGCGCGCGCAGCTCCGGGCTGCCAGAGAAGCGCGGCTCAATCGTCACCGAGATGTCGTGCTGGAACTTCGCACCGTCTGTCACGTGCAGGTCCACGTAGACGATGGGGTCGAACCTTCGCAGGAGCGTCAGCATGGCGGCCATCTCGGGCGCCTCAGCCTTCGCGTAGTCGCGGTTCAGGTTCAGGTTCTGCGCCGTCACCCGCCAGCCCGGCTCCCTGGGGCCGATCTGGTTCGGGCGGTTCGCCGCGCTTCGGCGCTCGTGCCCGTCCACGTTGAAGACGGGGACGAAGACGAACGTGAGCCGCGAGAGCAGGCCGCCCTTCTTCTCGAACAGGAGCGAGCGGAGCGCCTCGAACCCCGCTTCCTTCCCATCGGCTTCGCCCGCGTGAATGGCGCCCTGGGCGAGGAGAACGGGGCGCTTCTTCGCCTTCGCTTGCGCCGAGGTGAACACGCCATCGTCCGACGCGATGAACACCAGCATCTTCCGGCCTTCGGGCGTGGTGCCGAACGCTTCGCACCTCACGCGGCCGGGGTACGCGCGGGGAATCGAGGCGCAGAGCGCTTCGACCTCGGCGTAGCGCCCCGTTTCGACGAAGCCGGTCTTCTCGGCCACCAGCTCAAACGGAGTCGCCGCCGCGAGGGCCACGTTCAACCAGACAGTCAGCATGCGCGTTGGGGCTCCAGAGGTTCAGCGGTTGATGACAAACGCGCACGCTGAGTCGAGCGTCACGGTGGCCTTGCGCAGGGCGTCCAGAATGGCGGCCGCGAACGCATCGGCGGCGGCGAGCTCGGCTTCGATGTGCGCGGGCTTCAACCCCTGGTGGGAGAGAGAGAGAGAGAGCCGGCGCTTCCGGGTCTCCAGCTCGGACTGAATGGCCGCTTCCGCCACCCGGGCCCGCGCCACGAGCTCCTTCTGGGCGAGCGCGGTGGCGGTCTCGGCCAGGTCGTGAATTCTCGTCCGCAGCTCGGGGAACGCCATGTGCACTTCGTCGCCCTTCAAGCTCTGGCCAGCCGCGCCATCGAGAATGGGGAAGAGGTCCGCGTTGCCCTTGGGGCCATTGGGCGTCAGCACCACCGCGGTGCGAATGAGCATGCGCTCGAGGAACCGCGAGAGCTGGCGCGACGGCACGCGCGCGCCGGGCGAGGTGTCTGACGGCTCGGGCGGGTTGATGTGAAAGAGGAACTCCACGCCCCGGTGCTTCCCCGGCTTCTTCGACTCGATGTAGCGCGCGCCGTTGCGGCCGAAGGGGCCGTCGCGCAGAAAGCCGAAGAGGGCCTCAATCAACGGGTGCCCGGTGGCGAAGTACTCAATCTCCTCCTGCTCCACCGCCGTGTCGCGCCAGAAGCTGCCCAGCCGCGTCTTCTCTTTGGTGAGGTCGAAGCCGGGCAGCGCTTCGACGTTGAGCGCGTGGCCGAA
>CAZFXD010000469.1:0-2434 GCA_964522795.1 uncultured Myxococcaceae bacterium
GCGCAGGCGGAGGCAGCGGCGGCGGACTCGGAGGCGGCGCGGGCGGAGGGAGCGGCGGCGGCCTGGGGGGTGGTGCAGGCGGAGGCAGCGGATTCGACGGCGGCGCCGATGGCGGGCTCGACGCCGGAGTGGCGCGGCATCTACGCGGCGTGGTGATACCAATTCAACCGGCGACTCCCGACGCCAACTTCGGCTTCGTGCTGTCACACGACCTGACCGACGCTGTCTTCGTCAACGCGGATTGGGAGGCGCTGGAGCGCCCGGATGCGTCGTTCAACTGGACGTTCTTCGACAACGCTGCGGCGCGTGCGGCCGACGCGGGGAAGCTCGTGTCGCTCGGGGTGTCCCTCGGCACCGCGACCCCTTCATTCCTCTACGACGCCGGCGTGAGGTCGCTCACCTTCGTGGTCGACCAACCCTACGCCCCCGATTTCTGCGACGCGCTGCCGATTCCCATCCCGTGGGACCCCGTGTACGTCTCCCGCCTGAAGCGCCTCGTGACGGCCATGGGGGGGCGATACTCGGCCGCCCCGGCTGTCGCGGCGGTCAAACTGGCCGTCGTTCACAAACGGACCGATGAGACAAAGCTCCCCAACGGGGTGGGGGAGACCGTCACCGGACTCGACGGGGGGCTGTGCGTCATCACCGACGATGTCGCCGCCTGGCGCGACGCCGGCTACACGCGTGCAAAGGTTCGCCAGGCCTTCTTCGACGTGGCCGACGTCTACGCGTCGGCGTTTCCGAGGCAGGAACTGCAACTGATGCTCTCAACCTCGGCGTTCCCGCCGCTCGACGAAACCGGCAGCACGATTCCGCTCACGACGTTCGATCGCATTCTCACCGACGAGCTGGTGGATGGGAGCCGGGCCCGCTACGGCGCGCGTTTCGTCGTCCAGTACAACGGACTGCAAGGGCCCCGTCAGAACTTCGACTTCTATGTTCGCGACGCCGGGCGCAGCGCGGGTGGCTTCGGCTACCAAATGGCGTGGTACGTGACGGGCGACGGCACCTGCCGCATGAATGGCAAGAGTAGCCCCTGCGACGCGGGCGCGGTGCTGGCGCAGGCGTCTGATTGGGCGGTCGACGCCGGGGCGTCGTACCTCGAGTTCTACATGGCTGACCTGAAGAACCCCGCGCTCAACGAGGTGTTCGTTCGCGCGCATCAAGGGCTGCGCTAGGCGAGCCTGCTCCGTCTCTCGTCCAAACGGGGTTCGACGATGTCAGCCCGGCGATTTGAACGACAGCGGCCCTGAGTAGGTGACCCACCGTTCGACGCCCTCACACGTGTAGTGCGCGTCGCACGCCTCCGCTGGCAACTTCACGTAGTCGAAGTAGCTGATGGTCATCGCGCTGCCGGCCGGCGGCTTGGTTGGCTGCCACCCCCCAAAGAACCCCGAGACCCGGAACGTCGAGCGCGAGAGCTGCTCGAGCTGACTGATTCCCTGGGCCGATTGCCCGGCGTGGAGTTTCAGCACGCCGCTGATGTACGGCGCGCCGAGGTTCGTGTCCGGCAGCGGGGGAACCATCTCAACCGTCATGTCGAAGAACCATGCTGATACGTCGGCGCTCTTCTCGACCAGCGCGTACGTCGCCGCGTCGCCCGGGTACACGAACGTTCGAACGGTGGCCCCGTCTCGCAGCGTCACAGTCCACGTCGCAGCAGGTCCGGGCAGCCGAGCCTGAAACGTCGGTCGAAACTCGAGGCAATTGACGGATGGCTGCTCGGGCACCATGCGTTTGGCCTGCACGCCATTGAGCTCGACCACGAGGTTCTGGGTCAACAGCGCGCAGGTGGTCCCGCTGAGGTCGGTCGGGTCCAGCACCATGGTGAAGAGGTACGGGTCTCGGGCCTCACCCGGGGAGAGCAAGAACGTCGGGTGCGCCTGGCGTTCAAAGTCTTCCAGGCTGGAGCCGGCCTGGAACTCCGGGCCACACGCGACGACGGCTGCGAGCATCGAGAGACTGAAGGTGGTCTTGCGCATACCCCCAGGCAGTGCAACGCGAGGTCCACCGCGGACGCGTTCCCACCCTGCGGAAATCGCTGAGAGAAGGCGAGGGTGGCGCCCTGTGGGTGAGCGCCGTGGCCTGCTCAGTGTGCAAGCACCTGCACAAGGCGAAGCGCGCTGTGGTCAGCGTGGAACGACCGACGACGGCGGCGAAGCTCAGCTCTCGACGAACGAGCGCAGCCGCTTCGAACGCGACGGGTGGCGAAGCTTGCGCAGCGCCTTCGCCTCAATCTGACGGATGCGTTCACGCGTGACTTCGAAGTCCTGGCCGACTTCTTCCAGGGTGTGGTCGCTCTTCTCGCCAATGCCGAACCGCATGCGCAGGACCTTCTCTTCGCGCGGCGTCAACGTGGCGAGCACCTTGCGGGTCTGCTCCGCGAGGTTCATGTTCATCACCGCGTCCGACGGTGAGACGAGCGTCTTGTCTT
>CAZFXD010000470.1:0-2433 GCA_964522795.1 uncultured Myxococcaceae bacterium
ACCGTAGCAGACACCGCTCGCGATTTTGACCGAGAGCGAATCTGGAGGTCTGCTCTCGGGGTGCGGTTCCTCTTTCAATTGGCGCTTTTGGGTTGCCTGACCTCGGCCTGCGCCACCACCTCGCCTGTCGGAGGCCGGCTACGCCTGGCCCGCACCGAGCGCCCGCCCATCGCGCGACACGTGCCGTCGTTCGACGGGACCGCCGCTGCCCCGGTCGAGGTGGGCTCAGGCGCGCGCGAAAAGGTGCTGGAGGCCGCCCGCCACCTGCTCGGGGCCACGCGAATCGTCGCCGGGGGCAAGAAGTATGGAGACGACTGCACGGGTCTGGTGCGGGCCGTCTACACCCAGGTGGGCGTGGACCTGATGTCGCGCGCCGAGAAGGGCGACAACGGAGTAACCGCCATCTACCGGTTCGCCCTCGCGCACGGCCGCGTCTACACCGGAGGGCGTCCGGTCCCGGGTGACCTGGTGTTCTTCAAAGAGACGTACGACGTGAACAAAGACGGCCGCAGCAACGACGGATTGACCCACATCGGCATCGTGGACGAGGTGGAGGATGACGGAACCGTCACCGTCATTCACCGGGTGGCGCGGGGCGTGGTGCGGTACCGGATGAACACCGAGCGCCCCACCGTCGCCACCGACGCCTCCGGCCGCACGCAGAATGACTGGCTTCGTGGCCCTCAGTCGGTTCGCGGCAAGCGACTGGCGGGTGAACTGTTTGACTCCTACGCCACCCTGCTGCCGGTGGAGTCCAGGTTATCGGCCAAGCGGTAGCGCGAAGCGAATTACCCGTCAGACTCAGCTTTGGCGCGGGTAATCCACTCTTTCAATTCAGCCGCCACGTCGTGCGTCGGCTTCTTGATCAGCACGTCCTCCAACGCCGCCAGCGCGTCGTCCAGCCGCTTCTGTTGGAAGTCGAGGCGCGCCGTCAGCACTCGAGGGCGAAAGAGCGAACTGTCGGCCGCCGCCAGCTTGCTCAACCGGGCAGCCGCTTCAGTCTGCAGGTCGCCGCTGGCCGAGGCGTTGAGGACATACTCGGCCTTGGCCATCTCGACCCAGCTGTCGATCGCCTGACCGCCGGACACGTTGGCGAAGCGCTCCACGCGCGTGATGGCTTCACCATTGCCCGACACCGCAAAGTAGAGCGCCTCGGCCCGAGTCACGGCGAGCACGGACTGTTTGGGCAACCGGGCGTCCTTCTCGACCGTGGTCTCCATGCGATGAAACGCGCCGACCAACTGATCGCTGAGGGGCTTGTATTCGGCGACCACCGCCTCGTAGTCGACAGCGATGCGCTTCGCTTCCTCGATCAGCGTGCCGTACTTCACTTCCCAGTCTGCCGGGCTCTTTTCGTCGGAGTAGCGCTGCGCCCGTCGCTCGCGATCTTTCCGCCGCAGGTCCAGGCGCTTCCACCGCTGCGACAAGTCATCCACCCGAAGCGAGAGCGCCGTCACCAGGCCGGCGTGGGCGTCAACGAACTCGGGGTACTTCACCACCAGGGCCTCGAACTTCGCCACCGCGGCCTTCTTGGAGTTGGTGTCGTCTCCGCGCAGCCCGGCCAGCGCCTCATCCACCTCCGCCAGGCCCTCCTTCGGGGTGTCGCGGAGCGAGACGCGGTCGCCCATCACCTTCCAGCCGATGATGGCGAGCGCGATCGCCGCCAGAATCGCCACCGCGATGATGATGCGCTTTCGCATCGCGGCCTGCTGGACGCGCATGAACGCGCCTGCGTCGTCATAGGAGACGTTGGTCGCCCGCCCCTCTTCGGCTTCGATCGCGCGCGGGGCTTCAAAGCCCGGCATGGCGGAGGCCTCAGGCGGGAGCTCCACGCGAGCTGGCACTGACGGGAGCTCGGGCGCAGACGGCTTCGATTGCGCCTTCATCCAGTCGATGTCTGAGGCGTTCAACCGAACGGTGGAGGCCAGCTCGGCGGGGCTCGCGTGAGCGGCCACCGGGGCCAGCGAGATGGGGGGCGAGGCCGAGATCACGGGCGCCACCGGCGCGGACGCGTGGGCTGGCATCGGCGCGGGCGCGGCGACCTGAGCGGCAGGCGCGGGGATTCGCGGTGGAACGTGTGGCGCCACGGGGGCGGCCTGCGGGATCTGCGGTGCGGGTGCCGACCGCACCACGACCGGGGCCTCCACGGAAGGCGTCGGGGCCGACGGTTTGGGCGCCGGGGCTCCGAACATCATCGTCGAGCTGGCGGGCGCCGCGGCCGGAGCCGCGGGCGTCGGCAGCGACGGGTTGGAGGGCGTCGCCGGCCGGCCAAACATCATGGTGGAGTTGGCGGCGGCGGGCGCGGGCTGCGGGGCCACGGGCGCGGGCGGTTTGGGCGCCGCGGCCGCAGGGGCGCCGAACATCATGGTCGAGCTGGCAGGCGCGGCCGCCGGCGTGAGCGAGGGGTTGGAGGGCATCGCCGGACGCCCGAAC
>CAZFXD010000471.1:0-2413 GCA_964522795.1 uncultured Myxococcaceae bacterium
ATGAGTGCACCTGCGGCGTTACGGCGGGCGGCCATGACGGCGGCGAAGGCGGGGGAGCGGGCGCGGCGGGGGGCGGAGTCGCTGGCGGGCTGGGCGGCGACGGCGGCGGCGCGTCGGTCTGCGACCCCTCGTGCGCGACGGGTCAGTTCTGCAGCGCCACCTCGATGTGCGTCGATGCCGGCAGCTGCGCGGTGACAGATGACTGCACGGTGGCCGGGACCATCTGCGACCCCACCACGCACACCTGTGTGCCCGGAAGCTCGTGCGGCTCTACGGAGGTGACAGGCGGCGTGGCGGAGCCGAACCTCTTCATCGAGCTCGACCGGTCCTGCTCGATGAAGAACAAGGTGGGCGGGGTCTCCAAGTGGGAGATCGCCGTGGGCGCCATCAAGCAGATTACGGCCACGTACCAGGGGAAGATTCGCTTTGGGCTGGGGCTCTTCCCCGACACCGTCGCGCCAGACTGCGAGCAGGCGGCGATTCCCATTCCGATCGGGCCCGACAAAGAGGCGCCCATCAACGCGCTGTTGCAGGCGTCGTTGGTGAACACCGACCCCAACTTTCCCAACGGGCCGTGCATCACCAACATCGACACCGGCATGCAGCAAGCGGCCGGTGACCCGGCCCTCCTCGACGCCACGCGCAAGAGCTACGTGCTGCTCCTCACCGACGGCATGCAGTCCGGCTGCAACGCCGGCGGCGGCGACAACGGGACGGCCACGGCCATCTCCACGCTGCGAACGCAGAAAGGGGTTTCGACCTTCGTGGTGGCGTTCGGCGCCGGCGGCGTCGACAAGAACGCGCTCACCAACTTCGCTGACGCGGGAGGCGTTCCTGCGCCGGCCGACGCGGGGACGATGTACTACCACGCGGAAGACAAGCCCTCGCTCGAGGCCGCGCTCAACGCCATCGGCAGTCGCACCCTCTCCTGCACCTACAACCTGACCCAGGTGCCTCCCGACCCCACCAAGCTCTTCGTGTTCTTCGACAACACGCGGCAGATTCTTCAGAACACCGCGCACACCGACGGGTGGGACTACGACGCGGTGAAGAATCAGGTGAACTTCTACGGCGCGGCCTGCGACTCGCTGAAGAACGGCAAGGTCGCGGACCTGGACATCGTCTTCGGCTGCGCCAAGCCCAACCTCCAGTAGCGCCGTCGCCCGCAACGCACCTTTACAACCGGCGCGACGCCGTCGAACCAGGTGGGTGTTGAACCGATACGAAGCACACGAAATCAACCGGTTGCGCCTGAATCCAGGGTCAAAACGCCTGACAACTGCCCCAGCAGGCGAGCGATGATTTGTGTATGACGCTGCCTGTGGAGAACCGCCGCAAAGAACCCCGCGCCCCGCTCGAGATGCTCGTGCAGCACGGCACGTGGGAAGGCGACCTCCACTTCGACTACGCGTCGGACGTGTCGGACAAAGGGCTGTTCATTCGCACCGAGCGCACGGCGCCGGTCGGCTCCACCATCTGCGTGCAGTTCGCGCGGAGCAAGACCGACATTCCCACCTTCGGGTTGTTTCGCGTCGCGCGCGTGACGAGCACCGGCATCGGCGCCGAGTTCATCTCCGCCGCCTAGCCCCCGAGGCGGTCCGCGGCTCCCACACTCACGCACCGTCAAAAAACCGCTGGAGTGCGGCGTGGAGTTCCGGCGACGGGCTGGGTGCGTCGCGCCGTTCCACAGAAAATCCAACAGGTCGCGGCGTGGCGCGCCAGTTGCTCATGGAGGAGACAACCGCTCAACGCCGCGAGGACTCATGCGCACACTCGAACACTCCATCTCTTCCGCCGCGACGATCTCCCTCGCCTCCAGCCTGGAGGAAGCCGCGACCATCTTCGCCCGGATGGACCTGCCGTATGCGTGCGTGACGTCGGACGGCACCATCGTGGGACTCGTCTCTTCGCGCTCGATTCGCGCGGCGCTGGAGTGGGCCGACGGCGGAACCAACATCGCCTGTGTGATGGCGAAAAATCCGCCCAGCCTCTCGGTCTTCGACTCGGTGATCGACGCGGCGCTGCGGCTCCTCGAGGAGCGGCTGCCCGCCTTGCCGGTGTTGCGAGACGGCGAGTTGTTGGGGGTGTTCACCGCCCAGGACTGTGCCCGCGCGGCGCGGGCGGCGTAGCGGCCCCTTCTCAGCGCCCGCGTCGACGGCGGCCGCGAAGCATGGGCAGCGCGAGTGCGGCCAGCGCGGTGAGCGTCGATGAGGCGTCGCACCCGCAGCCCCGATTCCCGCTGTTGTTTCCGCCCGTGCCCGCGTCGGTTTTGGGGATGATGGAGGGATCGAACGGCGGCGGCTCCTCCGGCGGCGGCACGCCCGAGTCTTCGGCGCCGAGCCCGGCGTCCACCACGCCACTGTCCACCCGGCCTGCGTCGAGGACGCCCGCGTCGGGTGGCCGACCGGCGTCG
>CAZFXD010000472.1:0-2413 GCA_964522795.1 uncultured Myxococcaceae bacterium
CGACCCCGAGAACATCGACGCGCACGAGAAGGCCTACGCCATCTACGTGGCGGCCAATAACCCCACCCAGGCCTTCGAGCAGCTGCTCAACGTGCTCCGCCTGCACACGCGAAGCGGGAACGCCGAGCGCGCCCAGCCGTTCCTGGCGGCGATTCTGGAGCAGCAGCCCAATCACCCCGAAGTGCCGGCGTTCATGGCGGCGCTGCGCTCCGGCGACGCTGAGGTGATTGAAGAATCGGTCGACGACGAAATCCTGGTCGACAGCAGCGACGAAGAAATCGTGGTGGCCGACGAGCCCGATGACGCGCTCGCGGCGGCGGCGGTGGAGACGGTCTCCGAAGACGAGCCGATGGCCGAGGCGGCCGAAGGGAGCGACTACGACCTCGGGCCGCCTCCGGTGGCAGACGCCCCCTCAGATTCGCAGGACCAGGAAATCGTCGCCGACGAGTTCGACGAGCCGCTGACCGCGGGGACGCCGTCGAACGTTCACGTGGCGCCGGAGCTGTACGAATCGGCCGAAGCCGAAGTATCTGAAGAAGTGGTCGAGGACGCCTCCGCGGGCGACACGCTCGACATGGAGGGGGAGGGCGCGCAGGAGGAGGTCGTCGAAGAGCAGGCGACCGAGGCGCCCGCCGAGGAGTACGCCCAGGAAGAAGTCACCGAAGCCTCCGCGGAGGAGTACGCCGAAGCCCCCCCGGAAGAAGTGGCCGAAGCGCCCGCCGAAGAAGCCGCGGCCGAAGAATACGCGCAGGAAGAAGTCGCCGAGGCCCCGCCCGAAGAGGCGGTGGAGGCCCCACCGGAAGAAGAGGCGGTCGAGGCTCCGCCCGAAGAAGAAGCGGTGGAGGCACCTCCGGAGGAGGAGCCGGCCTCGGAGGAGTGCGAAGAGGCCCAGTTCTTCATCGATCAGGGCCTGTTCGAGGAAGCGCGGGAGATCCTCGAGACCGTGATGGTGGCGTACCCCAATCACGTCCGAGCCCGTCAGTTGCTCGACTTGATCGATGGTGGCGGTGCCCCTCCGGCGGAACCCCCCGCGGCCGATGCGCCCAAAGATGCGTTCGACCTCGCGGCCGAGCTGGCCGACGAGTTGGGCGACGCGGCGGCCGCACCGGCGCCCGCCGCCGAGGAAGATTTTCAGTACTCGGTGGAAGAAGTCTTCTCTGAGTTCAAGAAGGGCCTCGCCAAGGTGGTCAAGCCGGGGGACGTCGACACCCACTACGATCTCGGCATCGCCTACAAAGAGATGGGGCTCGTCGACGACGCGATTTCCGAGTTCGACGTGGCGCGACAGGGCTGCCTGGGGACGCGGAAGGAAATCGACTGCCTGACGATGATGGGCATGCTGGAAGTGTCGAAGGGCGAATTTGAACGCGCCGTCGACGCGTACCGCAAGGCGCTGGCCTCGGAGCACGCCGCCGGCGACCCGGAAAAGGCGCTGCGCTACGAACTGGCCACCGCGTTTGAAGGGTGGGGCCAGGCGGGGAAAGCGCTGGGTCAGTTCATGAAGGTGCAGCAACTGGACGCCAAGTACCGAGACGTGGCGTCACAGGTCTCGCGGCTGGCTGCCACCACCAAGCCTGAGCAGGACGGCCCTTCGAAGCCGACCCGCCGCGCGGGGTAACAGGTCGCTACAGGCGTCGCGTCCCCCCGGGGGTTTTGCCGGCCCGAGGATGGCGCTTTCCCACGAGGTCGCGGAAAATCGGGCTCTCCACCGCGGAGACGCAATATTCCGTGCGTGGCGACGTCGAACCGAAGCGCTTGTTTGTCCCAGGTAGGTGATCGTGCGGCGGATTCGAGTCACTCGAATCATGTGGGGCGTGGGTGCGGCGCTGGTCGTGCTCTGCCTCGTCGCGCTCAACAGCCCGTGGGCTGAAGCGACCGCCTGCGACGTGCTGGAGCACGACCTGCCGGCCCAGCTCGGGGCCACCGTGGCCTTCGAGCGGTGTGAGTTTCAGCCGTTCCGCCTGCGCACGGCGCTGCACCGCGTGCACCTCCAGCGGGTGGGAAGCGCCTCGGTGGAGGCCACGGCCCGACTTCTGGCGGTGTCCATCTCGGGCGTGCTCCCGTGGCGGGTGTCGCTGGGTGAAGTGACGCTGGAAGAACCGAAGATCTCGATTCACCTGGGTGAGGGCGAGGGCGAGCCGACTCAGACCGGGTGCAACCTGCGCGCCCTGGAGCGACTCAACATCGACGCGCTGCGCGTGGACGACGCGGAGCTTCGCCTGGAACGAGCCGACAGTGTCGTTGCCCTGCGCGGGGTGCGAGTCGAGACCCGCGGTGGCCGCGACACCATTCGAGGCTCCATCGACGCCGAAGGGGGCACGTGGACACCGACGGGTGGGAGACCACTCAGCGTGCAAGGCGTGTCGACCGAGTTTGAGTTGAAGCCCTCGACCGGGGCCTTGACGGTCGGCCA
>CAZFXD010000473.1:0-2401 GCA_964522795.1 uncultured Myxococcaceae bacterium
GCTGCGGCAGAAGTATTTCCCCAATGACCCCGCCGAGCTCGCGCGTGTCGCCAACTGCGCCGTGGACGTGAGCCCGACCAGTCCGGGAGCTGCCTCTTGAGCGACTCCTGGGAGGCCGATGCCGCGAAGCTCCGGGCGGCCAAGCCGAAGCACATCTTGTTTCTGTGCGTCGCGAATTCGGCGCGCAGTCAGATGGCTGAGGGCATCGCGCGGGCGTTGGCACCCGCGGGGGTGAAGGTCTCGTCAGCCGGTTCGGCTCCGTCGAAGGTCAACCCGCTGGCGATCAGGGCGCTGGCAGAGATTGGCATCGACATCTCGAAGCACCACTCGAAGAGCGTCGCGGACATTCCACCCGGGGACGTCGACCTGGTCGTCACGCTGTGCTCCGAAGAAGAGTGCCCGCTGTTCCTCGGCAAGGCGACACGGCTGCACTGGGGCCTGCCGGACCCGGGTGCGGTTCAGGGCGACGAAACGGCCAAACTGAAATCCTTCTGCAGCGTGAGAGACGAGCTCAGTCGTCGCCTGTCTCGCGTGTTCAGCCCCGGGTTCCTCGTCGAGCCGACTCGGTACCTGTTCTTCACCGGCAAAGGCGGCGTGGGAAAGACGTCGCTTTCGGCCGCGACCGCCGTCAGCCTCGCCGACCAGGGGAAGCGCGTGCTGCTGGTCAGCACCGACGCAGCGTCGAATCTCGACGAGATTCTCGGCGTCGAATTGCGCAATAGCCCGGTGCCGGTACCAGGCGTCCCGCGGCTTTCGGTGCTCAACGTCGACCCAGACGCCGCTGCCGAGGCCTACCGCACTCGAGTCCTGGCGCAGCTCGGTAGCGGGGAAGAGCGTGCGACGGTTCGAGAGCAACTCTCTGGGGCCTGCACGACGGAGATTGCCGCGTTCGACGAGTTCGCGACGCTCCTTGCGGACGCCCCCGAGGAGTACGAGCACGTCATCTTCGACACTGCCCCCACGGGTCACACGCTGCGCTTGCTCAGCCTGCCCAAGGCCTGGACCGGCTTCCTCGAGGGTAATGACCGGGGCGCTTCGTGCCTTGGGCCCCATTCTGGCCTGAAGCTGCAGGAGGATCGCTTTGGCCGCGCGTTGGCCGCGCTGGCCGACCCGTCTCGCACCACGGTCGTGCTGGTCACTACGCCCGAGGAGCGGTCCATCCGAGAAGCAGCCCGCACTGCGCATGAACTCGCGGCCCTTGGGATTGGGCACCAACGCTTGGCCATCAACGGGGTGTTCCACGCGAGTGACCCAGCCGACTCCGTGGCGACTGCGCTGGAGGCTCAACAGCAAACGGCCGCAGCCCAGCTCCCCGTGGAACTCAGAGCCCTGCCGCGCGACGAGATTCCTTTGAAGCCGTTCGACACCGTCGGCGTGCCCGCGATCCGCGCGCTTCTCCGTCCGGGAGCGGAGGTGCCGTCGGCCTCGCTTGCTGCCGGAGCAGCCCGGCCGCAGATGGAGCCGCTCGCGGCTCTCGTCGAGGAGCTCGCCAGTCAGAAGCAGGGGCTGGTGATGGTGATGGGGAAAGGCGGAGTTGGGAAGACGACGATTGCCGCGGCGCTCGCGGTCGCCCTCACCAGGCGCGGGCTCGAGGTTCACCTCTCCACGACCGACCCTGCGGCGCACCTGTTGGAGACGCTGTCAGGGGAGGTCCCAGGGCTCGAGGTCAGTAGGATTGACCCGGCCGTCGAGACGCGCGCCTACGTCGAGAAGATCATGGCGACGAAGGGGCGGGACCTCGACGCCCAAGGACAGGCGCTGTTGCGCGAGGACCTGCGCTCACCTTGCACCGAGGAAGTCGCCGTCTTCCATGCCTTCTCGCGGGTCATCAGCGAATCGCGCCGCCGATTCGTCGTGCTCGATACGGCACCCACCGGCCATTCACTGCTGCTGATGGATGCGACCGGCGCGTATCACCGCCAGGCCCTTCGCGACCTCGGCCCCGGTCTCAACCCAGCCCGGTTGACGACGCCTCTGATGCGCCTGCAGGACCCCGCCATGACCCACGTGGTCATCGTCACCCTGCCCGAGACGACGCCGGTCTCGCAGGCCGCAGCACTGCAAGAGGACCTGCGCCGCGCACAGGTCGAGCCCTTTGCCTGGGTGGTGAATCGCAGCCTGTCAGCAGCTGGCGCCCGTGACCCACTGCTTGCGGCCAAGCTCGCAGGCGAGCGGCGCCAGCTCGAGCGGATTGCAGGCGGTCTTGCCAAGCGCGTGTTCGTGGTTCCCTGGCTGTCGGTGCCGCCGGTGGGAGTCGATGCCTTGGGCGCCATCGCCACAGGTGAGCCCAACCCCAGCGCGATGGTGAGTCGACGCGCGGGCGTCGAGGCGGGGACGTGAGAATGCGCAGCCCCGCCGTGGTCGTGCGAGTGGTCACCGCTCATCGGGCGCTCCTTCTTTG
>CAZFXD010000474.1:0-2362 GCA_964522795.1 uncultured Myxococcaceae bacterium
CACGTGAAGACGGCGGTCATCTCTCGCGCTCAGATCTCCAGCGGAGCCCTGGGGCTCTTGTTTCAGTTCAACGACCTCGCGGTGGCCACCTTGCCGCCGATGGATTCAGACAACGAAATGACCGTGGGGCGCGCGCCGAGCTGCGACCTGGTGCTCAGCCACGACTCGGTGTCCAACCAGCACGCGGTGATCAAGTGGAACCCCGGGCTCCAGACGTGCTCGGTGGTCGACCTGAAGTCCACCAACGGCACCTATTTGAACGCGGCCACCCGCGTCGAGAGCGAGACCATCGTCAGGGACGGCGACATTCTTTCGTTCGGCGACGAGCAGTTCTGGTTTCTGCTCACGCCGACTCTGCACGCGCGGCTGGCGGATCACTCGAAGAACCCCTCGCTGCCGCACGGCGTCTAGGCTGCCGAACGCCCAGGCCGTCCGATGCCCCGCTAGCGGTACGTCACGCCGTAGTGGCGGGTGCCGGCGGGCACGTACGCGTTGATGGCTGGGTGGGTGGGCACGGCGGCAGCCTGCGCGTGCACGGCGGAGAGTGTTGACGAGGGCGTCCCATCCGCGCTGACCCAACTTGTGCCCATGCGCCCGCGCGCCTCGAACCCACCGATGCCAACCGGCGCCGCGCTCATGGCCGCTCTGAACACCACCAGGTCGTTGTACGCGGTGGTGGTGGAGGTCATGGTGGTCGGGTTGTAGACCTGAACGCTGATCACACCGCCGGCGTACACGTTGCCATCGATCAACGTCTGCGGAAGACCGGGGTAGGGCGAGTCGGCCAGGTGGATGATCTGCTCCAGAGGCACGTAGATGTAGGCCGCTTCGTTGTGCTTGGTGGTGATGCACACCGACGAGCCGGTGCCGCAGAAACTGCCGCCCCCGGTCGGGTAGGCGAAGATGTTGTTGAGGATAAGGTCGACGCGCGGCTTCCAGTCCAGCGTCACCGGGCGCACCCGATTCTTGTCCCAGTTGTTGGGCCATTGATTCCCGGGAAGCCCGCACGCGGTTCCGCGCGTGTAGTCGTAGCAGGGGAGTTCACCCGGCGGCGCGACCGACCGATTGTCGGTGTAGAGGCCGATTTGATCGAACCCGCCGACCACGGTGTTGTTGACCAACTTCACCCCGGAGGCCGCGGCGAGCTTGAACGCCTGCCCCCCGCTGGGGACCGCGATGTCGTTGTTGGCGATCACGATCTCGTCTGAGACTTCGTAGAAGATGGCGGCGCCGGTGATGTTCACCATCGTGTTGTTGCCGACTTCGGTCTTGTAGTTGCTGTCGTCCCACCAGAGCCCGTGGCTCTTGAGATGGCTGAACTCGCTATTGGTGATTCGGGTGCCCCACGCGCGACCGAACTTGATGGCGCCGGACACGGGCGAGCTCTGGAATTCATCCCATCGGTCGAGGTTGGTGATCTTGCTGCCGTCGAGCACGAAGTCATCCGCGTTGACCACCGTGGCACCGAGCCAGTTGCACCCACTGATGGTGACGTGCTGCATGCTGGCGCTCTTGATCATGTTGTTCGCGGCGTAGTCGCCCGTGATGAACGCGGGGACGAGCGAGATCTCCGAGAGCTCCACGTTCCGAAGGACGACGTCATCGGCGTCTTTGGTGGCGAGGACGACGCCGTAGTCTCCTCCCGAGTCTGAGTACCGGGTGATGACCAGCCCCTCGAGCACGGTGTTCTTGCCGCTGATGTTGATGAATTGTCGCCGCTGCGAGACTTCGATGCCGGCTTTGGCCGAGTCCGCGCTCGTCAGGTAGAGACGGTTGTTGGTGCGGTCGACCCAGAACTTGCCATCGGCGAGGGCGGCTCGGGTGCTCACCTGCTGCAGCTGCACGCTGCCAATCCACGCCTGATCGGAGAACCGGCCGGCGCCGCTGGTCCCGCCGGTGACCCCTTGTCCGCCCGGGATGTTCATGGTGCCCACGGTATCGGGCGTCGGGGTGTAGGGGACGAACCGGGCGGTCCCGTCGGTGATCCATCCGCCGGAGATCACCTGCGCGCCGTTGAAGGTGGGAATCTCCCCTGGGTACGCGATGATCCGCAGCGTCTTGCCGTTGGTCGCGAGGTTCCCCTGATTCCGGTACAGGCCACCTCGGATCACGATGGTGCCACCGCTGACGCTGCTGCTGATCGCCGCCGCCAACGTCGCGTAGGGCGACGAGACGGTCCCGGTGGCAGTCGCATCGATGCCGTTGGTCGCGACGTACTTCGCGTTCGTCGGCAGCGACGAGAGGTCGTACGTCACCGGCAGATGCGCGCCGGGGCCAGGCGCCGCAGGCGGGGCGCCGCCGCCCGAGCCGGCGTCGACGAACCCACCACCACTGCCGCCACCCGAGCCGGCGTCGACGAAGC
>CAZFXD010000475.1:0-2348 GCA_964522795.1 uncultured Myxococcaceae bacterium
GCCCCCGACACGTACATGGAGAAGATCGCGGTCGGCCCCCGCGCCCGCGGCGCCATCGACCTGTCCAAGTCGCCCACGGTGAATCTGCAGAACATCGCCAAGGCGATGGGCCGGGACATCAACGAGCTGACGGTGATGATTCTGGACCGCGATCGCCACGCGACGCTGATTCGGGAAGTCCGCGAAGCCGGGGCGCGCGTGCGCCTGATTGAAGACGGCGACGTGGCCGGCGCCATCGCCACCTGCTTCGAAGAGACCGGCGTCGACGTCCTGATGGGGACCGGTGGCGCGCCGGAAGGGGTGATCGCCGCGGCCGCCGTGCGGTGCGTGGGCGGAGAACTCCAGGGCCGCTTGAAGCCGCGCAGCGAGCAGGAAGCCCAGCGCGCGAAAGCGATGGGCGTCACCGACATCAACAAGATCTACCACGAGAGCGAGCTCGCCAAGGACGAGGTGATGTTCGCGGCCACGGGCGTCACCAGCGGCGACTTCTTGAAGGGCGTTCGGTTCTTCCACGGCGGCTGTGAGACGCAATCGGTGGTGATGCGCTCCAAGACCGGCACCGTTCGCTACGTCACCTCCACCCACCGCTTCGATAAGAAGCCGAGCTACGCGTAGGAGACACCATGGCCGCTGCGGTTCGAGAGATTGTGATTAACGCGCCGCTGGAGCGCGTGTACAAGCTCATCATCGACTACGAGAAGTACGGTGAGTTCAACCCCGAGCTTCGCAGCGTGAAGATTCTGGGGCGCAACGGGCCCGCCACCGACGTCGAGTACGAGATTGAATTGGTGGCCACCAGCATCAAGTACTCGGTGCGCATCAAGGAAGAGCCGCCCAACCGCGTCTCGTGGACCTTCATCAAGGGTGAGTACATGAAGGACAACCACGGGTCGTGGCAGCTCCAGGCGCTCTCGCCCACCCAGACCAAGGCCATCTACACGCTCGAGCTGGCGGTCGGCTTCATGGTTCCGAAAGCGATCGTGACCAAGCTCGCTGAGACCCAGTTGCCCAAGATGCTGGAAGCATTCAAGGCGGCGGCTGAACGCATGGCCCCGTAGGCCACTGTGGGTTGCCGCGCGCCAACTCTGCATTAAGATCAGAGGACTGACGTACCTGTCAGTGCGCGTCCGGGCACCAATTCCGGCGTGGCCTGTTCTTCAGAGAAGTTGGCGGAAGGCGCTGGTTTTGCAGCAACTTTTGGTGGTCGGGGCCGATGATCCGTAAGTGGCTACGGTAAGGAACGAAGCGATGTTGGACGCCTTCATCATCGAGGAGCTTCGGCGCAAAGAGAAAGAGCGCAGGGAGAGGTCTGAGAAAAATCGGCCCTCGCTGGAAGTGCCGACCAACGATGAAGACGAAGATGGCCGCGACCGCGCGGAACCTGAGCCGAAGCGCCGCGGCGTGGTGATCGTCGACCTCATGGGTTGAAGTCGTCGTACGCTCCTCTGGCTTGTTCCGGAGGTGCCATGCCTGCTGCCACTGGTGTTGAGATCCACGCGAACCTGAACGCGCTCAAGACGGAGCTCGTCCACGGGCCGTCCTCGACGCGAATTCTGACCGTGCCCCCGCGCGACAACGGAGGCGACGGGTCGAGCTTCTCACCCACGGACCTCGTGGCCGCGGCGCTGGCGTCGTGTGCATTGACCACCATGGAGCTGCTCGCCAAGCGCGAAGGCCTCTCGTGGGCCGACGGCGCGAGCGCCACCATCGTCAAGCACATGGGCGGGACGCCCCGGCAGATTGTGAAGCTGGAGCTGGCGATGGTGATGCCGAGCGGCATCAACCCAGCGCATCGCGAGCGGCTGGAGGCCATCGCCCGCACGTGCCCCGTGGCGAAGAGTCTGGCGCCGTCGGTGGAGATGCCGATGACGTTCCGCTGGAGCTAGGCGCTCAGGTCCCCACGTTGCGGGGCGTGGACGGCTGCGGGTCCACCACCAGGCGCAATTGGCCCGCCGAAGCGTGGAAGCTCTTCGCGTCGACCTCGCGCTCCAGGTACGTGTACCCGGCGAGACCCGCTTCGTAGCTGCGCAGGAGCTGGCGCGACTGGTCGAGGGTCATGGCGTTGTTGCGGAGCGCGTCCTCGATGTGGCGGCGCAGGCGGCTGACGAGCTCGTCGCGGTTGTAGGCGACGTAGCTGAGCACCTCGGTGACGCTGTCGCCGGCGAGCACGTGCTCGATCCGGTAGCCACCGTGGCCGTCGAGGGTGACCTGCACGTCGTTCGTGTCGCCGAACAGGTTGTGAAGGTCGCCCAGGATCTCCTGGTACGCGCCGACGAGGAAGATGCCGAGGTAGTAGTCGTCGTCGCGGAGGTTGTGGAGCTCGAGGACGTTCTTCACGTCGCGGCGGT
>CAZFXD010000476.1:0-2334 GCA_964522795.1 uncultured Myxococcaceae bacterium
ACCACCCGCGGCTTTCGATCGCCGCCAACTGCCGCATGTGCCTCGTGGAAGCCTCGAACGCTCCGAAGCTGGTGCCCGCGTGCCAGACGGCGATCGCCGAAGGCGTGGCGGTCAAGACCACCACGAACAAGGTCAAAGAGCAGCAGCGCGCGGTGATGGAGTTCCTGCTGCTGAACCACCCGGTCGACTGTTCCATCTGCGACCAGGCCGGCGAGTGCAAGCTGCAGGACTACTACATGCGGTACGACCACAAGCCCTCGCGGCTGGTGGGCCCGAAAGTGCTGCGCAATAAACGCCACGTGCTCGGTCCCACGGTGGTGCTCGATCAGGAGCGCTGCATTCTCTGCACGCGCTGCGTCCGGTTCATGAGCGAGGTGGCGAAGGAGCCGCAGCTCGGCGTCTTCGGTCGAGGCTCGCACGAGCGTATCGACGTGTTCCCCGGCTCCGAAGGGCTGACGTCGAACTACTCGGGCAACACGGTCGACATCTGCCCGGTGGGGGCGCTGCTCAATCGGGATTTCCGGTTCCGCGCGCGCGCGTGGTTCCTCTCCGCCGCGCCGAGCGTCTGCACCGGGTGCTCGCGCGGCTGTTCCATCAACGCCGACTTCATGGGCCAGGACGTGTACCGGTACCGTCCCCGTGAGAACGAGGCCATCAACAAGAGCTGGATGTGCGATCAGGGCCGCCTCACCTATGCGTGGGCCAACAAGGACCGCGTGCTGGCGGCCTTCGTCGGGCAGGGCGCGGACCGGGTGGAAGCGACCGCCAGGGAAGCGCTCGAGGTCGCCGCCGAGAAGCTCAAAGCGAATGTCGGGCAGGTGGTCGTACTCGTCTCTCCGACGGCCTCGAATGAAGATCTGCTCGCGTCGCTCTCCTTCGCAAAGGACGTGCTGCAGGTGACCACCGCGTATGTCAC
The DNA here is from genome assembly GCA_964522795.1 of uncultured Myxococcaceae bacterium. Classification (GTDB taxonomy): domain Bacteria; phylum Myxococcota; class Myxococcia; order Myxococcales; family Myxococcaceae; genus CAZFXD01. Next base: position 917 of record CAZFXD010000476.1, read on the forward strand.
CGGCCGGGCCCCGGGGGCCGCCGACAAGCTCCTGATGCTGGCGGACAAGAACCCGAACCGGAAGGGCCTGGAGTTTGTTGCCCGCGGGCTCGGGGTTGAGCTGAAGCCGTTCGCGGACCTCACCCGGGCGCTCGACAGCGGCTCGGTGAAGGCGCTCTACGCCATCGGCGGCGAGGTACCGGAAGACGCGGCGGCCTTCGCAGCCCGGCTGGGCGCGGTCTCGCTCCTGGTGGTGCAGTCGGTGAATGAGAATGCCTTCACGGCGAAGGCGAACGTCCTCTTGCCCGCGGCAAGTCACCTGGAAGACGAAGGCACCTTCACCCAGGAAGCGGGCATCACGCAGCGGTTCCGCCGCGCGTACCCCCCGAAGGGCGCCTCGGCGCCACACTGGAGCTGGGCGCAGGCGCTCGCCACCGCGATGGGCGCGTCGGCGGCGTTGAAGTCTTCGCGCGAGGTGTGGAAGGCCCTTTCGGGCGCGGCGGCAGAGCTGAAGGACTTCGGCTGGGACAAGGAAGCGCCGCTGGCGAAGCGGCCGGGCATCGCGACCCTGCCCACGGGCGCTGACGGTCGGCCGCCCGGGTGGAGAGAAACGGGAGTTCCGAACATGCGAGGGCTCTCACTGCCATGATTTCGATCTCGAACCTCATCGCCGCGCTGCGACGAAACGGGAGCCGCATCGCGGTCATCTTTCTCATGATTGGGATCATCGTGGGCGCGCTGTTCACGATCTCCGCGGCTGGCTACGTGCTCTCGGGGTTTCTGGAGTCGAACCTCGCCGGGCTGATTCAGGACCGGCTGGGGCTGGGCTCCATCGCCAACATGCTCATCTTGATGTTGGTGTTCGTGATGGTGATCGCCACCCTGCTCACGCTCGCCGAACGCAAGTGGAGCGCGCTGATGCAGGACCGCATCGGCCCCAACCGGGCGCGCCTGCCGATTCCCGGGCTCGCGAACCAGGACCTGGCGGGCCTGCCTCACATCGCCACCGACGTGCTGAAGATGCTGACCAAGGAAGACTTCCGTCCGACGGCGGCCAACCGCTGGCTGTTCAACCTGGGGCCCATGCTGGCGTTCGGCCCGGTGTTCGCGCTGTTCGCCGTGGTGCCCGCGGGGCCCGACATTCACCTCTGGGGCGCTCGGGTGACGCAGGTGGTGGCGAACCCCGACTTCGGGTTGCTCTACATGTTCGCCATCGCCTCCCTCGCCGTCTACGGCACGTCGATCGCCGGCTGGTCGTCGAACAACAAGTTCGCCCTCCTCGGCGGCGTGCGCGCGTCGTCGCAGATGATCTCGTACGAAGTGGCGCTGGGCCTGTCTCTGGTGGGCATGATGATGGCGTTCTCCACCGTGCAGTTGGCCGGACCGGCCGGCATGGTGGTTCGCCAGACGGAGTTCCTCTGGGGGAGCGACGCGTTCGG
>CAZFXD010000477.1:0-2332 GCA_964522795.1 uncultured Myxococcaceae bacterium
CTGGGCGCGGACATCGCCGTGGGGAGCGCCCAGCGGTTCGGCGTTCCGCTCGGCTTTGGGGGGCCCCACGCCGGGTACCTCGCCACGCGCGCTGATTTCATTCGGCACCTCCCGGGTCGAATCATCGGCGTCTCCGAAGACGCCCAGGGGCGTCGCGCGCTTCGCATGACGCTGCAGACCCGCGAGCAGCACATTCGCCGCGAGAAGGCGACCAGCAACATCTGCACGGCGCAGGTGCTGCTGGCGGTGATGGCCGGGTTCTACGGCGTGTACCACGGGCCCAAAGGCCTGCGGGACATCGCGGCCCGCGTTCACGCGCTCGCCGTCTCCTTCGCCGAAGCCGTGCGCGGCGCCGGGCTCAAGGTGGTCCACGCGGCGTTCTTTGACACCCTGCGGCTCTCGTTCCCCTCGGCCACGGAGGCTGATCGCGCGATGCGGGACGCCGAGGCCCAGCGCTTCAACCTGCGGCGAATCGACGCCACCTCCATCGCCGTGGCGTTCGATGAGACCATCTCGCGCGGCGATCTCGAAAAGCTGGTCGCGGTCTTCACCCGCCAGCCGATGACGCCCGTGGCCGGCTCGAGGGTGCCCGCCTCGCTCGAACGAAAGAGCGCGTACCTGACGCACCCGGTGTTCAACCGGTACCACTCAGAGACCGAGATGCTGCGGTACATCCGCTCGCTCGAGGCGAAGGACCTCTCGCTCACGCACTCGATGATTCCGCTCGGCTCGTGCACCATGAAGCTCAACGCCACGACCGAAATGGAGCCGGTGACCTGGCCGGAGTTCTCCCGGGTGCACCCGTGTGCCCCTGCGTCTCAGACCGAGGGGTACCAGGAGATCATTCGGTCACTGGAGAGCGTGCTCAAGGAAGTGACCGGGTTCGCCGCGGTCTCGTTTCAGCCCAACGCCGGTTCGCAGGGTGAGTACGCGGGGCTCCTCACCATTCGCGGCTACCTGGGCTCGAAGGGGCAGGGGCATCGAGATGTGTGTCTGATCCCCCAGTCGGCGCACGGCACCAACCCGGCCTCCGCGGTGATGGCCGGGCTCAAGGTGATTACGGTTCGAACGGACGAACACGGCAACATCGACACGGCCCACCTGAAGACGCTGGCCGAGGAGCACAAGGAGCGCCTGGCCGCGCTGATGGTGACATACCCGTCCACCCATGGAGTGTTCGAACAGCCCATTCGCGCCATCTGTGAGGTGATCCACGCCAACGGCGGCCAGGTGTACATGGACGGCGCCAACATGAACGCGCAGGTCGGGCTCTGCCGGCCGGGCGACTTTGGCGCCGACGTCTGTCACCTCAACCTCCACAAGACCTTCTGCATTCCCCACGGCGGCGGCGGTCCCGGCATGGGGCCGATCGGCGTGGCGGCGCACCTGGTCCCGTTTCTCCCCGGGCACCCGCTGCAGCCGGGGAGAGAGCAGACGCCCGTGGGCGCCGTCTCGGCCGCTCCGTACGGGAGCCCCAGCATCCTCCTCATCTCGTGGGCCTACGCGATGATGATGGGCGCCGACGGCCTGCGCCGCGCCACCGAGCTGGCGATTCTCAACGCCAACTACCTGGCGCGAAAACTGGGCCCCCACTTTCCCGTGCTCTACCAGGGCACCCAGGGCACCGTAGCCCACGAGTGCATTCTCGATTGTCGCCGCCTCAAGGCGTCGGCGGGCGTGGAGGTGGAAGACATCGCCAAGCGGTTGTTGGACTACGGCTTCGACGCGCCCACCGTGTCTTTCCCGGTCGCCGGGACCCTGATGATTGAGCCGACCGAGAGTGAGTCGCGGGCCGAACTGGACCGGTTCTGCGACGCGATGATCTCAATCGCCCAGGAGATCTCACAGATCGAGAAGGGCACCTGGCCGCGCGACAACAACCCGCTCAAGAACGCCCCCCACACCTCGAGCGTGGCCACCGCCGACGAGTGGAACCGTCCGTACTCCCGCTCGGTCGGCGTCTTTCCCCGGCCGTGGGTGAGGGCGCGCAAGTTCTGGCCGTCGACCGGCAGGGTGAACAACACCCTGGGCGACCGGAAGCTGATGGTGGTGTGCCCGCCGGAAGAGAATCTCGCGTGACTCGCCCGGCCGGTGCGTGTTCGCAAATCCACCGGAGCGCGGCGCCCGTGGTAGCTTGCCCGCCCCACGATGTCTGAAGCGGCGAAACCGAAAGGTCCCATTCAGTTCGGCAAGTACACGCTGATCGATCGCATCGCCGTCGGCGGCATGGCCGAGATCTTCCTCGCGCGTCAGGCCGGGCTCGAGGGGTTCGAGAAGACCATCGTCATCAAGCGCATTCGGCCGCACCTGTCGAAGCAGCCGAACTTCGTGA
>CAZFXD010000478.1:0-2330 GCA_964522795.1 uncultured Myxococcaceae bacterium
TGCCCGCACATGAAGCTGAACACCCTGGAGAAGCTCTACCAGTGCATGCGCGACCAGAAGCCATCGCTGGAGATGAACCCCGCGCTCCTCAACGCCGCGCGCGCACCGCTCACGCGCATGCTCGAGTGGAGCTGAGCGGGCGCGCGCAAGGCTGAAGCGAAACGATTCGGGTTAGATGAACACGCCGGCCGAGGCGTCGCGTCGCGCTGAATCAGGCAGCGGCGGAAGCTCGGGAACGTCGCGGAAGGTCTGAAACATACGGGCCGCGCGGTGTTTGCCGCACTTGCTGCACTTGCACTGACCCTTCTTGCACGTGCAGTCGGCCTTCCCGGAGCACCCGCAGCCGCCTTCTTGCAGCGGCAGCTCGGCCTGCGACAACGCCGTGGACGCGAACGCGCCGGGGGCGAACGTCAGGGCGACCGAAGAGGCGATCCAGGTGGAGACCTTCAACATGAGCCGCGCAATACCACTTTCGAAGGTTCCTTGCCAAACCCCAATGCCGGACCGTATCTGCGTGGCGTCAGGATGAAGGGTTCAAAGCGTGGCGACATGGCGGTGTTCGGGCTCGCGCTCCTCGCCGGGGTGGCGCCGCTGTGGGCGAGCGTTCGGCTGCCCTTCGTCGACCTGCCGCAGCACCTGCACCTGATCTCCGTGCTGCACCGGCTGAACGACGCGAGCACCCTCTTCCCCGAGTACTTCGCGCGGCGCCCCGCGCTGACGCCCTATCTCGGCTACTACTACGCCGTGAGCGGCTTGAACTGGTTGATGCCGCTCGAATTGGCCAACCGGGTGTTCCTCACCCTGACGGTGGCGGGGTTTCCGCTCTCGATCGCGGCGCTGCTCCGGGTGCAGCGGCGACCGGTGTGGCCTGCGCTGCTGACCCTGCCCTTCGCGTACGGAGACAGCCTGGCCTGGGGTTTTCTCAACTACGTGAGCGCGCTGCCGCTGGCGGTGCTGGCGTGCGCGTGCGCGGTCGGTTCGGTCGAGGACCCCGCTCGGCGCCGCGCCTTCGCTGTCGGGATGGGCGTGTTCGAAGTCGCCGTGCTGCTCTTTCACGTGCAGGTCTTCGCCTTTCTGGGGCTGGCGCTCCCCACCATGTTGCTGTTGTCCCGGGCGCCAGACGGCTCGTTCGCCCGGGCCCGGCTCCCCGCTGTGCTCGCGGCCGTTCCGGGCGCCGTGATGTTCCTGTTGTGGGTGGGGCTCCGGGTGGGCGCACCGACCGAGGTCGCCAAAGGCGAACCCTGGAAGGCCTGGGGGCCCATGCTGTCCCCGGAGAACCTCTCGTTCAAAACCTTCGAGCAGAACCTGGGGGACTTTCGCGGCCTGCTGGCCAATTTTCTGCCCGATGGCAGTGACGTCACGGCGGTCAACGGCGCCTTCGCCGTGGCCGCGCTGGCCGCGTGCGTCGGGCTGGTCACCCTGGCGCGCGGCGGTGACCGCGTCGGTTCCACTCGTCTGGCGCGGGTGAGTCGCCTGGCGCTGGTCTTCACCACGGCCGTGGCGCCGTTCCTCACGCTGGGGCTCGTGCTGCCCGTGACGCTGCACCAACCCCCGCCACCGGTGCCGTTGTGGGCCCCGCTCCTCACCTGGGCGCTCTGCGCCGGGGTGGCGTTCGCGCTGTTCCGCGCCACCGAGCCCGCCCCGGTCACTGTTCGCGCGTTCGTCGCCCGGGTGGCGGAGGAATTCCCGCATGTGCGCATGTGGGCGCTCACTGCGATCGCGGCGGGCCTTCTGTTCGGGCTGCCCTTCGATATCCGCGGGTACATGTACTACCTGAACTCGCGCTACGTGCATCTGGTCGCCCTGTTGTTGGTGGCCGCGGTGCCGGTGCTCTCCACGCGCGCGGTTCGCGTCTTCGGGGTGCTGGCCCTGGCGGTGGCGGTGGCGACGGCGCTTCCGCTCTGGCGCGGGTTCGCGCGATTCGGCGACGAAGCCCGCGCGCTGGACCAGATCGCCAACGCCGCGACCGACAAACCGCGCGTGATGGGGCTCATCTACGCCACTGGTTCTGCGGCGATGACCCACCCGGTCTACCTGCACGCGGCGGCGGATCTCGCTCGGGAGCGCGGTGGCGTCACCAACTTCAGCTTCGCGCTCACGCCCCACTCTCCTCTGATGTACCGAGGTGAACCGCCCCCTACGTTTCCGTCCGAGTGGCGCCCCGACCAGATGAACTATGAGACGCAGGGGCGGGCCTACGATCACTTCCTCATTCGCGGCGCCCACCCAGCGCAGGTGCTGGGGCCACAGCTGGCCAGCGAGCTCACCATCGCGGCGCAGGCGGGCGATTTTTGGCTGGTGCGTCGGCGCTGAAGTTGCTCGGCTGCGCG
>CAZFXD010000479.1:0-2274 GCA_964522795.1 uncultured Myxococcaceae bacterium
CAGTGCCGTAGCCCGAGCTGAAGAAGAAAATGTCTCCGTCCAGTTGGTATTTCCACGACGCAAGTCCGTTCGACTTCATCGTCGACACGACCTGCGCGAAGGCGTTCTTGAAATCAACCACACGGGTGGGATTGGGCGTGCCCCCGTTGGGGAACTTCGGAGACCAGGGGTGGGTTCGGGTGTTGGCCTCCCAGCCGACTCGCCAGATGATTCGTGACAGCGGCGCGCCCGTCGCGTCCTTCACGGTCCGATAGCGCTGGGCCACCGACGCGAACACGCCGTTCAATTCCCCGGCAGCCGCCTGAGAGAGCGTCGCATAAGGAGATTCACTGTTGGGCTGATTCCACACGCGCAACGCGATCGGCACGGTGATCACCAGCGTTCGGCCCTGCCCGTGCAGAAAGCGCGTGTTCCAGGCCGCGCTAGAATCGTCGACAAACGCACGCAACCCATCGGCCATCGCACTTCGAACGGCATCGCGATTGGTCGGCGAGACAAAGTTCGTATCGCCGGCGCCAGGGGCGTTGGGGCGCGTGCTCAGCGGCGCAAATTGCTGCACATAGGTGAGCCTGCGATGTCCCAGCATCGCTTCAAACCGATTCAACTCCGGAAACGGGTTCGCCGCGGACAACGCGCTCGCAACGTTGGGATTGCCCGGTTCGACAAAAGTCGTCCCGTTGTACGCGACCCCAAGAAAATCGGGATACACGCCAGCGCCCCGATAGGAATTGGACCCCCGGTTTCCCGCATCGCGGCCTGGACCGGCCCCTCCGTCGAAGCCCGGCGCGGCGGAGCCGGCATCGGTCGTTGGCGCGGAAGTTCCGCTATCAATTGGCGCCATCGGCTGGCCAGCGTCTGCAGCGAGCGGGTGGGAGCCCGCGTCGGCGGCCGCCGCGGGCGATCCCGCGTCCACCGGGTCGCCAGACCTGTCGCCGCGTTCCTCGGGCCCCGCGTCGATGGCCACCGCCTCGCTCGTGTCAGGAAGCGGCGCACACGCGAGGCCCGCGGCCCACAGGAGCAAGAGCAGGACGCGACCGTCTGGAGTCATCCGGGGCAAGTCGCTCTGACGTGAGCAACCTGTGTGCCGTGGCGGGCAACGACGCCTCTCAGCGCTTTACGCGGCGGCGCTGTTGAAAACGTCGTCGGCGGACGACACCGCGGCTCGTTGTGTCCAACGGCGGACAGGCGACCCGCCCATACGTTTCCGCAGGCGCCCGCGCATCAATTCAAAGGTGACTGCGCATGCGCTCGCACTGCGTCCCCGCTGGACGCCAGGCGGCACGTCCGCGGCCCAGAACCCGATTTAGAGAACCAAAGCGTGAGCGGCGCGGACTACGGGAGCAGGCCAGCTGCGGTGTCTCCGGCGGCGCGCACCAGCAGCGGCTCCAGCAATTCCTCCGGCGCGGCCCCGGTCGCCTTGAAGTTGTGACTGGCGCGCAGCGCGCGTTCACGCGTGAGCACCAGCACGTCGACCCGCGCGGCGTCGGCGCCGGTCGCGGTGGCCACCACCTGGAGCACGAACTCCGGCAGCTTTCTTCCCGCGAGCAGCGCAGGCAGCGCGTCGTCCGCGCTGAGCACGAGCACGCCGTGGTCGCGCAGTTGCTCCGTGAGCACGGCCGCGGCGCGAGACCGGGCCTCGGGTTTCGCCAGCAGCCCCTCGGGTTGCAACGTTCCCAGCCGGCCGACGGCGAGCGGGGTGACGGGGCGATGGCGGGCGTGCAGACACGCGTTGGCTTCTTTGGTGGCGCGGGCGGCCAGCTGCGCTTCCGCCGCCGAGGCCACCGTGGCGTCACGGTCGTCGAGCCCGAGGCACACGGCGCTCAGCGCGTCGCGCGACTTGTTGGGGGCCAGGGCGCGAAGGGCCCGCAGGCGGTCGGCGGGCGTCTTCCCCTGGGTGACCGAACGCTCCAGCTTCGACGGGGAGGCGCCCACCAGCACAAGGAGCGAGAGTGTGGGGCCGAGCCACATGGCCAAAGCCTACGTGTTCGCCCCCTTAGGCTGGGTTGAAAACGTCAAACCCGTGGCATAACCCAACCGCATGTCGGACTTTCAATCGGCGGCGGCCATTCGCGAGTCGTTTCTGTCGTTCTTCGGAGAGCGCGGTCATCAGCGTGTGCCGTCGTCGGCCCTGGTGCCTCACAACGACCCCACCCTGCTCTTCACCAACGCCGGCATGGTGCAGTTCAAGGACGTGTTCGTCGGCAAGGAGACCCGAAGCTACCGCCGCGCTACCACCACCCAGAAGTGCGTTCGCGCGGGCGGCCAGCACAACGA
>CAZFXD010000480.1:0-2248 GCA_964522795.1 uncultured Myxococcaceae bacterium
ATCGTCCGCACCGAGCAGGTCTTCACGGCCTACCGCCCGATCCTCCCGCCCCGCCCGTGCCGCCACTGCCGCCAGCCCCGCCGTTACCCCCCGAGCCACCGCCCGAAGCGCCACCCGCGCCGCCGCCGCCGTCCGATTGCGAGTTGGTGCCGCCACACGCTCCGACGAGGAGTCCGACAATAGAAAGGGCGATGACGCGATTCATGGGTACACGCTCGAGGTGAGGGGAAGACCGCGCACGCCGTTTGCCGCCCGGCGCCGGCGCTGTCAAACGAATCCACGCCTTGGAGTTGCACAGCCCGCGGTGGGCTAAGCGCAGAGAAATGGCGTGACCGCAGGATGGAAAACGGCTTGACATGCAGGCTGCAGCCGCGAGATCGACCACTCTCCTGTGAGAACAACCACGATGCGCTTGAATACTTTCCACCTGGCAGCGCTTGCGACCGCCGTCACGTGTGTCATCACGACTCACGCGGCCGAGCCGAAGATCACGCGGGCCCACGCGGACGGAAAAGGCAAACTCGTCGTGAGCATCGTCTACTTCGCCGAAGACACCTGCATGGCGATCGCAGGAGTGCGCGAGGGTCATCCGCCGGCGATTGAAAAACCGAAGCGAACGCCGGTGGTCACCGTCGAGCTTGAGCGTCGTGCACCGCCGTGTGAGCAGAAGCTGCGCACGCTCGAGCGCAGCATCGAACTCAGCGATCAAACAGGCGCCAAGTCCGTCGAGGTGTTCTTCGTCGACAAGTCAGGCAAGTTCATTCGCTCGTCGCGTCCGCCGATCGAGCGCCCCGAAGACCAGGACGAAATGCAGTAGCCGGACACCGATTCTCTCTGAACCAACCTCGAGCCGAACCACCGTCAGACCGGGGTTGAGCGGGATCAACCACGCGCGTCGAACATCGACGTAAACCACGCTCGTCGTCGCACCGCCCTACTCGCTCCACGCCCGCCCGACGCAAAAGGTGCGTCGCATGTCGTTTCTCAACCCGTTCTTGCGCCACATCACCACCCACCCCAACGTCCCGGAATTTCAGTCGACTCATTTATCCATTAATCACCAACCCTCACACCGGGAACAGGACCGCCCCGCTCTCGACATTTCACCAGTTTGTCACACCGACCCCAGCGCCCAACTCCATCGTCTCACTGGACCCTTGTGTCTATTGATGCCCTGAATTAGGAACGTCGCAGTCGGACAGCTCGAATCAGAGATTCTGTGGCGCTTTCTGCGGCGCTCCGATGACTCGTGTCTTCTCGAGGTCCGCTGGCCCGCGAACAGTCTTCATCAGGACCTGGACTCGGCGAAGTGATCGCGTTGGCACGATCACTGCTCACAGTGGTCCGGAATGCCTTGAACGTCGTGCATTTGTCACCGGAGGAACGCCATGTCACACCTTGTTGGGAAGCTCACTGGAGTCGCCATCGCCATGGTTGCGTCAGCAGCCTGGTCGGCGGAGACGCTCCAGGACGTCATGAAGCGCCGCTCGCTCACGCAGCAGGACCTGATGGCTGCCGCCAAAACGTACGTGCCCACGGGCAAGCGCGATGACTTCCTCGCGTTCAGCTCGGGCGGCCAGAGCGGTCAGGTGATCGTCTACGGCATCCCGTCGATGCGCATCCTCAAGTACATCGGCGTCTTCACGCCGGAGCCGTGGCAGGGGTACGGCTTCGACGAAGAATCGAAGAAGGTTTTGAAAGAAGGCAACATCGCCGGGAAGGAGATCACCTGGGGTGACACGCACCACCCGGCCATCTCAGAGACCGACGGCGCGTACGACGGCCAGTTCCTGTTCATCAACGACAAGTCAAACCCGCGCATCGCGGTCATCGACCTGCGCGACTTCGAGACGAAGCAGATCGTCACCAACCCCATCTTCAAGAACGAGCACGGTGGCACGTTCGTCACGCCCAACAGCGAGTACGTGATGGAGGCGGCGCAGTACGCCGCGCCGCTCGAGAACGGGTACTTCCCGCTCGACACCTTCAACGACAAGTACCGCGGTGGGTTGACCTACTGGAAGTTCGACCGGACCAAGGGGCGCATCGACCCCGCGGAGTCGTTCTCCTTCGAGCTCCCTCCGTACAGCCAGGACCTGTCGGACTCCGGCAAGCTGGCCTCGATGGGCTGGGGGTTCACCAACTCGTTCTGCACCGAGCGCTACGTCGGCGGCATCGAGCGGGGCCGCCCGCCGTTCGAGGCCGGCTGCTCCGCGTAAGTCACCGACTTCCTCCACATCACCAACTG
>CAZFXD010000481.1:0-2244 GCA_964522795.1 uncultured Myxococcaceae bacterium
CCACCTCCAGAGGCGAGCTTCGCCCCAGTGAGGTGTCTCAAGAAACCGTCATGCGGGGGAAGGCCAAAGACGTCTCTCATTCCAGTGTTCGACGCCTTCACGTATGCCTGCTGAGACCACGCCGTGCCATTCCGCGAAAAGATGTAGACTGCGCCGGAGGTGAAAACAGAATTGTCGGCCTGATTCCCACCGACCCCGATCGCGCTGCTGGACTCACCGTATGAGCCGACTGCGAGGATCGAGCCGTCAGCTGATAGAGCAACCGAACGGCCGAACTGGTCAAAGGCGTCAGTGTTGGAGGCTTTCACGTAGGCTTGCGGAACCCAGACGCTGCCCCTCTTTGCGAAGACATAAACTGCGCCGCTGTCGTTGGCGGAGTTGTCAGTCTGGTTCCCCCCGACACCCGTCGCGTTGCCGTCTTCACTCGGTGCCCCCACGGCGAGCGTGCTTCCGTCGGAAGACAATGCCACCGAGTAGCCGAAATTGTCCCCTCCTTGGGTGTTGGAGGCCTTGAAGTAGCCCACCGCGCCCGCAAGCGACCCGGCCACGGTGACGATCTGCGAGTCGCTGCACGTCGCGCCATTGCACGCTCGGAGCAAATACCTCGCACCAATCCGCCGAAAGAGCGGCACCAGCAGGTCATGGCTCGTCGAGTTCGCCGGAAGTGTCGCGATCAAAGACAGTGGCGCGACTCCATCTGGACTCTCGAGGAGCCGATACTCAGTTTCCCCAACAACGTCGACCCAGGCGAAGTGGAACGTCTTCACCGGTTGCGGAGTGAGGGTCAGGTTCGGAGCGCCGAGGCCTCCACTTGAGCCACCCGCAACACCTCCTGCCGAGCCGCCAGCAGTACCTCCCGCCGAGGCACCTGCAGATCCTCCGGCGGTGACACCTCCTCCTGAGCCACCGGCAACGCCTCCTGCCGCACCTCCGCCACTTCCACCCGCCGAACCACCTGCAACGCCTCCGGCCGGGTTACCTCCTGCTGCGCCACCGGCAGATCCTCCTGAGGAGCCACCAGCCGCAGCACCAGCCGCACCACCAGCAGATCCTCCGGTCCCTCCCGACGACCCCGCAATTCCTCCAGCCGCAGCCCCACCCGCTGCACCTCCGCCACCAATGCCTGCGTCCTCTACCAAGACGCAGATGCCCTCGACGAGCGTCTCGCTGCATCGCAAACCCTGTGGACAGATCGGCAAGCCTGGTCCGCAGCGATTGAGCAGAGGCTTCTCGCAGCCGATCGCCAAGGTCGCCAACGCTGCTGCGAACAGCAAGTATCTCTGAGTGTGCATTCCGTTGTTCCCCCGCAGCACTTCAGCAGGACCGCGCCGTGTCGTCGAGGAACACCAGAGCACTACTCTCACGCTCCATTCTTCGCGGATGAACGATGACGACAGCGCCAGTGCGCGGGAACTTTGTGCAACGCACTTCAAACAGACTTCGATCGACACCTGCTTGAACCCGAACTTGACCAGGCGAAACTCTCGGGGACGACCTGGCCCCGCATCCTTCTGGAGCCGAGATCCTCGACGTCACGCTTCTGCGACCCCGCTGCACCGTGGGTCCAGACTCCTGTCGAGTTGGTCTCGATGCAGACCTCCCTTTTCGTGTCGGCAACTGCAAGTCCAAGTCGATGACGCGAGGTGAGCCGAAGTGCTCGCACCGCCGAGCAGTCGACCGACCATGACGGACCCGCGTCATGTCACATGACGATGTGACGGACGACGCTGCCAGGTCCGTGAAGCCGCGGGGACCCAGCGCTGGCCTGACGATTGCTCACTCGAGCAGCGAACCAACACACAGGGGAGGTCTCGCATGCGTGGAGTGTCGATGTGGGTGATTTCGGTCTTGGCCGTGGCGGCGCTCGGATGTGGAGGCCCACTCGAGGAGGTGCCTTCACAGGAGGCGGCGTCGAGCACCGCGGAGCTGATCAACGGCGGCGGCGGCGGTCCGAGCTGCTCGGCCACCGGGTGCAGCGTCACCTGCACGACCAACCAGATCGCGATCTGCGTCGAACCCCTCTGCATCGCCTGGAACAAGAAAGGTCAATGCACTCAGACCTCGGGCTCCTCCAGCTGCACGTGCCGCAATCGCTGATTGCTCACGCGTTCGTCGCGAAGGAACGGGGACGTCTCGAACGTGCGTCGTTCACAGCTCCGGCGCGCTGAAGGTGTCGCACGCTTCGATTGAGCCCTGCTTGAACCCGATGCTGAACCACTTCACCCGCTGGGCCGAGCTGCCGTG
>CAZFXD010000482.1:0-2237 GCA_964522795.1 uncultured Myxococcaceae bacterium
GCTCACCGAGGGCAACGCCCACGACGCCGCCCTCTCGGGTCCACAGACCCAGAGCAAGTTCGACACTGACGAGCAGAAGTCCGACCCCCTGAAGGTGGGGGGCACGCTGTACCTCCGAGGCACCGCCTCGTGGGTCGAAGGCAACCGCTTCGAGCAGATCGGCTGGGGCGTGCCTTCGCTCCTCGACCTGTACCTCGACGCGCGCCCGAGCGAGCGCGTGCGCGGGTTTGCCCTGGGCCGCCTCAAGTACGACGCCTCACAACCGGGCAGCATCACCTCGTCGTTCGGCATTCCCTCGCTGACCGGCGCGGCTCCCGCCAGCACGCCCAACCCCTCCGTGGCGCTCGACCAACTGTGGCTCCGCTTCGATGTGGCGCAGAAGGTGTTCTTCACCGTGGGTCGCCAGAAGGTGAAGTGGGGCGTGGCCCGGCTGTGGACGCCCGGAGACGTGCTCAACAGCCTGCGCAAAGATCCGTTGAACCCGTTCGACCTGCGCCTTGGGGTGAACGCCGTCAAAGTCCACGTGCCCATCGAGTCGCTTGGGTGGAACTTCTACGGGTTCGGCCTGTTTGACGCGAACGGACCGGCGAACGTCTTCGGAAAACTCGGCGGCGCGGCCCGCGCAGAGATCGTTCTCGGGCCCGCCGAGATCGGCTTTGGCGGCGTGTGGGCAAAGGGCCAGCGCCCCCGCTACACCATCGACATCTCGTCCGCGCTCGGGCCCATCGACGTGTACCTGGAGACCGCGTTTCGCGACGGCGCCGACTACCGGCTCTGGCGCGTGAAGAACGACTATTCGGTCGACATCGATCGCGACGGCCAGACCGTGACCAGGACGTACGCCATTGATGGCACCAACGGCACCGAGGCGCCGCTCACCTCGGCCTTCGAGTCGTTCTCGTACTCGGGCGTTCAGGTTCAGGCGACGGCCGGGCTCTCGTGGACAGTCAACTACAACGACAAGAACACGCTCACCCTGGGCGCTGAGTACTTCCACAACCCGGTGGGCGCCTCGTCCGCCCTCTTCTACCCGTGGCTGATCGCCCAGGGCGACTACACACCGTTCTACGCCGGCCGCGACTACGTGGGGCTGTTCGCGCTCGCCCCCGGGCTGCCGGGTGGCCTCGACTGGGTCACGCTCAACTTGACCGGTTTGATGAACATCTCGGACCCGTCGGCCACCATTCGACTGGACGCGTTCTTCCGCGTGCTCTCGTTCCTCCAGGTGGAGGCGTTCGTCGCGGGGAACATGGGCCTGCGTGGGGGCGAGTTCCGTTTCGCGCTCAAGCTCCCCTCGATCGCGCTGCCAGATGGCTCGTTCACCGAACCCATCGACGTGCGGCCGCCCATCGCCTCGGCCGGCATCGGACTACGCGTCAGCCTGTAGCGCCGACGGCTGCACCTTCCACCGCCGGTGGAGCCACAACCACTGCTCGGGGTGCGCTCGGACATGGCGTTCCACGATGGCGGTCATCGCGGCCATGTGGAGCCGCGTCGTTTCCGCCTTGGAAGCGGCCTCGGGCACCGGCACGGGGCCCTCGACCACCATGCGAAGGCCCCGCGGCGTCTTCAGGCCCAGCGCCACGAAGACGGGGGTTCCCGTGCGCTGCGCGGCCACGCTCGGCGCCGGCGTGGTGGAGGCCGGTCGCCCGAAGAACGGGACGAACACCGCGTGAGCCTCGGGGAGCGACTGATCGATGAGCTGAATCACCACCCGCCCGGCCCGCAGCGCGCGGATCATGGGCGCCAACGCCCCGCGCTGCGCAATCAGCGCCAGCCCCGACTTCGACCTCGCCTCCATCAGGGCCGCGTTGATCGCGCCCGCCAGCGGCCGAACCACCGCGCTCAGCTTGTAGCCGCGGCGTGCCATGGCCTCCGCCAGCACCTCCCACTCGCCGAAGTGCGCGGACACCACCACGGCCCCGCGGCCCGATTCCGCCGCCAGGCGCAAGGGTTCAAACCCTTCGAACTCCAGCTCGCTCGCCAGGGCCTCGTCGGACAACGCCGACACCCGAAACGCGTTCACGAAGGCCTCCGCCTGGTGCCGGTAGGCGGCACGCGCCAGCTGCGCGCATTCCACCGCCGACTTCTCGGGGAACGCCAGCCGAAGGTTTTCCAGCGCCACCGCGCGGCGAATCCCGAGGCGCCACGCCAGCCCGGCCAACGCGCGGGCCACCAGCGCCCGAAGCGGTGCCGGCAGTCGCGCGAGCGCGCCCAACGACACGGCCGCCGCCGCA
>CAZFXD010000483.1:0-2205 GCA_964522795.1 uncultured Myxococcaceae bacterium
AGCGTGGAAGAAACGGCGAGCACCAGCGGCCACAACGTCATGACGACCTCCGTGAAAGGGCAGGCACGTCATACCCCCAACTTCGCAAAAGGGGACAGGCTACTTTTTGCCGCGAAAATGGGGACAGGCTGCTTTTTTTCCGGCCGAGAAGCGCCTCGGGTGGGCTGGAGCAGCTCCTGCAACGTCGCGCAGTTGTGAGGTCGGGAGGGCCCATCGCGACAAAAGTGTCGCGGTCGAAAAAGTAGCCTGTCCCCTTTTTTACGCGAAGGTGAAGACCTCGTGGGTACCGGAGACGCCCTTGAGCGTGTGACGGCCGAGCGTGCGGACCTTGTCGGGAGCGGCCGCCCGGACGAACGCTTCGGTCATCAGCACGTCGACGCCCAGCGGACGGGTCAGGGCCTCGACCCGGCAGACCTCGTTCACCGCCGCGCCGATCACCGTGAAGTCGAGGCGCGTCGGGGTGCCGATGTTGCCGTAGTAGACGTCGCCGATGTGCAGCGCCACGCCGCAGCCGATCTTCGGGCCCCCGGGCAGCGCGGCCAGCGCGTTCAGGTTCTCGATCGCCTCTTTGGCGGCGCTCATCGCGCGCTCGCAGGCGGAGCGCAGGGTGTCCGTGTCGTAGGGAAAGATGGCGAGCACCGCGTCGCCGATGAACTTCAACACCTCGCCTCCGCGCGCCTCAATCGGCTTCGCCACGCAGTCGAAGTAGTGATCGAGCGCTCGCACCACCGCCTCGGGCGTCGACGAGTCGGACAGGTTGGTGAACCCACGCATGTCGCAGAACCAGATGACCGAGCGCACCATCTCCGCCGTGCCGCGGCGAAACGAGCCGTCCAGAACGCGCCGCGCGGCGTTGGGGCCGAGGTAGGCCCGCAAGAGCGAGCGCGTCGATTCCTTCGTCGTCTCCAGCGCCATGCGCAGCGCAAGCTCGGTCGCCAGGCTGCGCAGGCCCTCAAGATCTTCCTCTGCAAAGCCGGCCGGCACATCGGTGGTGAACGACATCCAGCTGCTCGCGGCGTGCTTCGCCTCGAGAAAGGCGGCCGAGGTGAGCGCGTCGCCAATTCGAATCG
Source organism: uncultured Myxococcaceae bacterium (assembly GCA_964522795.1). Classification (GTDB taxonomy): domain Bacteria; phylum Myxococcota; class Myxococcia; order Myxococcales; family Myxococcaceae; genus CAZFXD01. The sequence goes on from CAZFXD010000483.1 coordinate 1,071, forward strand.
GCACGATGAAGAAGTCGGTGGCGCCTTTCGCTTTCAGCTCCTCCAGCAGCGCGTACGGGAGCTGCTCGGTGGGAATGTCCAGACGGGTTCGAAACTCTTGCCCCGTTTCGATCACATGCCGAACCGGTGAATCCATGAACGCGGGCTGCGAAAGAATCGTGTAGGGCCGAAGCACGGCGGTCGTCCCCTCGCCGCGCACCCAGGAAATGTGCGCGCCGACGACTGTCGGGTCGAACGCAAGGAACGTGGTCGACAGCCGCAACAGCGGCAGCCCGGCTTCCACCAGGGCTTCGGAGAACCGCCGGACGAAGTCGGCGCTCGTGTACCCGACGCGGCCCTGGTTCATCAGACACTGGCGAACGAGTTCGACGTTCATCGGGGCTGGTGGTCTCAAGATTCCCGCCCGAAGGCCAGGGAATCGGCGCGAAATGTTGAGCGCCGTGGGCTGTCGCGCCGACCCGACGGCCACCCCGTCCGCAGGTGTCAGTCGACGCGCCGCTCGCCTCGACGCCCACCCGAAATTCCTGAGGTTGGCGCGTCGAAGCGCCTGGGCGGCGTGGCCCGCCGGTTGCTCTGTGCCCCGCAGTGAATTCACCCCGTCGTCGCCTCCTCCCGCTCCTCGTCTCCGTCGCGCTGTGGGGCTGCGACGCCTCGTTCACGGGTGCCATGCCGAACCCCGTCACGCCGCCGGACGACACGGGTCAACACCCTGCGGGCGGCGGCAACGCCGCGGGGCCAGCGGGCGGCGCCGGTGGGGGCGCGTGGAACGCGCCGGGCGGAAGCGGCGGGAGCAACACCGGCCCGGTCTACGCGCCGCGCTTCTCTTGCAGTCCCGGCGCCCAGTCCGCCGACGCGCCCCTGCGCCGCTTGAGCCATGACCAGTTCGTGGGCGCCATCAACGCCCTGGTGGGCGCCATGGCGGGCGCCGACGCCGCCGCGGTGAAGAGCGCCATCGCCGTTCCGCTCTCGGCCGTGCCGGTCGACCAGTACGTCTCGGTGATCAACAAGGGCCACGACGGGTTCCGCCGCGCGGACCAGGCGCTGACCCAGCTCCAGATGGACGCGCAGTTCGAATTGGCCAAGGTGTTCCTGCGCGGCGAGGCGCAAACCAACAATCTGGTCCGGATCGACGATT
>CAZFXD010000484.1:0-2186 GCA_964522795.1 uncultured Myxococcaceae bacterium
TTGGGGTGACAATCGCATGGGGCAGCTCGGCGACGGCGCTGGCGGGCCGCGATCGAGCGCGTTCAGTCCCGTCCCCGTGCAGGTGGCCGGCTCCGACTGGGCCAGCGTGGCGGTCGGGAGCCAGCACACCTGCGGCACGCGGGTTGATGGCGGCGTCTCGTGCTGGGGACGAAACCACCAGGCGCAGTTGGGGTCCGTGTTCGCGGCCAACGCGGGGCCGGTTCAGGTGCCGGGCATCTGGAAGACCGTCAGCGCGGGAGGCTCGCACACCTGCGCTGCGATGTTCGACGGCGGCGCGGCGTGCTGGGGCTCAAACCAATTCGGACAAGTGGGCGACGGCGTCTTCCGGGCGCATCAGACTCCGTACGTGCTCAACGTGGGCGCGGTGAAGCAGATCAGCGCCTCTCGCGGCTCGCACAGCTGCGCGGTGGGCGCGACGGGCCTTGGCACCTGCTGGGGCTCGAGCCTCTACGGTCAGCTCGGCGGGCTCCTCGCTGACTCGGGCGTGCGATTCGCGGCCATCTCCGGTGGCGCTGGGCACAGCTGCGGCGTGGACGTCGACGGGGGCGTGTATTGCTGGGGCGCGAACGTCGAGGGCGAGATCGGCGACGGCACCACCGCCACCCGACCCGCCGCCACGCGCGTCGACGCCGGCGCGTTGGCCGCGCTGTCCATCTCCTCCGGCTCGGCTCACACCTGTGCGCTCGGCAACGACTTCCCCCTGCGCTGCTGGGGCTGTGGTTTGCGGGGAAGGATCGGAGATGGCGACGCCACCCAGAATCGACTCCGCCCATCGCTCGTCGATGCGGGCGTCAGTTGGTCGGAGGTGTCGGCGGGTGATCAACACACGCTGGCCCGAGACTCGAGCGGCGCGCTGTGGGGCTGGGGCGGCAACACCTTTGGCGAACTGGGCGTGGGGGCCGGGGTGACGCAGACGGCTCGACCGGTGCGCCTCGACGCCGGGTCATCGTGGTCTACGGTCTCGGCGGGAAGCTCATTCTCCTGCGCCATCCGCGCTGACGGCACCCTGTGGTGCTGGGGCAACGGCGCTCAACCGCTCGGATTCGCGCCCGCGCCGTCGATGGTGCCGACGCCGACCCAGGTGGGCACGGGCACCAACTGGCAGACCGTGAGCGCCGGCGGCACCCACGCCTGCGCCACCCGCACTGACTCGACCCTGTGGTGCTGGGGGGCAAACGACGACGGTCAGCTGGGCGATGGCTCCGCGTGGAAGACGACGCCCGCGGTGGTCCCGCTGCCCTGAACCACACCTGTCGGGCCCACCCGACGGCCGCAAGCGCCGGGCAGGGCCAGGCGAAACACTGACGGGCCGCCTGCGTTAATCGGGGGAGCGACGCTCAGCGCTTCGAGCGCCCGAGGACCGGGAGGGCCCCATGATGATCACCATTCTTCGCCGAGCGCTGTGCCTCGGTCTTTTGATCGCGCTCGCGCCCGCGTGTCCGCCTGTGCCCGGAAACAGCGACGGCGGCGGCGGCAGTGGTGGCGGTGCAGCCGGCGGCCTCGGCGGCGGCAGTGGTGGCGGTGCAGCCGGCGGCCTCGGTGGCGCAGGCGGTTCGGGCGGTGGCTCCAATGGCGGAGGCGCAGGCGGCAGCGGCGGTTCCGCCGGCGCGGGCGGGGGTTCGGGCGGTGGTGTCGGCGGGTCGGGCGGCGGCGTGGCCTGCACCGTGGAGCCCACGGTCGATCGATCGATCAGGCGCGTGATCTCCGCTCGAGGGGACTCCACCTGCACCATCACCTCGGCTGGCGCCATGTTCTGCTGGGGCGACAACATCTTCGGCTCCGCCGGCACGGGCGCGATGGGTGGCACCAACCCGTACCCGGTGAAGCCCAACGCGCCCGACGGCTGGGCGTCGACGGGCTCCGGAGACAACTTCACCTGTGCCGTCCGCACTGACGCGGGCCTGTGGTGTTGGGGCACGAACAGCGATGGCCGCCTGGGCACGGGAAAGAACGACAGCGCATTCGAGTACGTGCCGGCGCCGGCGCTCACCTCGGCGCAGTGGAGCCAGGTCTCGACGGGCGCCCAGCACGCGTGCGGCACTGATCGCACCGGGACGCTGTTCTGCTGGGGCTCGAACTCGAAGGGACAACTCGGCCTCGCAGGCTCCACCAGCGTTCGGGTGCCGACCGCGCTCGACGCTGGGCACTGCTGGGCGAGCGTCAGC
>CAZFXD010000485.1:0-2182 GCA_964522795.1 uncultured Myxococcaceae bacterium
CTTCACGGGAGGCGCCGCGCTGGTGATGAACACCACCACCGGCCGATGCAGCAACTGCCACATGAACGTCAAACCCACCGCCGTCTTCACCGGGTTCGATCACGCCGGCTTCGGCGCCACCAGCGGCAGCCAGGATTGCAGCTCGTGCCACTCCTGGCCGGGAACCGGAACGGCCCTGGCCCCCAACTGGCTGGGGGCCGCGGGCATCCCGCCGTCCATCTCGGTCGGTGGCTTCACCATTCCCGCGCCACCGGCTGCGACCCCGACCACCCAGCCGGGCATCAACGGCCTGCCCCACCCCGCGGTCGCCGCCGGCGTGGCCTGCACCACCTGCCACACCAGCAGTGCCGGTGGAAAGAAGGCCTTCGGGTACGATCACGCCTCGACGCTGATCGCCACCAACTGCCGCGCGTGCCACGAAGCCGGCAGCGACCTCGTCGGCACCGTCTGGAACAACGCCGCCACGCTGGCCGCGGGCGCGGGCGACACCCGGCCCTTCACCGCCAAGAACCTGTCGCCCTCCTTCAAGGGCAACACCTGCAACATGACCAACCCGAACCACTTCTACCCGGTGGACTGCAAGGAGTGTCACGTCGTGCCGCCGGGGAATGGCCTGGTCACTACCGGCGCGGCCTACATCACCGCGTGGAAGTTCCCGCACACCGAGACCAAGATGACCAACCCCGCCACCTGCAACATCTGCCATGTGACCGCCGGGTGTCCCAAGGGGTGAGCGCCGCTGGCGAGGCGCGGCGTGCTCGCGCGCGCGCGTCGGCAGGCCTAGTCTTTCGCCATGGCGACCGAGGCGGGGCGAGACGCAGCGCTGGGCGACACTGAGATTTCGGGCTCGCTGGACACCGCGAGGCGGGCCCGACTGACCGCCGACGCGCTCGAGCGAGACCTGTCGCCCGCGCACGCGGAGCGCTACCGCGCCATCGGCTCGCTCGGCCATGGGGGCATGGGGGAAATCGACCTCTGCGAAGACGCGCGCGTAGGCCGCGAAGTCGCGTTGAAGCGCCTACGCGCCGAGTGGGCCAACGACTCCACCGCCCGCCCCCGCTTCATCCGCGAAGCCCGCATTCAGGGGCAGCTCGAACACCCCGCGGTGGTTCCGGTCTACGACCTCGAGCTCGGCACCGACGACATTCCCTTCTTCACCATGAAGCGCGTGCAGGGCCTGACGCTTCAGGACGTGCTCGCGGGGCTGCGCGCGGGCGACGGTCCCATGCGGGCGAGGTTCTCCCAACGAAAGCTCCTCACCGCGTTCAGTACGGTGTGCCTGGCGGCCGACTTCGCCCACAGCCGCGGCGTGGTCCACCGCGACCTCAAGCCGGCCAACGTGATGCTGGGCGACTTCGGTGAAATTCACCTGCTCGACTGGGGCATCGCCCGCATCGACGGAGGTCGCGACTCCACGCCCCACCCGGGCCAGCTCGAGGCGTCGGGCAGCAACGTGCCCATCGACGCGGGGGGCCTCACCGAGCCGGGCATGACGGTCGGCACCCTGGGGTACATGGCGCCGGAACAGCTGGCGGGAGACCTGGCCCGGGTGACTGCGCAGAGCGACGTCTACGCGCTGGGGTGCATCTTGTTCGAGCTGCTCACCTTCGAGCCCCTGCACAACGGAAAGACGCGCGGCGAGCGCGTGGGGACGACGCTCAAGGGCGCCGAGACGAGCGGGCGCATGCCCGGCGTGCCGCGAGAGCTGGTGGAGATTGTCACGCGCGCCATCGCGGTGGAGCCCTCCGACCGGTTCGCATCGGCGCGCGCCCTGTCTGAGGCCATCGAACATTTTCTCGACGGGGCCACCGACCCTGTTCGGCGCGAGACCGCGGCGCGGGAGCAGCTGGGCCGCGCTCGGGGCCTTATGGCCTCTCCCGACGCCGTGACGCGGAGCGAGGCGCTGCGGGAGCTGCTTCGCGGCCTCGCCCTGGCCCCCGACTCCGTCGAAGGCGCCGCGCTCTTCGCCGAGGCGCTCGGCCGCCCCCTGGACACGTTTCCACCCGAGAGCGCCGAACACCGCACCGCCGCGCTCGCCACCGCCCGGCGCCGCGCGGGCGAGCTGCGCGGCCTGCGGGCGCTGTGCTGGGCCAGCCTGTTATTGACGGCGCTCGTCGCCTGGCCGCTGGAGTGGAAGGTCGCGTGCGCGCTCGGCCTGTGCGCGCTGCTGACGGCGGCGCTG
>CAZFXD010000486.1:0-2182 GCA_964522795.1 uncultured Myxococcaceae bacterium
CCAAGAGCGCCACCGCCGCTCCCGCCTCCCGGAGCGCCACCGCCGCTCCCGCCGCCGGCGCCACCTCCACCATCGAGGCCACCGTCTGACTGTTCTGTGCCCATCGCGAGGGTCGCCTCGCAGGCCGAAATCGCAACCAGGACTCCCAGCAGCGCAGCTCGGCTAAAGGCGGTCATCGTGACGCTCCGTGCGAATGGCACTGCATAGACGATGCCGGGCCACTGCGAAGCGATTCAGAGCATGGTCTGGGGCCTGTGCCGCGAGAGGGCGATGCCATTGTCAGGCACGCACGGCAGCACAGAACTCCATCGCTCCCATCCCCCACGACGCACCTTCCGCTCACGGCCAGGCGGAGGACTCCGCGTTGACCCGTGTCACCAACGAGGCTCTAGCGGGCGAACTTCATCGTCGCCCACACGGCCTTGCCACCCGCGTAGAGCACGAGGTTCCCATCGTTCTGAAGCGCGAGGTACGCGCCGGGATGGCCCGAGGTCGAGGTGGACCAGATGGGCGAACCGAACCGCGTGTAGATGACGAGGTTTCCATCGCCCTGCATGATGGTGGCGTAGCCGGCGCGGCCGTTGGTCTGGGACGACCAGAGCGCGCCCTTTCCGGCCTGGTACTCGACCAGGTTTCCGTCGCTCTGCTGCACGAGGCTGAAGCGGCCATCGCACGAGGTGTACGACTTGCCGACCACGAGCCCCTCTCCAGCCTTCATGATTCCGCACCGAGGCGGAGGCGTGGCGGTGATGGTGGCGGCGAGCTTGTTGTAGACGTTGGTCATGCCGGCCGCGTCGCGAGTGGTCACCCCGGCCGGATACGCGATGGCGCTGCCATCTTTGCGGGTAATCGTGAGGCGGTGCGCCGGGTCGACGCTGAACGCGGTGGACGAGTAGTGCATGACCGAAGCGGTCTCGTAGCTGGTGCCGTAGTAGTCAGCGCCGGCGGGGACGAGGTCGAACGCGCTCTTGTACGCCGCGTTCACGTTGCCCCAGATGATGTTGACGTACGAATCGCGATTGGGCCGTTGGTGTTCATGAATCGCGCCCAGGGCGTGGCCGATTTCGTGTTCGACGGTCGAGACGGCGTTGAGGCACCCGGTGCCGAGGTTGATTTCCTGCGGGCCGCCGATCTTTCCCAGCCAGGCCCAGCACCCGGCGCCTTTGGCGGTGAACACCACGTAGTCCTTCTGGGTGGTGCGTTTGACGAAGCGGACCGGCGTGTACAGCTGCCAGATGGCGATGGCCCAGTCGATGGGCGCGTGATTTCCGATGGTACCATCGATGACGTACGGCACCACGCCTCTGGGCCAGAGGTTGGCCACGCCGCTGTTGCTGGCGAGCCCCTGCTCCGCCACGGCCAGGTCGCTGTCGATGGCGGGAGGCGTCCCGTGTTCGTCTCCGAGGAGCATGTCGCCGCCGAACACCTTGAAGCCGTGGCGAAGTTCGTAGTTGAGCTGTGCGGGGTCTCCCAACACGTCGAACACGCCGGTCTGGGCCACGCCGACTTCGTCGGGGAACGCGGCGAACAGCGGCGCGGCGGCGCTGTCGGTGGTGAGGCCGTCTGGGCCCTCATCAACGACGAGCGACGCCGGTCCACAAGCGGCACTGACAAACGCGACGAGGGCGAGGGGGCGGATTGATCGGGGCATACCCCGCTGCAATGCAAGGCCCTCGCCCCGCCTTTCAGACAGAAATCACGCAGAGTTGCGGCCGACGCGCTCCGCAGTGTCATGCGCACAGTTCATCCACTGGAGCACGCTTGCCCACACCGTGGCCCGTAACCCCTTGAATGCGAGCGCCGGCGCTGGCCTTCAGTGGGTTCGAGTCACTTTGGACAGGCCACGGGGCGAACTGGGATCAACGCCCCGCTCCCTCGCCAGCGCGAGCGCCACGCGCTGACCGAAAGCCGTGGCGGCGATGGCGTTGACGACTTCGCTCTTCGAACTCCCGAGCGCGGCGGGCGCTCGAAGCGCGACCGCGCCCAGCTCCGCGGCGCGGGCCAGGGGCGCCTCCGTGGCGCCGGCGGTGGCCCCCCCCAGGTCGAACCCGAGCAGGGCGAACGCGGGACCGAGCAGCGCCAGCGGGCCGTGCATCACGTCCGCGGCGGAGAAGCCTTCGGCGTGAAACCGCGCGCACTCTTTGAGTTTGAGGGCCGTCTCCAGCGCGACCGCATAGCCGAG
>CAZFXD010000487.1:0-2165 GCA_964522795.1 uncultured Myxococcaceae bacterium
CCACCACCGCCGACGCCGCCACCGCCGACGCCGCCACCACCACCACCGACGCCACCACCGCCGCCACCGCCACCATCAGGAATAACGAGTTCGCCGCCCTCGCATGCGCCGAGCATCAGCGCGAGGGCCGTCACGGCCATTCGGGGGAGCAGTTGAGCGTCGACGAGACCGGGGCGTCTGATGTGGGCGATTCGCATACGCCTCGAATTGCAACCGCCGGACCGCCCAAAACGGTTCACGTGTCGGGCACTTGCGAGGGGCCCTGCGTGGAAATGTCATCCGCCGGTTGAATCGGCGACGTCCGATTCTGCGACACCTGAGCTCACGCGTCCGCCTTCCGGACGCCGACGTCCTTCATCGGAGATCAGGTCTGAGCGACAAACGACACCCTGGTGCCGGGCGATCGCTGGCCAACCGGAGCCATCGCTCGCACAATCGTGATGTGAAGATGGCGAGCGCGCAGCCAACCGAATGGACGTGCCGAACGTGTCACAAGAGTGACTGGCTGCTCCTTCCACCGCATTGGAAAGCACCGCCTCGACCGGAGGATGAGGAACCGACCCCCATCCGTGACGCCGCGATGACTGAGTTCTACGCGCGCCGGCGTGAGCTGGTCCTGGCCTATCGTCCGTGCCGGTTCTGCGGGCACACCGCGTGGCGCAAGGTCGCGTCGAACATTGCGACCGTCTTCCTCCTCGCCACGTTGCTTGCGCTTGCTGCGCTTCTCGCGATCAAGCCACTTCTCCTGCTCGCGGCCGCTGTGCCGGCCACCTTCGCGCTCCCCCCGGTCGTGGGCGCCGGAGCAACAATCGCGCTGGTGGTGACGGCTCAGGTCGAGGGACGCCACTTGCCCCTGGACCCCGCCAGGGGCCACGCCGTTCCCGAACGTCCGCGCTAGCGGACGCTGCCGCAAGCTCAGTACCTGGAGTGCGGCCAGGTGGGACTCCGGCGAACGAAATCATCCATGACCACCGCGTGGCTGGCGATTCGTTCGGGCAGTGCGCGGAAGTCGACCCTCGACCGGGCGAGAATGACCTCGCGCCCGTCCGCCAGGTGAGCCGTTTCTCCGTGCTCCCGAAACAGGGCCGCCGCGTCAGCGCGCGTGAGCTCACCGACGGGGAAGGCAGTCACTGGCCCCGGCGACGGCGGCTGGAGACGTCAGCGCGAGAGCGCTGGAATCTTCGCGCCCTTCTCCAGCTGCATCTGCAGGTCGCGGGCGTTGTCGTCGAGGTCCACTGGCGTCAGCCCGGTGAGCTTCCGGAAATGGAGGTCGAGGTCCACCACCGACGTGCCCGCCCGCTTCTTCTCCCAGTAGCCGGCCCACTCGCGCTGCGCCTCGACGGGAAGGTTCTCCACGGCGACGCGAACCTTTCCGTCGGGGCCGCGCACGATCCACTGCTCCTCGAGCGCGCGAATGGCGGGGTATTTGTGCGGCACGCCGGGGTCGTCGAACAGGTAGTGAAAGCGCGCGGTCTCGTTGATGTAGCTGAAGTACAGGTCCCAGAGATCGGCCTCTGACGCCATCCACACAGCGCCGTGCCGCGCGACGAGATCGATGGGATCGGAGTACCCCACCAGCGTGAGGTCCTTCGGGTTGCGCGTACGGTCGCTGTAATAGAACGGGTAGTAGCTGAGCCCGAGCGCGCGAATGTCGGCGTACTCCGGTGGCCGTCCGCTCAGGCTGGGGAACGCGGAGTGGGCATTGCATCCGTACAGCCCCGTGGCGGCGTCGCGAAACAGAATGACGTTGTGATCGGAGTCCTGGCTCGCCTCGAACAACACCAGCCGCGGCTCATGCCCGTGCAGGGTGTTTACCGTGTACGCGAGCATCGCGCCCTCGAAGCAGTGCCCGTTGGCGCGGCGCAAGACCTGCTTCGGCGTCCACGCGGTCTCTTCGGAGTCAGGCGTGGCGTGATCGTTGTTGTAGGTAATCTCGGTGTCGAGAAAGTGCTGCACCTTGGTCGGCGTATCGAGCGCGGCCATGATCGTGAGTTCGTCCGGGCTGAACTCGAGCTTGAGCGAGCGCGCGCGTTGGGTCACCCGCTGGAGCGCGTCGCCGACAATTCGCGGCCGGTACTGCGCGACGAAGAGCGCCAACTGCTCGTGCGGCGGAAGGGTGCTGGGAGGCGCGTCGAAACCACCTTTGCTCATGGGCGCGCCGATAG
>CAZFXD010000488.1:0-2124 GCA_964522795.1 uncultured Myxococcaceae bacterium
TGATCATGTTCTTCACGTAGTCCGCGTGGCCCGGGCAGTCGACGTGCGCGTAGTGGCGGTTCGCCGTCTCGTATTCGACGTGTGCCGTCGAAATCGTGATGCCGCGCGCCTTCTCTTCCGGCGCCTTGTCAATCTGGTCGTACGCCGTGAACTTCGCGCCGCCAGCCTTCGCCAGAACCTTCGTGATTGCTGCCGTCAGAGACGTCTTGCCGTGGTCAACGTGCCCAATCGTCCCGATGTTGCAGTGCGGCTTCGTCCGCTCAAATTTCGCTTTGGCCATGGTGTTCTCTCTCTAAAGGCTATCTCGGTGTGGATCTCAATCGGTTCAGGCAAACTTGGCGATCACTTCGTCAGCGATCGCGCGTGGTACATCTTCGTAGTGGTCGAATGTCATGGAGTAGCTTGCGCGACCCTGGCTCATCGAACGCAGGGTGTTCACGTAGCCGAACATGTTGGCCAGCGGGACCATCGCCGTAACGACCTGAGCGTTGCCGCGCTGGTCGGTGCCCTGCACCTGGCCACGGCGGGAGTTCAGGTCGCCGATCACGCCACCCATGAAGTCTTCCGGTGTCACCACCTCGACCTTCATCATCGGCTCGAGCAGCTTGACCGCCTTGCGCTCCTTGAGTTCGCGGAACGCGGCGCGCGACGCGATTTCGAAGGTCAGCACGTTCGAGTCAACTTCGTGGTAGGCGCCGTCAACGAGCGTGGCCTTGAAGTCGATCAGCGGGAAGCCGGCGAGCACGCCGTTTTCGCGCGACGCGTTCAGGCCCTTTTCAACGCCAGGCACGTATTCCTTGGGAACCGAACCGCCGACGATGTCGTTCTCGAAGATGAAGCCCGCACCAGCTTCGAGCGGTTCGAACACGATCTTCACGCGTGCGAACTGGCCCGAGCCGCCGGTCTGCTTCTTGTGGGTGTAGTCGATCTCGACCTTCTTGGTCAGCGTTTCGCGGTAGGCCACCTGCGGCGCGCCAATGTTGGCGTCAACCTTGTACGTGCGGCGAAGGATGTCGACCTTGATGTCGAGGTGGAGTTCGCCCATGCCCTTCAGGATGGTCTGGCCGGACTCTTCGTCGACCGAAACGCGGAAGGACGGATCTTCCTGCGCAAGACGCGCAAGGGCCACGCCCATCTTTTCCTGGTCGCCCTTGGTCTTGGGTTCGATGGCGACGGAGATCACCGGCTCGGGGAATTCCATCTTCTCGAGAATGACAGGATTGCTCGGGTCGCAGAGCGTGTCACCCGTGCGCGTTTCCTTCAGCGCTGCCAGGGCCACGATGTCGCCGGCGAGGGCTTCCTTGATGTCTTCGCGCGAGTTTGCATGCATCAGCAGCATGCGGCCGACGCGTTCCTTGCGGTCGCGCGTGGAGTTCAGCAGCGTGGAGCCGCTTTCCAGCTTGCCCGAATAGATGCGGCAGAACGTGATCGAACCCACGAACGGGTCGTCCATGATCTTGAACGCCAGCATCGAGAGCGGCGCGTTGTCTTCGGCCTTGCGCTCAACCTCGGACTCTTCCTTGCCGGGCTTGATGCCCTTGACGGCGGGAATGTCGAGCGGCGACGGGAGGAAGTCGACGACGGCGTCGAGCAGCGTCTGCACGCCCTTGTTCTTGAAGGCTGCGCCACAGGTGACGGGCACGAACTTGAAGTTCATGGTGCCGGCGCGGATCAGCTTCTTCAGCGTGTCGGCGTCAGGCTCCTTGCCCTCGAGGTAGGCTTCCATGACGGCGTCGTCCATCTCGACGGCCATCTCGACCATCTTCGCGCGCCATTCTTCGGCCTTCGCCTTGTAGTCGGCCGGAATTTCCTGGACTTCGTACTTCGCGCCGAGGCTTTCGTCCTTCCAGACGATCGCGCGCATGCCGATGAGGTCGATGATGCCCTTGTGGTCGGCTTCGGCGCCATAAGGCAGCTGGATCACGCAGGGCTTCGTGCCCAGGCGATCAATCATCATCTGAACGCAGCGGTAGAAGTCAGCGCCCGTGCGGTCCATCTTGTTGACGAAGCAGATGCGCGGCACGTGGTACTTGTCGGCCTGGCGCCAGACGGTTTCCGATTGCGGCTCGACGCCGGGAACCGAGTCGAACACGGCGACGGCGCCGTCGAGAACGCGCATCGAAC
>CAZFXD010000489.1:0-2119 GCA_964522795.1 uncultured Myxococcaceae bacterium
ACCCGCGACGTCTTTCTTCGCCATCGCCGCCTTCAGGTCCATGTCGGCCTTCTGCATGGCGCCCTTGATCATTTCCATCTCCTTCATGCACTTCTCTTTCTTCATCTGGGCTTCCTTCGCGGCCGCCATCTCTTTCTCGCAAGCCATTCGGGCGCCCTCGACGCCCTTCTTCAGTTCGTTGGCGCGCATTTCCAACTTCTGCTTTTCGGGCGGCGGAATCTTGGGGTTCTGCAGTTCCTTCTGCACCTTGCCCAGCTCCATCATCATTTCGTCGGCCTTGGGGCATTTCGGCTGGGCCGACGCGATCGACGACGCGAGAAAGGCACTACACACACCTGCGGCAAGCACGAGGGACTTCACGTTCATGAAAAAGGCTCCGTTGCGATTGTGGGGGCACAACTCGAGCGAAGGCTCGACCCGTGGAGAGTAATACGGGCTGTTCTACCGCTGCGAAGAATTGATCAGCGGATGCGGTCGACCAGGTCGCCGGGCGCTCACCGGACCACGTTCACCGACATCTTCCGTGGTGCGTCAGCCCGACTCGACGTTGCCTTCTGCGAACCGGCGAAGCTTGGCTTCGGCCCCCATGCGGTACGTGTAACGGAGCTCGGAGAGCAGCTTGTCGATTCGCCGCGCGGTGATGAGCGGCGTCAGCCGTCGGCAATAGGCGGCGGCGAGCCGATTCGCTTCCTCGTACCGCCGGGTTTCGTCAGGCTCGAGCGAAGCGCGATAGCGAACCTGTTCGAACAAGCGCCGCATCAACCTGGGCGTGTCGGCGCTCGACGCTCGACTCAGCTCCAACAACGAACAGATGGCGAACTTGTCGACTTCGGCCTGAGCCTCGAGCTCCAACATCGAGACCTGCCGGTCGTGTCCCGCCGTGTGGCCGAGGTACAGCACGTGCGAAACCCCCTCGGCCACCTCGCAGAACGAGCCGAGGTGCTTCTCAGCGAGCGCTCGGAGGTCCGTCCCCGCAGCGTTCAGCTTCTCGAGCAGAACCGGCGGGAGAAACAGCGCCAGGCCCAGCCCGTCGGCGCTCTCCTGCACCAGCACTTCTTCTTTCTCGGTTCCGCTGCCCCCCAGGGCGCGGGCCGTCTCGGCGTCGACCAGCACGTCCGACGCTCGAAGCTCACAGCGCACGCCGTAGATGGACTCCAGGTGTTTCTGGATGTCGTCGACGAGCATGAGCGGCCTAGTTGGCCAGCGTTCCTTTCGGGATCAACCCGAAGTCCGCCAGCACCGTTCCCAGGCGCTCATTGCCAGTCTTTTCCCATGACTCGTACACGCGCATCGCGCCCTCGGGCCCCGTCGCGCATTGCCCGCGCGCGGCGATCTCCTCGAGCACCTCGACCACGTTCTTGAACTTCTCGTGCAGCTCCCAGTACGCCATCGCGATGCTGTTCGATGAGCACAGCTGCGCCAGCTGTGCGTACGCGTTGCCGCCCATCTGAATGTAGTAGTCGCTCCCGACCGGGCGATCGCGCAGCGACTGCGAGAAAAACCCCGCCGTGTAGAGCGACACATCGCCCAGGCGGCGCAGGGTGCGAATCTTCTCGTCGCGGTCTTGCGAGAGCGCCTTGTGGTACAGCAGGGCCAGCGGCTCTTCGCCCTTCTTGCCCGCGCCGTCTTCGATGAAGAGCTTCTCCACCGCGGCGAACTCGGACAGCAGGTTGACGACGTAGAACTCCGTCACGTCGGTGATGCTGACCTTCTGGCGGGTAATGACCTCGCCCAGGATCAACCTGAAGAACTCCTTCAAACTCGAACTCAGAACCAGAGTGCTCATTTCGGACCTCAGCGCCTCCTGCAACAGAACGGTAGCAGCTCTGATTCCCAAACCGAAAAAGCTGACCCAGGGATTCAAGGGACTTGCGCTGGCACTCGCCCAGCGACAGTGCCAAGACTCACCTTGACGCACTTACACGCATGGTTATATCGAGCGCGCTGTGGATTGGCACTCAGCCAATCTGAGTGCCAGTTCGAGTCGAAAACACCCAACGGAGGTTCGCAAGTTATGAAAATTCGTCCCCTGCAGGATCGTTTGATCGTGAAGCGCGTTGCTGAAGAAGCGAAGACCAAGGGCGGCATCATCATTCCGGACTCGGCGAAGGAAAAGCCG
>CAZFXD010000490.1:0-2094 GCA_964522795.1 uncultured Myxococcaceae bacterium
CGCTGAAGGCCGCGGCCGCGCAGCGAGATGGGTTCGTGGTCGCCACCCCACCCGGCGGCTCGCTGCGGATGGAGCACGAGTTCAAGTACCAGGTCACGCTGGGCGACGACGTGCTGCAGACGGGGAAGCGCCAGGTCCCACCGGGCCAGCCCATCATGATCGTCAAGGGTGAGCCGTGAAGCGCCTCGCCTGTCTCATCGTGCTGCTCGGGGCCAGCGCGTGGGGGGCGCCCTCGAACCCCGAGCGCGAGCTCGAGGTGGTGCGGGGGTTCTTCAACGCGGGGAACTACGCCGAGGCCTTCAAGCGCGCGAGAGAGGCGATGCAGCTGCTCAATTTCACCCAGGCCCAGCGCGTCGAGATGCACCGCTACGCCGGCCTGGCCGCGTTCAACCTGCAAGACGCACCCGCCACGTCGCAGCATTTTCTCCAACTGCTCCAGCTCGACCCCGACGCCGCCCTCGACCCGTTCGCCGTTCCCCCCGCCGCCATTCGGGCCTTCGAGGACGTGAAGAAGAAGCACGCGGACGAGCTGAACATCGCGAGGCAGGAGCTGCAGCTCAAGGCGGCGGAGGCGCGCCGCGAGGCGCTGGAGAAAGAGCGGCGCGCAGCCGAAGAAGAAGAGAAGCGGCGCAAGCTGGAGCGCGCGGCCTCGGAGCTGTCGCTCAAGACGGTGGAGAAGCGCTCGTGGCTGGTGAACTTCGTGCCCTTCGGCGCGGGGCAGTTCTTCCAGGGACGGACCGAGTGGGGCGTGACGTTCGCGGTGAGCGAAGCGGTGCTGGCCGGGGTGAGCATCGCCAGCTACTTCGCCATCGAGTCGCTCTTCGAAGACATCTCCTACGACTACTCCGATCGCCTCGGCACCCCCGACGGCAAGTACCGCGTCACCGTCCGCGGCATTCCCGTGGCCAAGCGCTCCGCGGCCGACGTGTGGCGCACCCTCAAGATCAGCACCGGCATCGCCTTCTACGTGGTGTGGGCGCTGGGCGTGGTCGACGCCCTGCTCCATCACACGCCGGAGTCGGTCAGCGTGGGGGTCGAGCCTGCCCGCCCGAGGGCCACGCCGTCGTCCAGCGCTCCGTTCGAAATTTCACCGGTTCTTTCACCCTCCGGAGCCGGACTCCGGTTGGGGCTCTCGTTCTAGCAACGCAAGGAAGTGACGCATGCCTCACCTGATGATCAAGACCCCGGACGGAAAGACGCGAGCGGTGACGCTGGTGAAGCGCATCACCAGCATCGGTCGCGGTCAGGACAACGACATTCAGCTCGACGACCCCGCGGTTCCCGAGTCGGCACTCCACATTCTCTTCGACGGCAGCACCTACACCCTGGGAGGCACGGCTGAGTTTTCGGTCAACGGGAAGACCCGCTCCGAGCACCCGCTGAGCGCGAGCGACCGGGTCACCCTCGGGCGGAGCGAGCTCATCTTCGCCACCGGCAACGCGCCGGTCGCGGCGCTGGGCATGGCGTCCACCCGACCGGCCCCTTCAGAGCGTGAAGACGACGGCACCACCGAGATGCCCGGAACACCGAGCAAAGATCTCACCGCGCTCCGCCGCCTCACCGTGTTCTCCGAGCGCCTCTGGTCGAGTGAAGGCATCGACAAGCTGCTCGAAGCGCTGATGGACGAGACGATCGACATCACCCGCGCCGACAAGGGCTTTCTCATTCTGATGGAAGGCGAAACGCCGCGCGTGAAAGTGGCGCGCAACGTCGCCAAGCAGAACCTGGAAGACGCCATGGAGCGCGTGTCGGATTCGATCGTCACCAAGGTGGTGCAGTCGCGAAAGCCGCTCATCATCTCCGACGCGCTCGACGATCCCGAGTTCTCAGCCTCGGAGTCGGTGGTCAACCTGAAGCTGCTGTCGGTGATGTGCGCACCGCTCATGTACAAAGGGTCGCTCTTCGGCCTCATCTACCTGGGGAACGATCGGCTGGTGAACCGGTTCGAGCAGCGCAGCCTCGACCTGCTCACCATCTTCGCGGCGCAGGCGTCGTTGCTCTTGCAGAACGCGCTCTTGCTCAACGAGCTGAAGCTGGACAACACCGAGCTGCGCAAGCGGCTGGAGTACAAGCCCTACGGCGAGATAATAGGGA
>CAZFXD010000491.1:0-2085 GCA_964522795.1 uncultured Myxococcaceae bacterium
GCCCGCAGAACATCATGGTGCGCGATGACGGCGTGACCAAGGTGGTGGACTTCGGCATCGCCTCGGCCGCGAACCGAAGCTCGCGCACTGTCACCGGCGCCATCAAAGGCAAGCTGGCCTACATGGCGCCCGAGCAGTTGATGCAGAAGACGCTCACCGGCGCGACCGACCAATACGCGCTGGGCATCGTCTTGTGGGAGCTGTGCACGGGCAAGCGCCTGTTCACCGCTGAGAAGGAGATGGACCTCGTTCCCAAGGTGCTGGCGGCGGAGATTCCGCCCCCCTCGCAGGTCAAGCCCGGGCTCCCCACCGAGGTCGACGACATCGTCATGCGCATGCTGCGCAAGGAGCCAACCGACCGCTACACGACCTGCGCGGAAGTCGCCGCCGAGTTGGGGCAGTTGGCGCAGCGCTTCTCGCCTCCGTCGTCGGAGTCGCCGGTGCAAGTCTACATGCGCGCGCTCGGCGTCGACGACCTCGACGTGCTGCCCGCCAAGCAGACCCGGGGCGGGTTCGTCATTCCACTCGATGGCAGTCAGCCCGTGGACTTCCCCACCAATCTGATCCCGGCCGCGGACGGCACGGCGGGCATGGAAGACCCGAAGTCGAAGATGCTCACCACGCCGCAGTCGCGGCCGCAGCGCCTCACCCCCAAGCGTTGGACCACGGGGCGAATCGCCGCCGCGGCGCTGGCGACGCTCGTGGCCGCGGGTGGCGGGGTGACGTTCGCTGCCACCCGAATGCCCCAGCCCACGGCCGCGCTCGAGGTCATGCCGCGTACATTCGCCGTGCTGGTCAAGGAGCGAGCGCCGAGCGACGTGCCGCCTCCCGCGCTGGGCAAGGCGCGCCTCACCATCAAGGTCACCCCACCGGGCGCGATTGTGCGGCTCGACGGCGCGAAGCTCACCGGCGCGCCGCCGTACAGCGCTGAGGTGTCGGCGAACACGTCCCACTTTCTGTTCGCGTCACACCCCGGGTTCAAAGACGGCGAGAAGACCGTGCAGCTGATGCCCGATGGTTCGGAGACGGTGGAACTCACGCTCGTCGCCGATCGAGTGGAAAAACAAACCAAAGGCCCCGGCTTCGGCTCGGCGATTCTCAACTCGACGCCGTGGACCAAGGTAGACATCGACGGGTTGCCCTACGGCACGACGCCGCTCAAGGTGCACAAGCTCAGCCCCGGAAAGCACGTGGTGCGGCTGGTGAACGAAGGCGCCGGCATCGACGTCGCAAAAGAACTGATGATCGAAGACGGCAAAGAAACGAAGGCGAACTGGCCTCTCAAGTAACGATTAGCCGCCGGCCGACGTGTAGCGCCGAATCGAAAGCAACCACACCCCTCGCGCCGCCAGGGCGAACAAGACCGCACCGCCGACCGACGCCACCAGCGCCCCACCCGTCAGCCGCCCCAGCAAGGCCTGCGCGGGGTACGTGGTCATCAGCGCGAGCGGCACGATGAAGGTGAAGATGAACGCCAGCACGCCGCGGAACACCGAGGAAGGCCACCGGGCCGCGTCGAAAATCGAGGTGAAGAGGTAGGTGAGGTTGTCGACCTTCACCACGAAGAACGCCGCGCTCACGATCAGAATCCAGAGTGAATAGAGAATGAGCGTGGCGGACATGAGCAACACCACGGCCTGCAATACGCCAAGCGGCGTCGGCCACCGCTTCAACTGGTAGAAGGCCCACGCGAACACGCCCGTGGCGGTGACGAAGCTCATCACCCGCCAGAGGTGGAACTTCGATGTGGAGACGAGAAACTGCGCGTCCGCGGGCTTCAAGAGAATGAAGTCCATCGTGCCTTTGCGCACGTGATCGACCACCGCGGTGAGCCCGGGGTTGATGGCGCCCTCGAGCACCCCTTGAAGAAAGATGAACCAGCCGATCACGACCAGTGACTCGGCAAAACTCCAGTCGGGGATGCCGGGCGCGCTGCGGTTTCGGTACACCACAAACAGCGGGATGACCGCCGTCGCCGCCCAGAAGAGCGACATGATTCCATCGGCGATGAAGTCGACGCGGTACTGCGACGCCAGCAGCGCCGACGCTCGCAGCTGCACCCCCAGGAGTCTCACGTAGCGAAAC
>CAZFXD010000492.1:0-2076 GCA_964522795.1 uncultured Myxococcaceae bacterium
CCTCGCCCGTCGCCGCGCCGCCCGCGGCCGCGCAGAGCCCAGCGCCCGCGGTTGCGCCAACACCTGCGGCAGAGGGGAAGCGAGCACCTACGGCTGAGAAGGGCGCGACCGAGCCAGCCAAGAAGGCGGTGGAGGCGCGGAAGGACGCAGACGTGAAGCCGGCCGCCGCTGCGAAGGCTGACACCGCCGCTGGCGGCGCGGCCTACGCCATCGTCAAGGTGTCAGAGCCGGACAAGAAGACGCAGCGGCTGTGGAAATCAAAGTGTGCCTCGTGTCACGGCGACGACGGCAAGGCCGACACCGAGAAAGGTCACAAGATGCAGATCTCCGACCTCTCGGTCTCAAGCTGGCAGACGGCTCGCTCGAACGAGAAGGTGCGCAACGCGATTTCAGAGGGCCTGAAGAAGACCACCAACGGCATCAAGCAGGAGATGGACCCGTTCAAAGACGAGCTGACGCCTGCGCAGACTGATCAGTTGGTTGCGTTCATCCGGTGGCTGGGTGCGCCGAAGTAGCCGCGCTCACGTCTCGAACGTGTCGTACCCGAACATGACCAGGTAGCCCGCTGGCTGGCCGCCCTGGGTCTGCCCTACGGGCTGTGCGCCGGCGGCCCTGGCGACCGTCTTCAATTCGTGCAGGCCGTCGACCTTCTTGTCGAGACCCGCGCCGAGCATGCCGAGCATGCCGAGATCTTTGAGCACGTCGCTGTACCATTCGGTCCGGTCGTCGCTCGTTCGGCGTGTGCCGAGTCCCGAGATGTTGGCGTTGATCCCTACAGGCATGCGGAGGCTCCGAGGCGCGGAAACACGGACGGCTTTTGAAGGTTATCGGGAGGGCCTGGGAGCAAGTTGCGTCGAGGCCCGCCGGTTCCACGCCGCAGTTTCAACGGGTTGGCCACCCGCCGCTGCGTCAAATGGCGATTTTCGACTTCTCTTTGCGCTTCTTGAACAGCAGCAACGTCCGGCCGAGGACCTGAGCCAGCTCTGACTTCGTGCCTGCCGCCAGCGCGTCGGCCGTCTCTTGGCGACCCTCAGGGGCTTCGGTGCCGACCCGAACCTTCACCAACTCGTGATCTTTGAGGGCCTGCTCCACCGCAGCGAGCAGCTCCTCCGTCACGCCTTTGTGCCCGACCTGCACCACCGGGGTGAGGTGATGACCGAGGGCGCGCAGGGTGCGCCGTTGTTTTCCCGTCAGTGGCATGGGCTATTTCATCAATCGCAACTCGCGTTGCGCGTCGAGGTGTTCGGGGGCCAGTTCGATGCACTTCTGGAAATGCTTCTTCGCGCCGGAGTTATCGCCGAGCAATTTCGCCATGTGCCCCATGAAGTAGTAGGCGGTGGCGATCTTGTCGTTCTTCTTCAGGCACGTCTGGATGTCCTTCATGGCGTCAGGGTGGCCCTGCTTCTTGTCGGCGAAGGTGAAGAACTTCGCGTACCCGCGCCAGGCGTAGAACTCGGGTTCCTCAGGGTTGGCCTTGATCGCGTCCTCGAGCATCTTCACCGCCTCGGGGAACTTGCGGGCCTTCACCATAATCATGCCCTTCTGGAACATTTCCTCGGCGGCGAAGATCATCGCCACGTCGACCTTCTCGCCCACGGTGCCGGACTTCACTTCTTCGAGGTACTCGGCGCGGAGCTTGTCGTCCGAGAGAATGCGGTTGGCCTCGCCCACGCGGCCGAAGAGGTCTTCCTTCAGCTTGGTGAGCTCGGCCGATGCGTTCGGGGGCAACGTGTCGGGGTGGTACTTTTTGGCCAGCTTGAAGTACGCGACTTTGACCTGAGCGGCCTGCGCGTCCATCGCCACGCCCAGAAGCTCGAAGTGGTTCTGGGTCTTCTGCGCTTCCCAGGCGGCGCGCAGCTCTTTGAGTTCCTCCGCGCTGCCGGCGATGGTGCCCGGACCTGCGGCCGGCACGCTGGAAGCGCCCGCGGCGGGCGTCGGCCCCGCGGCGGGTTTGGGTGGCGGCGGTCTGGCGGCCGTTGCCCCAGCCGCGGGGGTGGCGCCTTTGGGTGGCCCGGCGGGCGCTGCGGGGTCTACGGGTTTGGGTGCCGTGGCGGGCGCCACCGCGCTCTTCGCGGC
>CAZFXD010000493.1:0-2073 GCA_964522795.1 uncultured Myxococcaceae bacterium
GCCCTGTTCGTTCTGCACCAGCGCGTATTGCGCCACGCCGACCACGGTGGGGTCCTTCTCGCGCGCGGCGTCGGTGAGCTGGCGGAACTGCGTGTACGTGCGAACGGTCCCGGGGAGGCGAGCCACGCGAAACGCCTCGAAGAGCGGGTGATCCTCCGGTGGGAGCCACGGCAGCCACTCGGTTCCCCGACGGACGAAGGCGAACCCCGAAACCCCCAGCGGCGACTGCACCGCTTCCACCGCCACCTGCGCCATGCGGCCCAGGGCGTCGTCGTGCTCGCTGCCTGAGACGAGCAGCACGTCGCGGCTCGGCACCATGGCGATGATCTCGCCTTTCACTTTGACGCCGTCGAACAGCTCCGGGATGAGCAGGCGCGAGGCCTCCAGGCCGTCGTTCTGAACCAGCCCGAACAGCTTCGGCGCCAGGCGCGGTAGTTCGTTCGGCGTGCGTTCGCGGAGGTTCGCCACGCCGATGGCGAGGAGCTCTTCGAAGGGCACACCCCACGCACGCGGTCGGTCGGCCCCCACGTCGGACGCTTCTTCCGTCAGCTCGAACACCAACTGCGCCGCCAGCTCTTCGTTCAGCGGCGTCGCCGCCGGCACCATGTCCAGCGCTGACTTGCCGTCCATCTGCTCGATCACGGTCTTGCGGAGCTCAAGCGCCGCGAGATCGTTGCGTGATCGCAGCTTGGGGAGCAGTCGTTCGGCCACCATCTGCTTCGAGACTTCCTCGGGAGGTCGGCGCAGGGCGGAGAGAAACTTGTCCAGCACGCGGCGGCGCTGATGCTCTTTCGCCTCGTTCCAGCGCGAGCGCGCCGCGCCCAGGTTGTAGAAGTGGAGCAGGGGACCGTCGCCCTGAACCACCAGGCGATCGGCCTCCACCTCCACGTGGACGCTCCGCGAGGCCGTGACCGGCTTCAGATACTCTTTGAGCGAGTCAACGAAGGGATCTCGAGGTGTTTTTGAGCGCGTCGCCATTGGGAAATCCGGTGCGCGCGGAGCGTTTCACCTCGTGCCCATCCACGCAAGGAAGAGCGCGTTGGATCGAACAGATCAAAACGTCGCCTTGACGCGGCCTCGCTTTGTTCCTTATGTGCGCGCGCCCATGGGCAAACCGCTCGTCATCGTCGAATCGCCAGCCAAGGCGAAGACCATCGGTCAGTTCCTGGGGTCAAACTTCATGGTGAAGGCTTCAATCGGCCACATCATGGATTTGCCGTCGTCCGGCTTGTGCGTCGATGTCGAGAATGATTTCGCCCTCACCTACGAGGTCACCAAGAAAGATGTGGTGGCGGAACTGAAGGACGCGCTCAAGAAGGCGAGCGAGCTGTACCTGGCAACAGACGAAGACAGAGAAGGAGAGGCGATCGCATCGCACCTCGTCGATGTCTTGAAACCCAAAGTGCCCGTGAAACGAATGGTGTTTCACGAAATCACCAAGGGGGCGATCAAAGAGGCCGTTGAACACGGTCGCGAGATCGCCGCGGGAATGGTCGACGCACAAGAAGCACGACGTACGCTCGACCGCCTCTACGGCTACGAGGTGTCTCCCGTGCTGTGGCGCAAGGTGAAAACCGGGCTGTCCGCCGGCCGCGTGCAGAGCCCCAGTATTCGGCTGATCGTGGAGCGCGAGCGTGAACGCATGCGTTTCCGCTCAGTCGCGTATTGGGACCTCTCGGCGCAGCACCCGATGGACCCCGCGTTTGAGTCTCAGCTGTACACCGTGGCCGGGCAGCGCGTGGCCAGCGGCAAGGACTTCGACGAGAAGGGCGTGCCTCGCAAGGACGTGACGGTGGTCTCCGAAGCCCAGGCGAAGAAGCTCGCCGAGGGCCTCGCCGGCCAGACGTTCACGGTGAAGTCGCTGGAAGAGAAACCGACGCGTTCAAGTCCCAAGCCGCCGTTCATGACCTCCACCCTGCAGCAAGAGGGCGGGCGCAAACTGAACATGAGCGCGCAGCAGGTGATGCGCGTGGCGCAGGGGCTCTACGAGCGCGGCTACATCACCTACATGCGCACCGACTCCACCAACCTGTCGGAGACGGCCATCAGCGCCGCGCGCACACAGATCGCCGC
>CAZFXD010000494.1:0-2067 GCA_964522795.1 uncultured Myxococcaceae bacterium
CGGGCGGTGGGAGCGGCGGCGGGGCGGTGGCCGACGCTGGTGAGTGCCACCGCGTCGTCGGCCCGAGCGGCGATGACTCCGACGCGGGAACTTTCTCGGCGCCGTGGCGCACGGTGCAGCGGCTGCTCAACGGACTCGACGCGGGCGAGACCGGCTGTGTTCACGTGGGGACGTATTACGAAAACCTGGCGTTTCCCCGCGGTGGGGTCGACGGGGGCTTGTTGGTGCTCCGCAGCTATCCGGGGGAGCGGGCGCGCCTCGTGGGGCGGCTGTCAGTGCCCATCACGGCGCACCACGTGGTGGTGTGGGGCTTTGACCTCGACGGCACCAACGACGCCGGCGCGAACTCGAGCCCTCAAGTGTTCGCGGCCGACGTTCGCTTCAGCAGGAATCGGGTGACCTCGCCCACCCCGGAAGGGTGCTTCAACCTCGGGCTCGAACTGGGTGACGCCGGCGCCGACCGGGCGTTGATTGATCACAATGAGATATTTGACTGCGGCCCGTCGACGGCGGCCAACGCAGCGGGGATCGAGGCCCGTGCTGGCCGCAACATTGAGATTCGCCAGAACTGGATTCTGAAGTCGGGTGGGAAAGGCGTGCGCCTGTCGCTGGTGCCGAGGGATGCGCTGGTGGCCGCGAACGCCTTCGTGGCCAACCCCACCTCGGTCAGCTTCGAGGGCGACTTCGGCCTCAACACCACGGGGACGTCGGTGGAGCGAAACGTGATGTCGAACCTGGACCCGGGCACCCGGCACCTTGCGGCCGAGTGGCGCAGCGGCGACCTGACCGTGGGCTCGGCCAATGTGGCCCGCTACAACTGCTACGCCGGCCCGCTGTGGACGACCGCGCCGCTTGGCTACTCGGAGTCGAACAACACCAACGTCTCCAACGTGCGCTTCGTCAACCTCGACGCCGGGAACCTCACCCTGGCGGGCGACAGTCCCTGCCTGGGCGTGCTCGATGGTGGGTTGCCGACGTCGCGCCCGACCGACTGAGCGCTACTCTTCGAAACAGTAGACGCGGTGCATCTCGGTGCACGGCGCCTGGGTGCAGGTCGAGTTCAGATCCGAGGGGATCGACAGGCGCACCACGCAACCGGTGAAGCCGGTGGTCGACTGCCAGTCGTTGCAGCTCTCCTGGGCCTGCGCGAGCCCCCCGCCGCTCGGGGGCGCCCACACCGATTCTGCCGCCACCGCGGTCAGTTGGGTCCCGTTCGCTTCGAGGTACAGCGGGTTGGCGAGCGCGCCGTTGACGATGCCGGAAGGCGACGAGAACGCGGGGACGCCGTCAGGCCGATACCAGTTGCCCGCGCTGCTGCCGGCGTCGAGGTACGTGCCCCCATCGACGACCAGTTGGTACGCCGGTCGGTCGCTGAACCCGACGTAGGGGTGGAACTTTCCGTTGATGGGGCCGCAGGCGGTGCGCACGGCGTCGCCCGTCACTGGCGCGGAGAGAAACGCCCGCCGCCCGCCGTCGGGGATGGTGGGAGCTGCGGCGGCTCCGCGCCCGTCTGTTCCGATGCACAGCAGGTGCGTGCTGCCATTGTTCAGACACGGCTCGGGTGCGGTGCGAGCGAGCGCATCGCCGGCCGCGGCCGCTTGCCCCCGGTCGCCTGTGCCGCTGGTGGAGCTCCAGTTGGTGCAGTTCGAGCCCGAGGTGCCACCATCGTCCACGAACCAGAAGGTGGTGGTGATTTGCGGCGGCCCGCCGTGCTCGTTCTGGTTGGGCGAGTACCAGACCTTTCCATCGAGCAGCGCGGCCAGGCTGGGCGCGACGGGCTTTTTATCGGGGCGGATGACTCCCCCGAGCACGCTCGCTGCGACGAGGCCTCCGTCCGCTTCGCGTCGGCCCAGAATCGCCCGGTAGGTGTTGGCCGGCAGGGCCGGAGCGCTGAACCCCGCCGCGTTGGCGCACGCGGTGTTGGCGGCGGTCTGGCCGCCAAAATTTCCGGCCACGGTCGCGTTGGTCAAGAAGACGACGTTGGGTGGCCCGGCATCGGCGGCGCCTCCGCCGCCCCCCGGAGCCCCGCCGCTCCCACCGCCGCCGCCGGTGTTGCCGCCGCCCGAC
>CAZFXD010000495.1:0-348 GCA_964522795.1 uncultured Myxococcaceae bacterium
CCCTGACCAAGATCGGCAAGGGCGGGATCATCAAGTACTCCGCCAAGAAGGTCGAGAGCGACGCGCAAGCACCGGAGCCTGTGCCCGAAGAGGCCAAGCTGCGGCTCTTCTCCCCGGGAGAAGTCGAGACCATCAGCCAACCCGGCATGTCGGTCGGCCAGCGAGGGTACGCGACGCTCCGCGGCCGGCTCGAGATGAGCGGCGAGGAGTTCTACCTCGTCGTCACCAACCACGGCACCCGCCAGCAGGTCGCCTTCACCATCCAGGGCAAGGCGCAGAAGGGCCTCAAGAAGTTCGTCGGCGAGATCATGGTGGCCACCGGCGTCATCGAGAAGACCACCGGCTGGG
>CAZFXD010000495.1:358-2061 GCA_964522795.1 uncultured Myxococcaceae bacterium
CGGCAACATTCAGGCCGAGGTATGCGAGCCTCGTGCGCCCGAGCACACGCCCGTCGATCTCAGCGTCCTCGAGGTCACCGGCGTCGAGGGCGCCTCGAGCGCGCCCAAGAATGCCACCGTCAAGGTGAACCACGGGCTCACCGTGCGCCTGCCCGAGAAGCAGGGCTACGTGTGGAGCATCGAGCCAGCCACCGCCAAGCGCATGTCGTTGCGCGAGGTGAACCTGGAGCCCAACGGCCCCGTTCGCGAGTTCTTCTTCACGCCCCGCAACCCCGGCGTGATGGACGTCGACTTCTTCCTCGCGAAGACCCACAACCCGATGCAGGTCTCGAAGCAGTTCCGCGTCACCGTCGACGTGAAGCCGCTCGAGGTCGTGTTGCCGTAATTCTGCGCATCGCCTCGGAGTCCGGGGTGATGCCACCGAGTCGAAACCATGCGGCCGACGACGGCTGCGTTGCTTTGGAGGAACGCCGTGAAGCGATTGTCCGTGGTGGGAATGTTGGTCGTGTTGGCGGGCGCGTCGGTGCAGGCACAGGAGATCGGCACCGAGATCACTCCGGTGACCCCGGACAACAAGACGCAGAACCCCCAGCCCAACGACAACCCCTACGCCACCCAGCCGAAGGAAGGCGACAAGCCGGTTGAGAAGCCCAAGGCGGCCCCGGTTGCGTCGGGTGGCTCGGCGGAGAAGGGCGCCTTCGGCATTCGCGCCACCTTCGGCGGTCAGGGCGTTCCGGTGTCCAGCGGCGCGGGGAACCTCGCGCTCCCCACCGGCACGATCGGCCTCTCGTACTGGGCGACCGAGCAGTTCACGCTCCTCTTCGACCTGGGCTTCGGCATGTCGATCACCGGCGGAGTGGGGATCGGCTTTGGCGCGACCCTCGGCATGGACTACCACTTCCGCACCGCGGCCGACGCGCTCCGGCCGCTCATCAACCTGCAGGTCGGCATCGGCGCCCCCATCGCCAACAACATCGGAAACGGCATGGGCCTCTTCGGACAGGTCGGCGGTGGAGCGGAGTACTTCTTCAGCCCCAGCTTCTCCCTCTCCGGCCGCATCGGGCTGGGGTTCGCGCTCTCGTTCAACAGTGGCGCTTTCACCCTGACGACCTTCACCCCCGCAGTGGGAGCCGCCTGGTACTTCTGAACCCAGTCAGGGAGCGGCGGCGGCCGCGTCGGCCGGTTATCCTCGCATTCGCGCACCACGGCACTGACTCGCCGGCGCGCGTGACAACCCGGAGGGACGACGTTCGTTCCTCCATTCACACTTTGGGGCCAGCGGCAGCGGCGCTCGACAGCGTCGCAGGCGCTGGCCTCGTTCGTTTTGGAGTTTCGTTTGGCAATCGATGAAGAGCAGGTGTTGGCCCTGGTGCAGAGCGCCGGGCGCCTGGTGGGCATCAAGGAATTGATGCGCGCTGGTGGAGTGCATCCCGGAGAGCAGACCGCCTTGAAGCGGGCGCTGAGGGATCTGGTGAAGCGTGGCGCGCTCGAGCGCGACGGCAAGCGGTTCGGCCTCCCCGGCAAGGAACACGCGCGAAAGTCGGGCCCCGCGTGGGAAGGCAAGCCGGCCGGCGTGCGCGCGCGGACTGGCGTCGTCGAGGGCCTCAAGAGCGGCGGTCGAAAGAAGGGCGGGCCTGGGCCTGAAGCGCTCCCGTTCGGACTCGGCAAGCGCCGCCCGCCCGCGAAGGAGCCCCAGCGCGCGC
>CAZFXD010000496.1:0-2059 GCA_964522795.1 uncultured Myxococcaceae bacterium
GGTGATGACGTTCACCGTGCCGTAGCCACGACGTTCGCCGCGCTCGCGTCAGCGCACACCCGACACACCTTCCAGCGGGCTCGACGACACGTAGATGTTCGACGCGCCGCCTCGCGTGTCGGTCCACGCCGCGAAGCGTCGATGCGAATTGACCGCCATGTGATTCATGTCGCCGAGCCACAGCTTCGCGCTGTCGTCTTCGGTGAAGAAGGCGTCCGTCACTCGCTCGATGGGTGAGAGGGTTCCGTCGATTCGCAGCGTGGTGGACAACAGCTGCCAGGCTCCGGTTCGGTCATCGAGCCACATCACGTGGCAGCGGCCATCTGCGTCAGCCACCACGGCGTGGAGCGCCAGCGATGCACCGCGCCCGTCGTCGACTGGCACGGAGGTGGCCGGCGCGCCGAGAGCGGGTGCCACGCTCAGCGTGAGAAAGGATTTTCGCGACATCGCGTCGAGCCACACGAAACACGTTCGGCCCGTGGGCGCGATGGCCATCACCGGAGACGCTTCGATTTGAAAGTCGCGGGTCGGCGTCGTGACATCTTTGACCTTCGTTCGTGTGAACTGACCTGCAGCGGTGCGTTCAACCCACCCGACGTTGGCAATCGCCTCGAAGGTCTGGCTGTCGTAGGCCCCGATTTGCTCGGGAATGACCGGCCGGTCATCGGTGCTGAGTGCCAGTTGTCGAAACGCAGCCCCTGCCGCGTAGAAGCCTATCGGCACTGGCAGTTCCACGGACGGATCAAACGTGACGCCTGACGTCGTGGAACGCGCCCAACGCGTTCGAGTGTCCGTGCCTTGACTGTCGCCGTTGGTGAAATGCACGTGCACCGTGCCCGCGTCAGACACGGCAACCCAAGGGCGATCGTTGAACGTGTAACGGGCTCCCGCACTGATCACCACGGGAGCCGCCCAGGTCGCGCCATGGTCGTGGCTCGCCGACACCTTGACGTCCGACGGCGGGTACCGCACCGACTGCGAGCGCGCCGAGTAATCCGAGTAGGCGAGGTAAAAATCGCCCGAGCCACTGGCCGCCATCGCGACGTCCCCGGTGAATCCGCCGGCCCCCTGCGTGCTGAAGAAATCTCGAACCAGTGAAAACTCGGAGCCTCCGTCGGCGTTTCGCATCAGGCGAACGCGCACGTCGCTGCTGCCCGCTGAGTCACGCCGCATGAAGGCCACGACCACCGAATCGGAATCATCGGCCGCGATGGCGGGTTCGGCGCACCACTCGGTATCCGCGCACAAGCGAATGTTCGCGCTCCAGGTGGTCGGAAACGAGCCGGGCGCGCTCGGAACGCAGCGGCCTGCGTCGAGCTCCGTCCCCAGTCCGCACGTCGTGGTGCTGTTGGGCACACACACGTTTCCAACCGCGTGCGTCTCCGCGCCACAGGCGATTTTGGGCATGGTGAGAATGCACACCCCGTTATCGAGCGTGGTGTCGTCGCCGCACTTCGGAACGACCACGCACTTGTCGCCACTCAACGCTTGCCCCGACGGACACGTTTTGGCCGAACACCCCGTCAGGAGGAGAACTCCGGCCACCACGGCCCAGGATACAATGCGCATCACGACCCCCTCCGATACGAATTTGATTGGCTCCCGCGACGGTTCAACACAAGCGGGTCGCGGCAACAATCTCTCGCGGTGACGCGTCTGGCATCGGTGTCAGGGGAAGCTGGCGATGTGAGCCCGCGCGTTTGAAACGGATGCCCGTGTCAGCGCCCCAGCCGGCGCGATAGGTTGCGCGGCCCGTGAACAACCCGCTCGCCCCGAACAGCCCGCTCGCTCCCTCCACTTCCTTGGACCCGTTTCAAGCTCGCTACGGCCCGTGGGCGCTCGTCGCCGGCGCGTCCGAGGGTCTCGGGGCGGCCTGGGCTGAGGCCCTCGCCGCGCGCGGCTTGAATTTGATTCTGATCGCCCACCGGGCCGAGGCGCTGGAGGAGACCTCGAAAGCGATTCGCTCGCGTCACGCCGTCGAGATTGTTTCAGTCGCGTTGGACCTGTCGCAGCCCGAGCTTCTGAAGTCGCTCGGCCCCACGCTTTCGGCGCGCGAGGT
>CAZFXD010000497.1:0-224 GCA_964522795.1 uncultured Myxococcaceae bacterium
AGCCGACGACCTTTCGCACCACCTCCGCCAGTTCGATCATGGTGAACTCGCCGGGGTTGCCGATGTTGCACGGGTCCTGCAGGTTGGAGGCCGCGAGGCGGATGAACCCTTCAATGAGATCGCTGACGTAGCAGAACGAGCGCGTCTGCTTCCCATCGCCGAACAGCGTGAAGTCTTCACCGCGAAGCGCCTGCCCCACGAACGCCGGAATCACCCGACCGTCG
>CAZFXD010000497.1:234-2047 GCA_964522795.1 uncultured Myxococcaceae bacterium
CGCGGGCCGTAGGTGTTGAAGATGCGCACGATGCGGGTGTCGACGCGCTTGGCCCGACGAAACGCGCTGACGATCGCCTCGCCGTATCGCTTCGCTTCGTCGTACACGGCGCGCGGCCCGGTGGAGTCGACGTTGCCCAGGTAGCTCTCGACCTGCGGGTGCACGAGCGGGTCGCCGTAGATCTCCGACGTCGAGGCCTGAAAAAAGACGGCCTTCTTCGCTTCCGCGAGCAGCAACGCGTTCTCAGTGCCCAGGGAGCCGACGCGGAGCGTCTCCAGCCACAGCTGCGCGTAGTCGATGGGCGACGCCGGCGAAGCCAGGTTGAACACGAAATCGACGCCGCCCGCGACGTTCAGCGACTGCACGATGTCGTGCCGTTCGAAGGCGAACCGGGGTTCCTTCTTCAGCTCCACGAGGTTGCCTTCGGAGCCGGTGCTCAGGTTGTCGATGGCGAGCACGTGCGCCGCGCCTTCGGCCAGCAGCCGTTCGCACAGGTGAGAACCGAGAAACCCCGCACCGCCCAGCACGACGGCGCGCTTGCCAGAGTAAGCAGTCATGCCGCCGGCGAATACCCTAGATGCCTTCGAAAGTCGCCTGACCGGGCAGGTTCTTGCGGTACCGCTCGAGGATCAGGTCGATGCCCTGGCGAATGTATTCGGCCACGGGAACTTTGGTCTGCTGGCTGAGCTGCTTCAACGTCTCGTTCTGCTCGGCCGTGATGTAAATGGTCGTGCTGATCTTCTTGCGTGCCATGAACATCTGTGACGGTATGTCGATACTGCGAGAGGGTCAAAAATGAGTCTTCGGCTGTCATTGATCGCCGTTCTGGCATTCGTTGGTTGCAGCACCTCGTCGTCGGCAAAAAAGGCTGACGAATCCACCTCTTCCGGTGGCTCGGCGTCGGTGTCCATTCACCAGGCGAAGAAGGGCAACGAGACGGTGCGCGAGTATGACCTGAACGGCGACAAGAAGCCGGACGTGTGGACGTACACGGTCCCCGTCACCAACGCTGAAGGCAAGTCGGTCGAGAAGCTCACCCGCAAAGAGCTGGACCTGAACTGGGACGGCAAGGTCGACATCACCCGTGAGTACGATGACCGCGATCACGTCTCGCGCGAGTCGCTCGACCTCGATTTCGACGGCAAGGTCGACCAGATCAACTTCTACGAGAAGGGCATCATCGTTCGCAAAGAGCGCGACCTCACCTCGGGTGGGAAGACCTCACTCTGGCTCTTCTACGAAAAGGGCAAGCTGGTCCGCAAAGAACGCGACCGCAACGCCGACGGCAAGGTCGACGAGTGGGAGTACTGGGAGAACGATCAGGTCGACCGCATCGGTCAGGACCTCGACGGCGACGGCAACGTCGACAAGTGGACGAAGAACCCCAACAGCGAAGGCTGAGTTCGCCGCGGCCTTCCGGCCGGACTATTCGCCCGTCACGATCGACTGCAGCTGCGTCTCACGCTTGAAGTCTGACTGGTACCTGGTGGCCGCCTCGCGGGTCGCGAAGTGGCCCAGCCGCACGCGAAACCACACCCCTTTGCCGGCGACATTCGCCTCCACCAGGTACGGCGAATAGCCCTTGGCCTTCACCGAGGCGGCGTACTTCTCGGCCTCCGCGCGGTCCTGATAGGCGGACAATTGCAGGGTGAAGCCACCGCCAGCGGGCGCCGCGACGGGTGGGCGCTGCGCGCGTTGGAGGGCCGCGGCGAGGCCTCCCGCGTCGCTGGAGATGGTTCGGGTGGGGACGATTTCCCGATCGTGCGCCACGAGATCCTTGGCCGGCGCTTCGGCGAGCCTCGGCGCAGGGCTG
>CAZFXD010000498.1:0-2046 GCA_964522795.1 uncultured Myxococcaceae bacterium
CGACGAACGCCGTGGCTGCGACCGGTACCCCGACTGCCAAGCGTGCCACGCTGACGCTCACGGCCCGTGCGGTGGGCCAGATTCAAGAGGTCATGAAGACCCAGAATTTCGAGGGTTACTACCTCACCATTCGCGTCGTGCCCGCTGGCTGCAGCGGCCTCGGCTACGACCTGAACCTGATGAAAGAGCCGAAGCCGGGCGACAGCATCTGGGAGCAGGACGGTGTGAAGATCTGCACCGACGCCATCAGCGTGAAATACCTGACGGGCACGGAAGTCGACTACGTGGTGACCGACACGGCAGCGGGGTTCAAGTTTCAGAACCCGAACGCTAAGTCGTCCTGCGGCTGCGGCACCTCGTTCAGCACGTAACCTTCTGGCGTCTCTGGGTATTCGGGAGCGCCGGCTGGCTTGACATCGCCGGCGCGCGCGGACTACGAGCATCGGACTTTCCGTTTGCCAAGGAGTTCGCCATGTCCGTTGTCCTTCGCCTCGCCCGAGCCGGCGCCAAAAAGCAGCCCTACTACCACGTGGTGGCCGCTGACTCGCGTTCCCCTCGCGACGGCAAGTTCATCGAGAAAATCGGCGCCTACGATCCGAACTACGATCCTCCGAAGTTCCAGATCGACGACACCCGCTGGTCGTACTGGGTGAAGGTCGGCGCGACCCCGAGCGAGACCGTCGCCGGTCTCCAGAAGCGCGCGACGAAGAAGCCTGCGGCGAAGGCGTAACCGCCCGCTGTGAAGGCGCTGGTCGAGTACCTCGCAAAAACGCTCGTCGACAAGCCTGACGTCGTCGAGGTGATTCACACGCCACAAGATGGCGGGCACCTGCTTGAGCTGAAGGTGGCCCCCGATGATGTGGGCAAGATTATCGGCCGCGACGGGCGCACCGTGAACGCCCTTCGAACCATCGTGGCCGCCGCCGCGCAGCAGCAAGGCCAGAAGGCCCGTCTGGAAGTGCTCGACGACCGACGCGGGCCTTCCGTGCCGCCCGCGTCCACTCCAGTCCCCGCACCGCAGACGCCGCAGTGAAACCTGACCTCGTCTGCGGCTACGTGCGGAAAGCGCATGGGCTGCGCGGCGAAGTCGCCGTCCGCACGTTCGACTCCGGCTCGCGAGCGCTGCTCGATGTCCCCCGGGTTCTGGTGCGATTTCGCGGCGGCGGCGAACAGGAATACGAAGTTGATTCGGTGGGCGAGGCCCCCCACGGCGATCTGCTCCTCGGCCTGGTCGGCGTGGAGACGCGCGAAGACGCCGAGCGCCTTGTGGGCTCAGAGTTGGCCGTCTTCCGTGACGATCTGGAGGCACCCAAAGAGGGCGAGTACTTTCAGGGCGATCTGATTGGACTCGAGGCCGTCACGCCCGACGGAGCGCGCCTCGGGGTCGTCGCTGAGGTCTGGAGCACCGGGCCTGTGCCCAACCTGGTCATCCGTGATGAAGGCAAGGCCGAGCTGATCGTCCCCTTCGTGGACCAGTTCGTGCCGGTCGTCGACTTGAAGGCCCGCCGCGTCCAGGTGAACCCGCCGGAGTACGCCTAGGTGGCCGTGCGGTTCGAGGTGCTGACGCTGTTCCCCGACATGGTCCGCCCGTACCTCGCGCAGAGCGTGTTGGGAAAAGCCGCCGTGAAGGGGCTCTTCACCGTCACGGTGACCGACATTCGCGACTTCGCGACCGACAAGCACCACACGACCGATGACACGCCGTACGGCGGTGGCGCGGGCATGGTGATGAAGGTCGAACCGCTGGTGGCGGCGATCGAGGCGGCCAAGGCGCGCCTGCCGGGAGCGAAGGTTCTGCTCATGAGCCCGCGCGGGGAACGATTCGCGCAGCCGGTGGCCCGGGCGTTCGCGCGCGAGGCGGCGCTCGTGCTGGTGTGTGGCCGGTACGAAGGGGTGGACGAACGGGTGATGGACTACGTCGACGGCGAACTGTCGGTCGGCGATTTCGTGCTGACCGGCGGCGAGCTGGCGGCGCTGTGCGTGATCGACGCCGTGGCGCGACTTCTTCCGGGCGTCCTCGGCAACGCGGTCTCCTCGCGGCACGAG
>CAZFXD010000499.1:0-2028 GCA_964522795.1 uncultured Myxococcaceae bacterium
GGGAACGTTCTACGTGCGGGACGGGTCGGAGCTGCGCAAGATCAAGTTCGGCAGCCACGGAAACGTCGACCTGAACCGGGACGGAAAGCGGTAACAAGGCCCGTTCCGCCCACGTTTGACGATCAGGAAGTCGGGCACTAGACTGTTTTCGATCTCCCCGTTACCTTGGAATTTCTAGCAGAATGATTGCTTTCGCATGGGACTTTTCTAGTTCGGCCGGGGTGGCATGAAAGTCAAGGTCCTTGGCTGCTACGGCGGAATCGCCCCCGGACAGGGGATGACTTCGTTCCTGGTGAACGACACGGTGGCGCTCGACGCCGGCGGCCTTTCCTTCGCTCTGTCGGTCGACCGACAGGCCATGGTCAAGGATGTATTCATCTCGCACGCGCATCTCGACCACACCTGCTGCCTGCCCTTCCTGATCGACAACAGCTTCGCTTCGCCCGGCTTCTCTCTCCGCATCTACGGCATCCATGAAGTGGTCACCGCGCTCTCGCGGCACCTCTTCAACGGCTCCTTGTGGCCCGACTTCACGTCGATCCCGGACGACCTCACCCCCGTGCTCAAGCTCGTGACCCTCGAGCCCGAGAAGGCGGTGAAGGTGGGCAATCTCAAGGTCCGCGCCGTCCCGGTCTCCCACTCGGTGCCCACCACCGGTTTCATCGTGGACGACGGAGAAGGGTCTCTCGCCTTCTCGAGCGACACCGGGCCCACCCATCACTTCTGGGACGTGGTGAACGCCACCAAGAACCTCAAGGCCGTCATCACCGAGTCTTCCTTCCCGAACAGCGAAGAAGACCTGGCGCGAGTCTCCGGGCACCTGACACCCGCGCTCCTCGGCAAGGAACTCGAGAAGCTGAAGCGTGACGTGCCGGTCTACATCTACGGCGCCAAACCCCGTTTCGTGGCCCGCATCAAGAGAGAGATCTCGGCCCTGAAGCGGAAGCGCGTCACGATGTTCGTCCAGGGCCGCACCTACACGGTCTAGAGCTCCCGCGCCTTCCCCGGGCGCTCCCGAAGCGGCGGCCCCCCGGGGGCCGATCGGCCGGGATGGTTCAGAATGGCTCCGACGGAGCCTTTCAAAGGGCCTCAAAAAGAGCGCGAATCCGGGCGGTTTCGCACCTTTTTCGGGCAGGTCAGGCACCATTTCCATTGTGCTAGAGTCGCGGGCTGGCACAACATATTGGGGTAATTTCGCTTTCATGATGCGTCTGGATCAAGTTGAAATCGTTGGCTTTAAGTCGTTCTGCGACAGGCAGGAGCTGACTTTCAAGGGGGGGGTCACCGGCATCGTCGGCCCCAACGGTTGCGGCAAGAGCAACATCTCCGACGCCATCTCCTGGGTCCTCGGTGAGCAGAGCGCCAAGAGCCTTCGCGGCGGCGCGATGTCCGACGTCATTTTTGCCGGCACGACGGCGCGCCAGCCCGTGGGCATGGCCGAGGTGAACCTCAAACTGACCGGTCTCAATGGCCGCAGCACCGACGGGCGGGACGAGTGCACGATCTCCCGCAGGCTGTACCGGAACGGCGAGAGCGAGTACCTGATGAACGGCGCCACCTGCCGGCTGCGCGACATCCACGAACTGTTCATGGACACCGGCCTCGGCTCGAAGGCGTATTCGTTCATCGAGCAGGGGAAGATCGGCCAGATCCTCTCCAACAAGCCGACCGATCGGCGCGCCCTCATCGAGGAGGCCGCGGGGGTCACGAAGTACCGGGCGCGACGGCGTCAGACCCAGCTGAAGCTCGATGCCACGCAACAGAACCTGCTGCGCGTCAACGACATCGTCACCGAGGTCGAAAAGCAGCTCGAGTCCCTCAAGCGCCAGGCCAGCAAGGCCCGGCGGCGCATGGTCCTGGCCGAAGAGCAGCTCGGCCTCGAGCGCATCGTCTATGGCCGCACCTTCACGAAGCTGCAGGCGGATGCGGACGCGCTCGCCGAGCGCTCGAAGGTCGAGGTCGAGCGCGCGGAACGCATCGACGCCACCATCACCGCGAAAGAGACGGAACTCGAGACAGGCCGGCTCG
>CAZFXD010000500.1:0-2025 GCA_964522795.1 uncultured Myxococcaceae bacterium
CGATGCCGACCCGGCATTCACCAGCACCACCATCGGCACGGTCTTCGCCCAGGCGGGCAGGTTCTTCATGTAGTCGTCGCGCGTGTTGCCGCGCAGGTAATCCTCGGGCACCGAGAGGAACTTCTTCCGGGCGTCCTCGGCAACGCGGTCTCCTCGCGGCACGAGAGCTTTGAAGAGGGGCTTCTGGAGCACCCGCAGTACACGCGGCCGGTCGAGTTTCGCGGCGTGCGAGTTCCCGACGTGCTGCAGAATGGTGACCACGCGGCCATCGCGCGCTGGCGCCACGCCGAAGCCCAGCGGCTGACGGCCGAGCGGCGGCCCGACTTGCTGCCGAGCCCTGAGCGCCCGAACGAACGCGACTAGAGCGCGCCCGCGTCGGTGGGGTACTGCGACACCAGCGCCGACGGAAGGTCGTTCTTCGATACCACGCTTCGATACGTCTCCACCGTCTTGCGCGGCACGCGCTTCTTCGTCACGTCATTGGGGTCGACCGCGTACAGGCCGTAGCGAATGGCCATGCCGTGGTTCCACTCGTAGTTGTCGAGGAGCGACCAGTAGAAGTAGCCGCGAACATCGGCCCCGTCCTTCATGGCGCGCTTCATGAACTGGAGGTGCCGCGCGAGGTACGACGGCGCGATGCCTTCGTCGTTCGGGTCGGGGATGCCGTTTTCCGAGATGTAGACGGGAATTTTGTAGCGGTTGGTGAGGAACATGAGCGCTTCGTAGAAACCCGTGGGGTCGTCATTCCACACCGAGAAGGTCAGCGGGTTGAACGTCGTCAGCGGCGAGAGGGCCGGGAACGAAGGGTTCACCTCTCCCTCCACGATCACCCGCGTGTAGTAGTTGAGTCCGACGAAGTCGGCTTTGTGCTCGAGCTCCGGGCGATGAACCGGCGCCTGCGTGAGCGTTGCGTCGACGTCGCCCTTGAGCGCGCCGTCGAGAAACGAGGTGTTGTACAGGTAGAAGATGTTCTCCGCGGCCTTCTTGTCGAGCGGGCTCTTCGGGTTGGCCGGACCCGCGGGCGTGAGATTGTAGACGAAGCCAACGCGAGCCGGCGTGCCTTCCTTCGTCCCGTCGACGAGATCGTTGGCCTTCACCGCGTCGTACATCGCCGCGTTGGCGTCGATCATCGCCACCATCACCTGCTTGGCTTCGGTGGTCTTGAACCCCAGCGCCGGGGGGTTGAGCCGCTCGGCGGATGGAATCAGAAAGCCCGGGAGCACCACCGCGAACGGCTCGTTGAGGGTGGCCCAGAGATCGACCTCACCACCGAACTCGCGCGCGACGAACCCGGCGAACTTCGAGATCTCTTTCACGATGCGGTCGTGGTCGAGCCAGCCCCGGTTGGTGCAGTGGTCGAGATCTTTGTGGCAGGCGATGCCGTCGTGAATCCACAGGGGCAGGGTGTAGTGGTTGATGGTCACGAAGGGCTTTAAGCCCCGCGCTTTGAAGCTGGCGAACATCTGGTGGTAGCGCTCGAGGGCTTTCTTGTTCGCGCTCGCCTTGAGCGCGTCATAGCCGTCAAGCGCGTCGGTGGCGGTGGGGAAGATCCGGCTCCACTCGAGCGACATCCGGAGCGCCGACAGCCCGAGGCCGTCTTTGGCCAGCGCCAGGTCGCTGTCGTAGGTCTCCCAGAATCCGGGCTCGGCCGACAGGCTCTGATGGCTCAAGATCGCGTCGAGATCGGGCAGGTCCCGGCTGTTCACGAACGCGTACCAGTCTGAATTGGGGTCGTCGCACTCCGAGGCCGGGAGCGTGGGGCACCCCATGTCGACCTGGAAGCCCGACGTCGACGCGCCCCATAAGAACCCCTTGGGGAACACGGAGCCGCTGCAGGCGGACACCCAGAGGGCCGCCGCGAACCCCGCGGCGTGGCGCTTCATACGAACAGGCTGCTCAGCGATTCAGCCTTGTGAATGCGCATGATGGCCTCGCCAAAGATCTGACCGGTGCCCACCACCCGGATCTTGCTGCACGCCGCCCCCGCCTTGGTGAGCGGAATGGTGTCGGTGAAGACGGCTTCTT
>CAZFXD010000501.1:0-2018 GCA_964522795.1 uncultured Myxococcaceae bacterium
CGGGTCCACGTCGCTGTCGCGTGAGCTGACCGCGATCTTCGAACGGAAGCCGGGCTCACGCGCGGCCGCTTCGATGACCACGATGCCTTCGGCGATTTCCGGCACTTCCATCTCGAACAGCTTGGTGAGGAGGTGCACGGACGAGCGGGACAGAATGATCTGGGGCCCACGCGTCTCGCGGAGCACGTCGAGCACGAACGCCTGAATACGGTCGCCCGGGCGGTAGACTTCGCGGGGGGGCTTCTCGCGCACCGGCAACACGGCTTCGGCGCGGCCGAGATCGACCACCACGTTGCCGCGCTCCAGGCGGCGCACGATGCCCGTGACGAGCTCGTTCTTGCGATCTTTGTACTCGTTGAAGACGTTCTCGCGCTCGACGTCGCGCGTGCGCTGCAGGAGCACCTGCTTGGCGGTCTGGGCGGCGATGCGGCCGAACCCGCGACGGAAGGTGCGGAGCCCGAGAATGTCGCCGTACTGCTCGTCCTGCGCCTTGGCTTCAGCCGCGTCTTCTTCGCGGTAGAAGATCTGGAACACGAGCTCGTCGCCGGCCTGCACTTCCATGCCCTTGGCGGCGGCGTCTTTCACCAGGAGCTGGTTCACGCGCGCGAGCGGGTCGGTCACTTCGTCCACCACGGTGATCGCCTGGAAGATCTCCACCACGCCCTTTTCGGGCTCGTATTTGGCTTCGAGCGCGCGATCGAGACCGAAGTGCCGGAGCGCGGCGGTCTTCATCGCGTCTTCCAGCGTGGCGATCAGAATCGACTTCTCGATGCCCTTGTCCTTGGCAACCTGCGCGAGCACATCGTCGAGGCGAAGGGTGGCGTTCTGTGGCGTCATGACAACTCCTGTGAGGACCGGCTCTGGAAGACCAAAGCCGCTATGTGAAACAGCTATGTGGAACTACGCGGGACGACCTTTGTGCGGCTTCTCCTGGAATTCGAACTCCAGGTTGGCTTTGGCGATGTTGGCGATGGGAATGTCGAAATCCCCCGCGCCTTCGACTGAGACGATGATGGTCTGGGCGTCCGCGTTCTTGAGCGGACCTTTGAAGTTCTTCCGGGGCGGGTCGCCCACCGGGACAGCCGTCTTCACCCGCACCACCTGCCCGACCACCTTCTGAAAGTGCTCCGGGCGCCGCAGCGGCCGGTTCAACCCGGGGCTGGAGACCTCCAGGTGGTACTCGTGGGGGATGATGTTGGCCACGTCGAGGGCCGTGTCGACCGCCCGCGAGGCGATGCTGCATTCTTCCACGCCGACGCCGCCCGCCTTGTCGATGAACAGGCGAAGCACCCAGCCGTGGGCCTCGCGGAGGAACTCAACATCAAGAAGTTCCATACCTTCCGCGGCAATAAGGGGCCCCGCCACGTCCCAGGCGCTCTTCTCAATGTCTTGGCGATTCGTCCCGCTGGTCATGTTCTGCCCAAAAAAAATGGGCCCCCGTGGCCCACTTTTCGATGCACCGAAAAATGTGAGCCAGCCCTACTACGGGCGTTTGGGCGTGTAAACCACCTCGGCCCCGGGCCTGTCGCCTGCTGATCAGCTGTTCGAAGGGCCATTTCGCTGCCACCATGCGCCCATGGCCACCCCTGTTCCCTTCGCTGCCGCCATCCAGCTGAATTCCAGTGCCGACAAGGCGCAGAACCTCGCCGCCGCTGAGGCGCTGATCAGACAGGCCCGCGCCGCCGGAGCGACCTTCATCGGGCTGCCTGAGAACTTCGCGTGGATGGGCCCGGAGTCGGAGCGCGCCAGCGTGCTGGAGTCGCTCGAGGGCCCCACGTTGAGCCGAATGGCCGCGCTGGCCAAAGAACTGCGCGTCACGCTGCTCGCGGGTTCAATTCTCGAAGGCGGGGCGCCAGACGGGCGGGCGTTCAACACCTCGGTGCTCTTCGGGCCCGACGGCGCCCGGCTCGCCGTCTACCGGAAGATTCACCTCTTCGACGTCGACGTGGGTGATGGCCAGAAGTACCGCGAGTCAGAGTTGGTCGCGCCGGGAGACGCGGTGGTGGTGGCGACCACGG
>CAZFXD010000502.1:0-1991 GCA_964522795.1 uncultured Myxococcaceae bacterium
GCCGCGCCGCCGCTGCCGCCACTGCCACCGCCGAGCGAGCCGCCCCCGGCTCCGCCGGAGCCCGCGCCACCGCCGCCACCGTCAGATGACCCGGGGTCCGCCCCGCAAGAGGAGGCGAGTCCCAACACACACAGCCCGACAGCAACCAGAACGCGCGCCGACTTGGCCATGGGCCCCCCCTGGACACGGCGAGAGGCGTCGGCTGGACGCTCCCGCACACCGGCCAGAGAGGGTACGGCAAAAGCGACGTGCGTCTCAGCGTTTCTTCACCCGACGCGCGACGCCCGCGGCGCTAGAAATTCCTGCAGGTGAGCGCGGGGTTCACGTTGCCCTTGCCCACGTTGATTCCGTAGACGCAGACCGTGCGGGTCCCGCCGGCGGCCGGAACGATGAAGTCAAAGCCGTGCGCCGAGCCCCAGAAGCCGAAGAACGCGCCGATGTCTGGCCGCTCGCCGGTCGCCGCGGCGGCACCCGCGAATCGCCCGTCGACATAGGCGTGCACGGCGATGCTGTCGGTCGTGTCCGGGTCCAGCGCCCAGCCGCGCAGGCGCAAGAAGCCCCAGCCGCGGTCGACAATCTCCAGGTTGCCGATGGGCGCGGTGGCCACGTCAACGTCCCGGCAGCCGATGAGCGGATTGGTGTCGCCCTGCACCGCGTTGATGCCGAACACGCACACCGTGTGGTGCCCCGCTTCGAGATCCAACCTAAAGGAGAACCCGTGCGCGGCGCCGTAGCCCGGGTACGCATTGGCCACGTCGCCTCGCGAAGCGTCGGCCCGCACGCCGAGCGCGATGCGGCCGTCGACGTAGACGTGCACGTCGATGCTGGCCGTGGTGTCCGGGTCAATCACCCAGCCAGCGACGTCTTCACCGCCCGGGCGCCGCGCCACGATGTCCAGCGAGCCAAAGGGGTTGCTCTGCACGGCAATCTGCCGGCAGGCGATGAGCGTGTTGGTGCCGCGCCCGACGTTGATGGCGTAGGCGCAGACGTTCTGGAGCCCGGGCGGCGCCCCCAGCACAGCGTCGAACCCGTGCGCGGACCCCATGCCGGGGTACGCGGCGCCGACGTCGGCGCGCCCGAGGTTCGCGGTGAGCGCCGTGCCCACGCTCCCCACGTACACGTGCACCGGAATGCTCTCGGAGGTCTCGGGATCCATGGCCCACCCCGCGACGTGAATTCCGCCGGGCACGCGCACCGCGACATCGAGCGACCCGAAGGGATTGGTCGGTGGGGGAGCCGCGATGGTCAACCACGCGGGCACCTGGGCGAAGTTCACCGCGACCCAGATGGTGCTCCCGCGAACCTCCACCCCAATGCCCACGTAGTTGAAGAGCGGGTCCACCATGTTCGCGAAGTGATGCGGGCTGGCGACGAACGCGTTGTGAATGGCCAGCACCGTGCCGCCGGTGCCTACGTTTTCGCCCAGCTTGAGCCACGCAGTGCTGACGCGGCTCCCCTGCGCGCCGAGATCGCCCCGGTGCTCGAGGCGCCCGAGGTCGGCCAGGTGAACCGCCCACTCGCGCGCGACCTGCCGGAACCCGGTGCTCATCACCAGAGGGCGAGCCCCTCGCGAGGCGCGCACGGCGTTCAGGCGATCGAAGAAGTCCCACTCCATCAACTCGGCGCCGACGGCGAGCCGCTCGCCCGTCGCCTGCCCGTCCGACTCCGACACGACCAACTCGCTGGCGCCAGGCCCGCAGCCAAGCAGCGCCACGAGCGCACCCAGGACCATCGCAACGCGGCTCGGTGAGTTCATGTGGTGAAGCAGTGCACTCGGTGTGCCGCGAGCCGAAACGGCCGACACTGCAGCCGGGCGCTCGCAGAACGGCGTAACCCACCGTTCGGTCACGCGCCGCGCGGGAGGTCCACCGGCCTCCGTGTGTGGCGGCGACGTGTGCGCTGACGGGTCCAGCTGACAACCTGGGCGTCCGCCTGGCCAGTCGGGGTGGCGGTGCGCCCGGGGAGGGCCGCGCGCTCCGGCGAGGAGCCGC
>CAZFXD010000503.1:0-1943 GCA_964522795.1 uncultured Myxococcaceae bacterium
GAAACCGACGGCGGCATGAACGACCGAAGCTGGCGCGCGCTGACCGCGGGGGGCGTGTTGGGCGCGCTGGGCGTGGTGCTGTTCCTGTGGGGCGCCAGCAGCGCGGGCGTGGTGGGCCCCGGGCTCGGGGCGTTGGGGCTGGTCGCGCTCGGCGCGCTCGGGTTCGTGGTGAGTGCGCTGGGAGTTCCGGCGGCGGCGTTCGCTGGCCCGGTGCACGACGTGGCCCAGGCGACCTTCGGTCCGGCCACCGGCGTGTTGTCGGGGTGGGTGCAGCTGCTGCTCGGCGCGGTGGTGACGTCGGTGGGCGGTTACCTGTTGGCCACCGCCTGGGCCCGCCGCGAGCAGGCCGCCGGGCCGTCGCTCACCGGGAGCGCGCCCTTGCACCCGCGCATCGCCGATCACGTCGACTTCAACTTCTTCGCGTGCGGCCTCTACGCGCTCGGCATCATCGTCTCCGAGCTGGTGCTGCTGGGGGTGTACCTGACCCTGGTGGGCACCGGGCAGACCGGGGGCGCAGAGGCCAAGTCGGGCTTTGCTCCGGTCGAAGCGTTCGTGCTGGCGCTGTTCCTGGCGTCGATCGTGGCGGCGGTGTCAGGCGGCGTGGCGGCGGCCAACCGGCGGGGGCTGGGCGTGCCCGAGTTGACGGTGGCGCTCCTCTACGGGGGCACGGCGATTCCGTTGGTGCTGACGCTGATGCACTCCATTCCCTGGCTGATGATGAAGCTGGGGTTCCGCCTGCGCGAAGTCGTCTACCTGGCCTCCTTCATCGGGGAGAGTCGGGCGCCGTTGGCCTACTGGCTGGTGTACGTGGTGCTGGTGCTGGCGCTCTTCATCGGCGCCAACGCCGGGTTCATCACCACCAGCTCCGGCAAGTTCTCGCTCAACGCCTCGTACGAGCTCTTCATCGCCCGCCGTCACGTGGCGGCGTTTCGCCCTCGCCTGCTGCTCGGGGTGTTCGCGGTGTTGATGTTGGGCATCATCCCGCCGCTGTTGATCTGGGCCATGGTGATCGCCGCCGAAGCGCAGGTGGAGCGGACGCGCATCAAGCTGTTGGGCCGGGTGGACCCGCTGCAGGCCGCCGAGGCACTCCACCGGCAGAAGTCTCGCGCGCAGAAACCGACGGAGATGATGACCGCGCTGTCGGTGGGCGGAACGGGCCTGGGCGTGATGTCGCTGGTGATCGTGCTCTCGGTGATGAGCGGCTTCGAGGCGGACCTGCAGGACAAGATTCTGGGCACCCACGCCCACGGCGTGATCACCAAGTACGCGGAGTCGATGGCTGACTACGAAGAGGTGATGGCCAAGGTGAAGGCCGTGCCCGAGGTGACGGGGGTGACGCCGTTCATCCTCAACGAGGTGATGATCTCCTCCGACGGCAACATGTCGGGCGCGGTGATCAAGGGCATCGACCCGGCCACCGTGGGGACCGTGACCGAGCTCGAGAAGTACATGCTCAACGGGGCCGGCCTGAAGGGGCTCACTGACCCTGCCACGCTGGTGAAGAAGCACGTCGGGGACCCCGGCTCGCCTGGGTTTGACGGTCGCGCGGCGGACCCCGGCCACGCGCCCGAGAAGAAGGACCCGTTGATCGAGCTGGACGAGGGCGACGGCCAGGAGACGGTGCTGCCGGGCATCGTGCTGGGGCGGGAGATGGCCTCGTCGCTCAAGGTGACCGTGGGCGACCGAATTAA
Source organism: uncultured Myxococcaceae bacterium (assembly GCA_964522795.1). Lineage (GTDB taxonomy): Bacteria > Myxococcota > Myxococcia > Myxococcales > Myxococcaceae > CAZFXD01. Next base: position 1,692 of record CAZFXD010000503.1, read on the forward strand.
CGTCGTCTCGCCGGTGGGGCAGGAGCTGGGACCGCAGGGGCCCGTGCCCAAGAGCCGCGCCTTCCGCGTGGCCGGCATCTTCTATTCGGGCATGTTCGAGTACGACTCCAAGTTCATCTACATCCTCCTCGGCGAGGCCCAGAAGTTCTTCGGCGTCAAAGGTGCGCACGGGCTGGAGCTGAAGGTGAAGGACTTCGACGACGCGCGGCGCGTCTTGAAGGTGATTCACGAGCGGCTCGACGGCTACCCCTA
>CAZFXD010000504.1:0-1942 GCA_964522795.1 uncultured Myxococcaceae bacterium
GGTTGCGCTTCAGGCCGTCGGTGGAGCCGAGCGCAATCGTGCGCACGATGCCATCGCCCAGCTGCTGCTGCACTTCCAGCGTGATGTCGGTGCCGGCGACCTTCAGTGCGTCGTACACCTTCGGCACGGATTCGCGCGGGAATTCGACGTCGACGACGGCGCCGATGATCTGTACGACTTTGCCCTGGCTCATTGCTTGCTCCGAACTTCGTTTGTGCCTTGTCGGGTGGGCGCATGGCGCCGACGACCCTTGTGGATGGGGAAAAAGGAAAAGGGAAAATGGAAAAGGGTGGAGGAGCAACGCTCCGCACCTGCTTTCCGCCTTTCGCTTCTACCCTTTTCCCTTTTCCCTTTTCCTTTTTCCCGCTCTTCTCAGACCGCTGCCGCACCACCCACGATCTCGCTGATCTCCTGCGTGATCGCGGCCTGGCGGGCCTTGTTGTAGACCAGCGTCAGCTCGCCGATGAGCTTGGTGGCATTGTCCGAGGCGGACTTCATGGCCACCATGCGCGCGGCGTGCTCGCTGGCGAGGTTCTCGAGCACCGCCTGGTAGACCAGGCTCTCGATGTAGCGCGTCAGCACGTGATCCATGATCTCGGGCGCGCCGGGCTCGTAGAGGTAGTCCCACTCGTGCTTGCTTTCGATGTCGTCCGACGGCGGCAGCGGCAGCAGCTGGTCCATCGTCGGCTTCTGCGTCATCGTGTTGACGAAGTCGTTGTAGCAGAGGAACAAGCGGTCGACTCGGCCCTGCATGTAGCTGTCGAGCATCACCTTGATCGCACCGATCAGCTGGTCCACGCGCGGCTTCTCGCCGAGGTGGGTGACCGAGCCGACGAAGTTGACCTTCAGCCGCTTGAAGAAGGCGGTCGCCTTCTGGCCGATGCAGACCACGTCGATCTGCGCGTTCTTCGCCTGCCACTGGCGCATGTCGGCCAGCAGGCGGCGGAACAGGTTCGCGTTGAGGCCGCCGCACAGGCCGCGATCGGTGGAGACGATCACGTAGCCGACGTGCGAAACCTCTTCGCGCTCGACCAGGAAGGGGTGCTTGTACTCGGTGTTGGCCTTGGCGACGTGGCCGATGACCTGGCGCATCAGTCGCGCATACGGACGCGAGGACTTCATCAGGTCCTGCGCGCGCCGGATCTTGCTGGCCGACACCATCTCAAGCGCGCGCGTCACCTTGCGGGTGTTCTGCACGCTCTTGATCTTGGTCCGGATTTCTCTTGCGCCTGCCATGGGGGCTCGCTTCGCTCGCGGTCAAAAGTGAAAAGTAAAAAGTGAAAGGGGCAGGTTCGCGCGGGTGTCAGGCTTGAATTTCACTTTTCACCTTTCACTTTTCACGCTCTTCTGCGATGGGTCGTCGCCGACCCACCCCCTCACCAGCTCCCCGTCTTCTTGAACTCCGCGATGCCCTTCTTGAACGTCGCTTCGATGTCGTTGTTCCAGTCGCCGCTGACGGCCATCTTCGACATCAGGTCGCCGTAGTTGCTGTGGAAGTGCTGGTGCAGCGCCTTCTCGAAGGCCTGGATCTTGCCCATCGGCAAATCGTCCATGTAGCCCTCGTTGACGGTGTACAGCGACAGCGCCATCTCGGCCACGGACATCGGCGCGTACTGCTTCTGCTTCATCAGCTCGGTGACGCGCTGGCCGCGTTCGAGCTGCGCACGCGTCGCCGCGTCGAGGTCGGACGCGAACTGCGCAAACGCCGCGAGTTCGCGGTACTGCGCGAGCGCGAGCTTCACGCCGCCGGAGAGCTTCTTGACGATCTTGGTCTGCGCGGCGCCACCGACGCGCGACACCGAGATACCGGCGTTCACGGCCGGGCGGATGCCGGCGTTGAACAGGTCGGTTTCCAGGAAGATCTGGCCGTCGGTGATCGAGATCACATTGGTCGGCACGAAGGCCGAGACGTCGCCGGCCTGGGTTTCGATGATCGGCAGCG
>CAZFXD010000505.1:0-1939 GCA_964522795.1 uncultured Myxococcaceae bacterium
CGGCGGCGGCGCCGACGGGGGCGGCCCGACCGGGGGTGAAGCCGTCGGTGCGCCAGGCGACGAAGGCGGCGGGGCCCCGGCGACGACGACGCCGTGGATCGAACGTTCGGCGGCCGTGCGCCCCGACACCCACTCCAGCACCTGCGCCACATCGACGGGTGTGGGGCTGGCCTTCGAGGTGCCCGCGAGCGTGAGCACCGCGTCCGACGCTGCGAGGAGCGCGTCAATCGACGCAGGGGTGAGGACGTACCCACCTTTCTCCGTGGCGCGCACCAACTCTTCCATCTCGTGCACGACGCGGTTGACGTCTTGAAACCCCATCATGCGGGCTTCGCCCTTGAGTCCGTGGAGATCGCGGAGGGCCGCGCGGGCGGCCTCCACATCGGCCCCACTCTCGAGTTTCACCAGGCAGGCGGCGATGCGCGTGAGGCGCTCCTCGACCAGATCTCGAAACTGCTGGAGCAGTTTTTCGCGCGCGGTGCTCACCGCTCAACCTCGAAGCGCTCCACCACCGTGGCTGCGCGCCGGCTCAAGTCCTTCAGCTCCTGGTTGGCCGCGGTGACCTGTCGGGTCGCGACGAGATTCTGCTCGGTGATCCGCAGCACTTCGGCCATCACCGATGCCAGTTGGTCCGTTCCCACCTGCTGATGCGAGGTGGCCGTTGAAATGCCGAGCACGGCCTCGTTGGCCTTGTGGGCCAGCTCGCCCACCCGTGAGAACGCCTGCACCACGTCGATGGACTCGGTGGTCGCGTCTTCGGTCTGGCGAATCGCCGTGCCCGTGGCGTCGACCACCGCCACCGTGGCGTCGCGGATCTCAGTGATCAGCTCTTCGATCTCTCGCGTCGACTCGATCACGTTCTCCGCCAGCCGCCGCATCTCGCGCGCCACCGCCGAGAAACCGCGTCCCGCGTCACCGGCCTTGGAGCCCTCGAGCTCCGCCGCCAGCGCCAATAGATCAGCGCGCCCCGCGATGGCGTTGATGAACTCCACGATCCGGCCGATTTGCTGCACGCGCTGCGAGAGCTTGGAGACAGCGTCGGCGATCGATTGGTTGTCCTTCTTCATGCGGTCGACCGCCGCCGTGAAGAGCGCCGCGCTGGCCTGCCCGGCCTCGGTGGCGTCGAGGGTCTTCTCCGCGCTCATGCCCACCGCCTGCGCGTTGCCGGCGATCTGTCGCGCCGACTGGGCCAGTTGCTCGGTGGTGGCGGACGTCTCGGTCAGCGACGCTGCTTGCGTCGACGCCCCCGACTCAAACGCGCTCGACGCCGTCGCCACCTGCCCGGACGTCTCGCTCAGCTGTTCGCTCGCGGTGCGAAGCCCCCCCAGCGCGCCCTTGAGCTGCTCCTGCATCTTGACGAAGGCCACCACCAACGCCCACATCTCGCCGTCGCCGCCGATGAGCCGGGGCTCTTTGAGGCGGCCTTCCGCCAGGGCCGCGGCCTCGGCGGCGATTCGACGCAGCGGGCGCGAGATGAGCCGTGAGGCCAACAGCGCCGCCCACCCCGCGTAGGCTGCCAGGGCCACCACGAAGATCCCGACGTTGGCGAAGATGGTCGTGCGCAGATGTTTTCCGAGGGTTTCCGCGCTCTCGGTTGCCCCCTGGGCGACGAGGCGCTCAATGGTGATCACCGACAGCTGCCACCCGCCGAAACCGACCAGGACGACGCCGATCACCACCACGAAGCCGGTGAAGCCGAGAATACGATCTCGCGTGCTCGACTTCCGCTCGCCAATGGCTTCGATCACCCGCTGATACCCGACGGCATCGGCTGCGAGCTCGATCACCTTCTGGGCCTCTGACTGAGCCCGCACCCAGACGAACGCGGTCCCCAGAATTCCAAACAGGCCCATGCTGAACACGCGCATCACCACGCTGAGCGAGGTGTGCTGCGCGTAATAGACCCCCAGCGCCACACCGGCGCCCCACGCAATCCACG
>CAZFXD010000506.1:0-1926 GCA_964522795.1 uncultured Myxococcaceae bacterium
GCGGCGGCAGCGCGGTGCACGACGCAGGCGCAGGCGGCAGCGGCGGCGCCGGCGGCGGGAGCGTGGTGGTGGTGGTCGACGCCGGTGCGCCGGGCTCGGCGTGGAAGTGGAACGCGCGCACGGCTCCGCTCGACCCCGACAACGCGGCGCTCACGGCCCGGTTCCTGGCCAACGGGCTCAAGTCGCCGAACTTCGCCATGACCGACTGGGCCGTGGCCACGGCTGACGCCAAGGCTGGCGACCCTGAGTACTCGATTCCCCGCACGTCGCAGGGCGGCTCCATCACCGTCCGGATTCCACTGGGCACGCGGCCTGACCCGTCGGGCGACGGCCACCTCACGGTGCGCGACGTGGAGCGCGGCATCGAGACCGACTTCTGGCAGGCCGTGTACGACCCGACGACCCAGCGCATCGTGAGAACGACCGCCGCCGTCTCCTTCCCCTTGAACGCGGTGAACGCGCAGACCACCGGCTGGAGCGGCAACGCGGCCAACACGCCGCTGCGCCGCGGCCTGGTGACGCCTGAAGCCATCGCCGCCGGCGTCATCAACGAGACGCTCCAGGTGTCCATGCCGAACATCGCTGGCACCACCTCGTCCTACCGCTTCCCCGCGCTCCACAACGCGCCGACCGGGACCAACAACTCGCTCGCGGAAGGGACCTGGATTCGCCTCGACCCCGCCGTGAACGTCGACGCGCTCAACATCGCCCCGTGGGAGAAGGTCATCGCCCACGCTCTGCAGGACCACGGCGCCATCAACCGCGACAACGGGGGCACGTTCTGCGTCTACGGCCACAACCCCATCAACGGCGGCGCCAGCTGGTCCACTGTCGGACTGTCGGGGACGGCCAAGGCGTTCTCGGCGGCGTTCCCCTGGAACCGGATTCAGGTACTGGCGCCGCCTCCGAAGTAGCCAGCCACCTCAAAAATGGGGACAGGCTACTTTTCCGGTTGGAAAAGTAGCCTGTCCCCTTTTTTTCTTCCGCAACAGTTTCAGCGGGTTGCGCGCCAAATGTGATGTCGTCGACCGGGCTCCGTCTTTCGGGTGCAGGCCAACACCACCCGTCAGGAGGAGCCCCATGCGCCACCTTGCAACGCTCGCCACCGCCACGCTGCTCACGTTCGCCACCGCGTGCGAACCCATGCTCGCCCGGGAGGATGTCGCACCCGAAGACCCCGCGGGGAGCTACGAAAGCGCGCTCTCCGCGACCGCCGACACGAGCAGTTCCTACGCCTGGACTTCAGTGCCGGTCCTGGCGCGGCCCACCGGGCTCGTCGACGGAGATCTGATCGTCGCCGCCCTTCAGACGCGCGGGGCCCGCAGCCTCATCGCCGCGCCCGCCGGCTTCACGCAGCTCCCCGGCTCTCCCATCACCACCTCCGGCGGCGCATACGGTGACGTGAAGCTCTACGTCTTCACCAAGATCGCCCGGCAGGAGCCCGCCATCTTCCAGTTCACCCAGGACCGCACCCAGCACGTGTGGGGCGCCCTCATCTCCTTCCACGGCGCCGACGCGGTCTCGCCCGTCTTCGCGCGCGACGTCGCCGTTCGTGCCAACGCCACCACCCTCACCCTGCCCTCGGTGTCGACGCCCGCCGGCGCGAGCCAACTGGTGACTTTCTTCGCCGCCCGCAACCTGACCGCCTCGCCCTTCGGCCGGTTCTCCACGCCCTCCGCCATGACCGCGCGCGAGCAGGTGAACAACAACTACGGCGGTCTGTTGCTCGCCACCCAGTCGCAGAGCGGCCTGTCCAACACCGGCACGAAGAGCGCGTCGTACTCCACGGCCTCTGACCTCGCGGGCATCATCCTCGTCGTCGGCGCGGCCGCGGTCGATGTGCCGAACCCGAATCCAAACCCGAATCCAAACCCGACGCCGGTGGGCGCGGAGAATGAGATTCGGTTCCCGAGCGCGTACACGACT
>CAZFXD010000507.1:0-1924 GCA_964522795.1 uncultured Myxococcaceae bacterium
AACCCCGGGCGGCACCAGCTCTTCGACGTGGCCGCCCAGCGAGGCGACTTCGCGCACCAGGTTCGAAGAGATGTAGTGGTAGTCCTCGCCGGGGGTGAGGAAGACGGTCTCGATGTCGGGCGCCTGCTTGCGGTTCATCGCCGCCAGCTGAAACTCGAACTCGAAGTCGCTCACCGCGCGCAGCCCACGCAGCAGCACGTGCGCCTGCTTCTGCTTGGCGTAGCGAACCAACAGCCCCTCGAAGTGATCGACCTCCACCCGCGGGTCCGGGCACGCCTGGCGAATCAGCTTGAGACGCTCTTCGGTGGTGAAGACCGGCGCCTTCTTCGGGTTGACCGCGATGGCCACGATCACGCGGTCGAACATCTTGAGGCCGCGTTGAATGAGCGAGAGGTGCCCGTTGGTGAGAGGGTCGAACGTCCCCGCATAGATGGCGATCGGCATGGCGGCGGAGTGTTGAGGAGGCGCCGACCGACGTCAACCGGAACGTCAGGGCTCCGCCGGGACCGGGGCCGGCGCGGCCTGGAACAGGGTCAGCGCGGTGTCGCCGGTGACGCGCGTTCGGTCCAGCACCAGGCCCTCGGGCGCCTGGGGCACCGGTTCCCGCTTGCCGTGTTCGATCACCAGGTACCCCGACGGCGCGAGCAGCGCCCCCCGCGCGACCGCGGCGGCGACCAGGCTGGCGCTCTCGGCGGCGTACGGCGCATCTGAAAAAATCAGGTCGAACGGGGCCCCGCCACGGAGCGACCCCAGCGCGCGCTCGACGTCCTGCACCAGGACACTCGCCCGGTCAGTGAAGCCGAGGGTCTCGAGGTTCTTGCGGCACAAGGCAATCGATTCGCGCGCGCGATCGACGAACGTCACGTCCGCCGCCCCGCGCGAAAGCGCCTCCAGGCCGAGCGCCCCCGTTCCACAGTACAGGTCGAGCACGCGCAGGCCGTCGCACCGCTGCCCCACCATGTTGAAGATCGTCTCCCGCGTCCGATCGGACGTCGGGCGAATCAGCCGGTCATTCTTCGGCCCGGCGATCGGACGCCCCTTTGCAGACCCGGAGATGATGCGCATCGAGGCTGCTTCGTCGTCCGAATCAAGGACGACGTCAAGCGGCTGACATCACACCCGTCGCTACAAAACCCCACGGAAAACCACATATTAGCCTTCCGAAAAAGCAACAATTTGAGTATTCTTCGGACAAAGGAGTGAGGGGCCTGTCTTTGGTTCGGCCGCCTGACCTCGGAACGATCAATGGATCTCGATCGCTATCAAAACCTGCACACGATCATCATGTTGCGGGACGTGATCCGTAAGTGGTGGCGAACAGAGCTCTCTTTCGCCGACAAGAACGGAACGGTGATCGACTGGGAGAAAGGCGACATCGTTCCGCCGCCCAACGACTTCTGTCGGCTCTCGCTCTTCTCCAAAGAAGGCTTCCGCCGCTGCTCGCAATCGGTCCGCGTGCTGCATGAGAAGTTCAAGAACAGCCGGAAGTTACGCGCGTGCCAGTTTCACGAGTGCCACCTGGGCTTCGTGGTGGTGGGGGCGCCGGTGCACATCAACGGCGAGTACGAAGGCATGCTCTTCGCCGAAGGCTTTGCCCGCGGCCCGATCTCGGAGCGCGAGGGCGAGTCGCTCAAGGTCAAGATCAAGGAGCTGAACAACGGCGCCACGGACCTGGAGCGCGCCATCGAGCGCGTCCCGATCATGCAGTCGCCCGAGATCGAGAAGCTCTCCGATCTGCTCGAGTTCGCGGTGAACGAGATCGCCAACTACGAAGCCGAGATGTCGAAGAAGGACGAGACGATTCAGACCCTCTCGGCCGGGCTGCCCGAGCACTACAAGTTCGAGAACATCATCGGCAAGTCGCAGGCGATGATCGACGTGTTCCGCCTGCTGGAGAAGGTGTGCAACTCAGACTCGACCGTGC
>CAZFXD010000508.1:0-1919 GCA_964522795.1 uncultured Myxococcaceae bacterium
GCGATACGCCGAGACTGTTCCTCCCGAGCAACTGAACGCGCTGCTGGCAAAGCCCTGGTGCGACCCGACATGTGCTTCCAGACGTGGCCCCACACCGCTCCCCCCGACCTCGGCCTTCACGCTCGACGCGCACCCCAGCGCCGACGGCGGCGTCTCGCCCTACGACGCCTCGCGCTTCTCGCTCGACTTCGACGTGATGGAGGTCATGAACGGCAAGCGCGAGCTCCTGCTCAACACCTACCGCATTCCGGCCGACCCGCCCGAAGGCCCGGCCCCCACGCTCAAGCCGTGCACGGGCGGGCAGCAAACGGCGGAGTGTCTGCCCCCGGTGGGTGAGGTGCTGCACACGGTGGCCAAGATCCCCGACGACTCGCAGCCCGGCGGCATCCGCTACCAGCTGCAGCCGTCCTTCCCCGGCGCGCTGGACGACTTCTACACGCTGTGGGCCAGGGGCCGCCGGGTGATCGGCGTGGGCGCCTCGGACTCGCACAGCGCGGGCCACGAAGCGGGCACGCCGCGCACGTACCTGAAGATCGGCCCCACCGCCGACGGCACCATGCGGGCGGTGACCGACTTCGCCATCGCCGACGCGCTCCGCACGGGCGAGGTGCTGATGTCCAACGGGCCGTTCGTGACCTTCGAGGCCAACGGCGCCACGCCGGGCAGCACCGCGGTGGCCCCCGACGGAACGGTGAAGGTGAAGATCACGGTGCAGGCGGCGAGCTGGGTGGACATCACCCGGGTGGTGCTCAAGCGCGGCGGGCGAGATCAGGTGCAGCGCCCCGACGTGCTCGACACCTTCACCGTGGAGAAGAGCACCGCGGTGGACCGCTTCAGCGTGGAGCGCACCTACACCGGGCTCAAGGAAGGCGACTTCCTCTCGGTGGAGGCGACCGGCGACGCGCCGATGTGGCCGGTGATTACGCCGTACGAGATCCCCTCCATTCAGATCAACGACGCCATCGGCACCATCGGGGCCAACTTCGGCATCACCAACAAGTACGGCCGGTACAAGCCGAGCCCGCTCCAGCACGTGCGGCCGATCGCCATCACCAACCCCATTCGCATCAGCAAGTCCGTCACCCAGTCGCTGGTGCGAGCGGCGAGATCGCTCCCCCCGAACATTGATCAGTCGAAGTTCGTGCCGCGGCGAATCCCTGACCTGCGGCGGCTCTACGAAAACCTCCACTCCGATGTGGAGTAGCCGGGCCACCCTCGCCGCGCTCGCGCTCACGCTCCCCAGCGTGGCAGGGGCCCACGCACAGGGCTTTCACAAGCGCCTGTCGCTGCGCGTCTCTTCGTATTCGGTGGAAGGCGTGCTGGCGATGGACGTCGACGGCGGCGAGCGCTGTCAGGGGCTGCGCCTGGGCGTAGACGCCAACCGCGACGGCGTGCTCTCCGATGACGAAGCGCGTCGCCTCAAAGACAAGCTGGTGAAGCTGGCCACCCAGGCCCTGGCGCTCTCCTTCTCCTCGGCCAACGTGCCGGTGAAGGTCGTCTCCTCCAAGCTCTCGCTGCGGGAGGACAAGACGGTGTCCACCACCGGGCTCTCGCTGGCCATCCTGCTCGACGCCACCCACCCCCACGAGGTGATGGAGGGCATGAAGCTGGAGGTGAAAGACAGCTCGCCCGACGGCGCGCCGGTACACCTCGAGGTTGATCCAGCGGTCGATTCGGACGGCGGGACCACCCCGGTCGTCGCCGAGCTGGAGGCGGGTCAAGTGTTCTCGGTGCGACTTTCGCTCGGGAAACGACCGTAGAGGGTTCCCTTTTCCGCGGCGCCTTTGCTACACGAGCGGCCTTCAGCAAGGGGAACCGCAGTGACGAACGAAACACACGACGAAAAGAAGCCGGGTCCGATGGTGGTGGTGCGACGCGCGAAGCCGGTGACGCCGAGCGCGGCCGAGGCCAAACCCGAG
>CAZFXD010000509.1:0-1913 GCA_964522795.1 uncultured Myxococcaceae bacterium
GCCCCATCACCACCACCAGCCGGGTGCCGAACTGAGAGGCCGCGAACTCGATCGACCCCACCACCGAGGGCGCCACGATGTTGCCCGCGATGCGGACCACGAAGAGGTCGCCAAAGCCCTGGTCGAAGAGAATCTCCACCGGCGTCCGCGAATCAGAGCAGCCGAGGATGATGGCGAAGGGCCGCTGCTGTTCCGACGCCAGCTTCGGGTCGAAGGCCAGCGTGCTGGAGTGGCCGACGCCTTGCCGAAACCGCGCGTTGCCGTCGATGAGGCGCTGGAGCGCTTCGGAGGGCGTGGGCGACGAGTTGTCCCAGGTGTGCGGCATGGCGGCGCGTCTTAACAACCGGGGCTCGAAGGCCCAAGCGGCGAACGAACTGTTCCGCTTCGGCAACGCCGGGAGGCCATGCGCACCCTGGGCGCGCTGTTATGGTTGCGCAAGGTGCCCTGATGACGAACCCCAACGACAACGACCTCACCCGCCGCGCCACGCTGGTGGCGGGTGTCGCCAGCACCACCGCGCTTGCCGAGAAGAAAATGATCGACACCTCGAGAATGCCCGTCGTCTTCCTCCCTCACGGTGGCGGTCCCTGGCCGTGGATGAGCGAGCCCTTCGGCGACCCGGCAGAGCTGTCGGAGCTCTCGGCGTTCCTCAAGTCCGTGGCGCAGGCGCCCAAGACGAAGCCGAAGGCGATTCTCGCGGTCTCGGCGCACTGGGAGGAGTCGGTCCCGACGGTGATGACGTCGACCAAACCGCCGATGTTCTACGACTACTACGGCTTTCCGCCGGAGACGTACCAGATCACCTGGCCGGCCCCGGGTTCACCGCACGTGGCTCGGCGCGTGGGCGAGCTGCTGACCAAGGCAGGCATCAAGAACGGGACTGACGCCGAACGCGGCTTCGACCACGGCACCTTCGTGCCGCTGAAGCTGACCTACCCCAACGCGGAAATTCCGACGCTGCAGCTCTCGTTGAAGCGCGGCCTCGATCCCGCCGAGCACCTGAAGATCGGCCAGGCCCTGGCCCCCCTGCGCGACGAGGGGGTCTTCATCGTGGGCAGCGGCATGACGTACCACAACCTTCGCGCGTTCGGCCCCCACGCGGCGCCGGTGGCGGCGGCCTTCGATAGCTGGCTGCAGACCAACGTCACCCTGCCGCAACCCGAGCGCGATACCGCGCTCACCCGGTGGGCCTCAGCGCCGGCGGCACGGGCCGCGCACCCGCGGGAGGAACACCTCATCCCGCTCATGGTCGCGGCGGGAGCGGCGGGGGCGGACCGGGCGTCGGTGGCCTACGCCGGCTCGATTCTGGACCTGCGGATCTCGGCGTACCGGTTCGGCTGAGCCGGAGCGCTTCCGAGACGCCCACACGCGAGGCGCTCCCGGTGGCGGCCGCCGCCTGGAACTCGCGCACAATGGTCACCTCCATCGGCGCGCCACGCACGAACGCCGCCACCTCTTCAATCTCGCGGTCGCTCGCGACGGCGATGCACCCCAACGTCCAGTCGACGCTGGTGTTGACCGCGCCGAGGAAGCGGCTGTCCCTCCCCGGTCCATGAAGGCCGACGTCGCTGCCGGTAAAGCCCTGGCGCCGTTGCTGCGCGGTCGGGTACCCGAGCGGAATGAAGGTGCCGAACGACGCGGAAGCACGAGGCGCCCCCAGTGGGTAGGTCCCCAGCGGAGTCCGGGCGTCGCCGCGGACGCGCTTGTCGTCGCCGCCGGTACCGAGCGCCACGGCGAAGGTGCGAGAGGTCTTCCCCCGCTCGCACAGCCGCAGCTCCCGCGCGCGCGTTGAAACGATCACCGCGCGAGCCCGTCCGGCGCAGGGCTCGGCGGGTGGCGCCGCGTGCACCGGGGCTTCGCCGCACCGGAGCGCCACACCGCACGCCAGCGCCATGATGAGGGTCGATCGCACG
>CAZFXD010000510.1:0-1884 GCA_964522795.1 uncultured Myxococcaceae bacterium
GACCAGATAGAAGATCACGAAGCGAATGTGGCCCATGGAGTCTTCGATGTTGTTGCCGAAGACCCAGAGGAAGAGCGCGTTGCCCAGCAGGTGGCCCCAGCTGCCGTGGAGAAACATGGAGGTGAGGGGCGTCCACAGGTTGATGGCGTCGTTGTCCACCACGCACACAAACTGGCCGCCCATGGGCACGGCGGTGCCGAGCGCAGCCCGGCGGGTGATCTCGCCCGCCACCAGGCCCAGGTTGCAGACGCTGCTGATGAGCGCTTCCGGGTTCAAGCCCGCGCCTTGCACCAGGACCCACACGGCGCCCAGCGCGACGAGAATCGCCACCGTCACGATGGGCGGGCGCAGCGTCGGGTTTTCGTCGCTGATGGGAATCAACGGTCGCGCAATCTACCCGACCTGACGCGGCTGTCGTCGTTACTCCGGCTTGAAGCGCGTGAGCGCGTCGATTCCGGTGAGCTCGCCGCTGTGCGCGAAGGCGAGCGCCTTGACCGGGACGGGGGGGGCGCTGAGGCGCCGGGTGAGCGCCACCAGCGACTGCCGGTTGCGCGGTTGGTTGTCGGTGAACGGCCAGGGCGCGCTTCGAATCTCGCCCCGGGCGTCGGCCGTGGCGTTGTCGCCCAGGAAGAGCACCTCGTTGGCCAGGAACGCGGCGCTCCCCGCCGTGTGGCCGGGCACGGCCAGGGCGCGGACTTTCAGCGCGCCGACTTCGATGACCTGATCGTCCTCGAGGTGGTGGGTCACCTTGCAGCGCTTCTCCGGCGGAATCTTTCCCAGCCACTGCGTGAGCGGGCCTTTGGCGCTCTCCAGCCCCGCGGCCAGCGCGTCGTCGCCGGCAAAGCCGTAGACCGGCGCGGCGGGAAACACGTGGCAGCCAGCGACGTGATCGGGGTGCCCGTGAGTGAGGAAGATCGCCTTCACCGCTTCGGGGCCGAGGCTTCTCGCCTTGAGCGCGGCGAGCAGAGCCTGACCGTTGGCGTCGTTGCCTGTGTCGACGAGCACCACCGCGCCGTCTCCCGCGGGAAGGAGGAAGGCCGCCACGTGGCCGTCGACCACGGTTCGCGCGCCGCCGGGCAACTCGGTGCCGTCGACCAGCGGTTTGATGCCGTGGAAGACGGAGTACATCATCCACCCGAACGACACGGCGCAGAGCAGGAGCGCCGCACCCACACCGAGCAGGACTTTCTTCACCATGCCGTCTTCTGCGCTCGCGGCGCGGTTCTTGCCACTGGATTTCGCCGCTCGAACCGGCCTTGCAGTTGTGCGGCGAATCGGCCAAGAACCCTCGCCGTTACCTTTCGGGGCGTAGCGCAGCCTGGTAGCGCGCCTGCCTTGGGCGCAGGAGGTCGGAGGTTCGAATCCTCTCGCCCCGATGCAGACGTAGGCGCCCGTAGCTCAGTTGGATAGAGCATCGGCCTTCTAAGCCGAGGGTCGTGGGTTCGAGTCCCGCCGGGCGCGCACTTCGCATCCGATGTCGGATTCCGTGGTCGCAGTGCATCTTCGGTGAGTCCGGCGACCGATTCGGGTACCGTCTGCCCGTGATCTCTCGACGCGGCACGCAACACGCCTTCCTCGTCGGGCTTCGCGCGGCGTGGGCCGCGCTTGTGACCAGCGGCTGTGTGCTCAACCTCGACCCGGTCGAGGGCCGCCAGTGTGACGACACCCACCCCTGTCACCCCTCGCGGGTGTGCGAGAACAACCGCTGCGTCACACCCGGCTCCGGCGGCGGCGCTGGCGGAGGTGGCGGCGTTGGTGGGGGAGCGGCCGGAAGTGCGGGGGCTGGTGGCTCGGGCGGAAGCGCGGGGGCGGGCGGTGCCGGTGGAAGTGCGGGCGCTGGCGGCGCCGGTGGAGGGGGCGTTCTTCAGGATGGCGGCTGCGCCT
>CAZFXD010000511.1:0-1876 GCA_964522795.1 uncultured Myxococcaceae bacterium
CCGCGACCCCGCGCCTCGACGCCGGCCCGAGCGTGACGCGGCCCCGGGCGGTGGCGCGCCTGCAGGGGCGGGTGGTGGGAGCCGGGGGCGAGCCGGCCCCGGGCGCGCGCGTCGAGTTTCTGGTGCCAGCGGTGGGCGCCGCGCTCGACGACGCCACCTGCGAGTTCTGTCGGCGTGAGCGGTTTGAATGCTTCGTCGGGGAAGGGTGGCGGGCCCGGTTCGATGAGCTCAACGCCGCCGCCAGGCTGTCCCCGGCGCTGGGCGAGACCGTGGCCGACTCCGACGGGGCGTTCGCGGGCGACGTTCCCGCAGGAGAAGCTGTCACGGTTCGGGCGACGCTCGACGGCGTGGGCGAAGCGCTGGTGGAGCGCGCTTTCGTGGGGGAAACCGTAACGCTGACCCTCTCGGCGCCGCGGGTTCGGCACGCGCGGGTGGTGGGCGAGGCCGGCGCGCCGGTAGACAACGCGACGGTGCTCGCGCTGTCGCGTCAGAGCGGTCAGCTGGTGCGAGGGGTCTCGCAGGGTAATGGCGCGTATGTCTTGCCGGGGTTGGGGCGAGGGACATTCGTGGTGCTGGCTCGCGCGCCGGGCATGACCGTCGCCGTCAAACCGCTTGTGGACAGCGCGTCAGGTGAGGTGAACCTGGAGCTGCGACAGGCGCGCCACCTGCGCGTTCACGTGCGTCGGAGCGACGGGCCGGCCGAAGCCGCGGTGACGGTGCGGGGCGATCACTTCTCGCGAACCGCGGCGACCCAGTCGGGAGTGGCCACGTTCGCGGACCTGCCCCCCGGAGAGACGCAGGTCAGCGCCACCAGCATGTCCGACGCGGCTGGGCCCATTCCGCTGCTGCTGCAGGAGCTCGTCACCGAGGTGACGCTCCAGCTGGGGTCGGCCGGGACCATCGTGGTGTCGGCGGTGGACGAATCGGGAGGGCCGGTGGAATCGGGCACGCTCGCCCTCCGAACGGTCGACGGCGTGCGACTGTTTCGAAGGCCATTCGCGCGCGGCGAGGTGGTGCGCTTCGGGCCGCTGCCGGTGGGCGAATACGTCGTGTGGGGAGAGGCCGAGGGCTACGTGGCGCCGGCCATCCCCGTCGTCCTCGAGCGGGCCACCGCGGAGCTCGAGTACACCTTCGAGTCCCGGCCGATGGTGTCTGGCGTGGTGCAGGACGCACGCGGCCGCCCCATCGGTGGCGTGGCGGTGTTGGTCGCGCCGCCCGGCCGTTCGGTGGTGTCGCGCTCGGACGGGAGCTTTCGCACCGGGGTGCCGTCGCCGGGGCAGTACGCGTTGCACGCGCACCACAGCGAGTACGGCGGCGCGGAGCAGAGCGTGCAGGCTCCGGTGAGCGGCGTGGCGCTGGTGCTGCAACCCCGAGGCACGATCGAGGTGCGCGTGACGGCGAACGGGCAGCCGGTGGAAGGGGCCGCGGCGGGGGTGTGGCGAGATCCCGGGAGCTGGATTCGAACCGACACCCCCAGCGGCGCCGACGGGGTCGCCGTGCTGAAAGGCGTTCCCCCCGGCCAGTACACGCTCCGGGTCCTTCACCCCGAGTACCTCACCTCGGAGCCCCAGCCGGTCGAGGTGGCGGAGGGCGGCGTGGTGCGTGCCTCGGTGGCGCTGTCTCCCGCCGGATCGTTGCGTGGTGACGTCGTCGACACCCACGGGCAACCCGTCGTGGGCGCGCAGGTGGTGCTCTCGCCGCGAGAACAACCGCCGGTCGAGAGCAGCGCCTCTGGGGCGTTCGAGTTTCGCGGCCTGACGCCGGGCCGCCCCGTGCTGCTCTTCGCGCGAGCGCCAGAAGCCGAGAAGTCACGAACGGTCGAGGCCACGGTGGACGGTCCGCCCGTGCGCCTGGTGATGCAGCGGCACCCGCTGGT
>CAZFXD010000512.1:0-1875 GCA_964522795.1 uncultured Myxococcaceae bacterium
CGCAGGTTGATGTTGCCGGACGCCATGTCGAACTTCGCGCGCAGGGTGCGCGAGCCATCGGGGAACTCGCCCTGGCGCATGCGGGCGAACAGGTCGAGGTTCTCGTCCGGGGTGCGCTCGCGAAAGGGGCTGTTCTGGCCGGGCTCGGTCAACGTGCCGCGGGTGGCGCGCATCTGGTCGGCGTTCAGGTCGCAGACGTACGCCTTGCCCTTCTTGATCAGCGCCTGAGCCCACTCGTACATCTGCTCGAAGTAGTCAGACGCGTAATAGAGGCGATCTCCGAAGTCTCCCCCCAGCCAGCGAACGTCGTTGATGATGCTGTCGACGTACTCCTGCTCTTCCTTGACCGGGTTGGTGTCGTCGAACCGCAGGTTGAACAGGCCTCCGTTCACGCGCGCCAGGCCGGAGTTGAGGCAGATGCTCTTGGCGTGGCCGATATGCAGATAGCCGTTGGGCTCGGGCGGGAACCGGGTATGCACGCGGCCTCCCCAGCGGCCGCTCGCGGTGTCGGCGTCGATCATTTCCTGAATGAAGTGACTGGGCTTGGGGGGCGTCATGGGCGACGCAAGGTATCGCAGGGCCCGAGCGAGGGCTACGTCGCGATGGGGCCCGGGGCCCGCCGGTCCGAAAGCTCGCGGTCGAACAACACGCCCGCCACGGTCGCCACCGGCACGAAGATCAGGTTCAGCAGGGGGACGAACAGGAGCGCCGAGATGGCCGCGCCCACGCCGATGGTCAGCCAGGCGTGACTGGAGGCCGCGCGGAGCACGTCGGGAAACCCGACCAGACGCTGCGCCCGGGACTGCGCGAGGTACTCGACCGCCACGCAAAAGCCGGCCCAGGTCATCGACGCCGACCACCACACGCCCGCCCCCACGCCGGGGAACAGGTGCAGCGGCAACAGCAGGACGATGCCGACCAGGGTGACCAGCAGCCGCAGCACGGCGTGAGACGCGGCCACCCAGATGCCCTTGAGAAAGCGCCCCAGCGCAAACGGCCGAGCGGGCTCGCCCAACAGCTCGTGGGTCCGCTCCAGAATGGGGTCGGACAGCACTGAGAGAAACAGCTGCGGCACCGTGAGCGCCCCCAGGAAGATGACGAGCAGGCGGACCAGAAGTTCCAGAATCCAGAACCAGGTGCCCGCCGGATCGAGCGGGAAGAGGAGCGTCAGCTCGTGCGCCAGGGGCCCCGAGCCCCAGAACACGCCCACGATGGAGCCGAAGCTCACCAGCGCACTCCACAACGACAGGCGGAAGAGCGTGGGGTCTCGGCGCGTCAGGTTGAAGGCGCGGAAGAGCAGGCGAAAGCCCGTCACGAAGTCATCGACCCAGAAGCGGGGCTCGGCGAGATTGGCCACACCGCGGTTGTAGCGACCTCGGGCCGCGACGCAAGAGAACGCTACTCGAGCGACCAGTCAAACTCGGGGTCGGGCTCACAGACCGTTCCCACCTTCACCAGGGCCCGCTCTCCGTCTCGAGCGATCTCCTTCCCTGCAACGTCACCCGGGCGGGCGATGACGAAGTTGAAGCGCCCGGCTCGGCCGGTTCGCAGCGCGTCGGGGTACATCGGCACCTCTTTGTGAAGCGAGGCATAGCCGGCGATTCGGTATGAGGGCAGCGTCTTCACCCACAGGCCGCACAGGTCCTCCCGTTCACCGGCCAGACGCACCAGGCGCGCCTCCGGGCCCGCGAAGTCGAACACGCGCGTCGCGCGCGGAGGCTCCCCGATGCCAAGGCGACCGAAGGTGAGCCACGGCGCCGTCACCGCGGAGGCGACCGCCAGCCCCAGTGCGACCACGGCCCCGCGGCGTTGGCTGCGCTCGGCGGGCCAGCGAGAAGAGAGGCCGACGGCGGCGGCCGCGAACAACAACGGAAT
>CAZFXD010000513.1:0-1860 GCA_964522795.1 uncultured Myxococcaceae bacterium
AAGTCGTCCCCCCGCACCCGCAACAGCGCCTTGGGGGCGAGGTACATCACCGGGTTCTCTTCCTGACAGGCGGAGATGAGCAGCCCGTACGCGTCGAGGGGGTTGGAGGGAATGACCACCTTCCACCCCGGGATGTGGCTCATCGTCGCGTCGAACGAGTGCGAATGGTACATCGACCCGCGAATGCCGGAGCCCACCGGCGTCATCACCACCATCGGGAGGTTCCACTGCCCGTTGGAGGACCAGCAGGTGTTCCCCGCCAGCTTGAGCAGGTCGATCGTGTTGTAGATGTAGTCGCAGAACTGGATCTCCGCGACCGGGCGCTGGCCCGCCATGGCGAGGCCCATGGCCATGCCGATGATGCCTCGCTCATCGAGCGGCGAGTTCCACGTGGTCTTCAACCCCTGCGTGGCGGTGAAGACGCCTCCCAGCGGCGGGCCCACGTCTTCTCCGAAGATGTCGGTCACGCCGAGGTTCTCTTCGGCGTAGTGGAGCGCCAGGCGAATCGCTTGAGCCATATTCGCCATGACTCAGTCCTCTCCCTTGAAGACGTGCTTCCAGATGTCTTTGCCGTCGGGCTGGGGTTCGTCTTTCGCCAGGCGGGCCATGTCGGCGATCTTCTCCGTCCACTCTTTGCGCAGGGCATCGGATTCGCCCTGCGAGCGAAGGCCCCACTCGGACAGCCGCGCTTCGAACTGCTTCAGGCCGTCGACTTCGTTGGTGACGTAGTTGGCCCCCGAGGCGCTGGAGTGCCCGTAGAGGCGAGACACGTTGGCCTCGAGCAGGAACGGCCTTCGCTCGGTGCGCACGTACTTCATCGCCGCGGCGATCTCTTCGTAGGCAGTGACCGGGTCATTGCCGTCGATGGTCTTGTTCTTGATCCCGAACGCCGTGGCGCGATCGGCCATCTGCTTGACGCCCCACTGGGTCGAGTACGAGGTGGAGATGCCCCAGTGGTTGTTGGTGACGATGATCAACACCGGCAGTTCGTCGCCGTTGCGGCTGGACCAGACGAGGCAGCTGGCAAAATCGCCCTCGGCCGCGCCCGCGTCGCCCCCGGTCACGATGGTGATTGAATCGCCGCCGTGGCGCTTCTGCGCGCGCGCGGTCCCCGGCGCCATGGCGTACTGCACCTCGATGGGCGAGCTGACCGGAACGACGTTCCACTCCTTCTTGGCGAAGTGGCCGGCGAAATTCCGGCCGCCCGAGTAGGGGTCGGTGGCGGTGTTCTTCATCTGCCGCAAAGAGTGCATGGGGTCCTCACCCATGGCCAACATCGTGCCCAGCTGCCGGTAGTGAAAATGGAGGAAGTCGTAGTCGAGGCCCTGGCCCTTCTTGATCAGCAAGCCCAGCGGCACGTTGAAGGCCTCTTCGCCGGGCCCGCCGATCCAGAAGTACCCGTGCCCCGACTTGTACATGGAGATGAGGCGCTCTTCGGTCACCCGCGTCTTGAGCATCAGCTCATGCATGCTCAGCAGCAGCGCCCGGGGCAGCGGTAGATCCTTCGAAGACTCGACGGCTCTCAAACGCTTCGCTTCCTTGGCCATGGCGAGCGTCTACACCAACCTCGCCTGAGTTTCATCGGTGTTGCCCACATGTGCGCACAGGGCGAAGGCCGCTGGAGCATCGAATCGCGCGCGCCCCCGATAACCCCAATGCATGTGCCCCCGCGTGCGTCTGCCCTTGATGATCGCCGTCCTGGTGTGCGCCCCGGCGTGCGCCGTGGACCCCGCTGAGTCCGACGCCGGTTCCGGCGGCGGCGCGGGGAACGCCGCGGGCGGGGGCCTCGAAGCTTCCAGTGGTGGGGGAACCACGTCCGCCGGAGGTGGGGGCGGCGGAGGCTCGAACGCGAGCGGTGGG
>CAZFXD010000514.1:0-1859 GCA_964522795.1 uncultured Myxococcaceae bacterium
CCGTTCCACCACCGCTCGACGCCGTTCCACCACCGCTCGACGCCGTTCCACCACCCACACCGGAGCTGCCTCCGCTGCCGCCCAACGGGTTGATGGGGAGGCCGGGCTCGCCGTTCGCCGGTGGGACGAGCTCCGGATCGCATGCCGCGAACACCAGAAGTGCAGAAACCGACCACCGGCGGACGTGGCGCAGCATGATTTTCTCCGGGGCTGAGGCGACGCCTGTTGAAGTGCAAGCGGCTGACCAGCGCCGAAGTGGGGGGGATTCAGCGGCGTTGCGCGCGCGCGTCTTGTCGGGTGTCGGCTGGGGCCGTCAGGCCGGGCGCCTTCGCGTCCGACGCAGGTGTCACTTCGTCGGCGATGCGGGCGGCACGTTGCGCAGAAAGTCGGCCACCTCGGCGAAGCGTTGATCGAGGTAGGTGCGCACGCCGCCGGAAACGCCGTGGGCGTCGAGCGCGGCCTTCATGCACCGCAGCCAGGCGTCGCGCATCGCTTCGTCGACCCGCACCGCGTTGTGCCGCGCGCGAAGTCGAGGGTGCCCGTAGCGCTCGATGTACTCCTGCGGGCCTCCCAGCCACCCGATGAGGAACATGCCGAAGCGGTTGCGAAACGCGTCGGGGATGTGACCGTCGCGGTCGAGCGCGTGTGTTCTCGTCAACGCCGGTTCGGTCTGCTCCATGGTGTCGTAGAACGTCTTCACCAGCGCGCGGATGCCGTCCTCTTTCCCCATGCGGTGAAACGGCGCGTCTTCCGGCGTCGGCACGTACCCGTCACTGGCGTCTCTGATTTGCACGCGGCCACGCTCGCCAAAATCGCCCCCCGCTGCAACCACTCTCGAAGCGATTCCGTTTTGGCCCGAGTTGCCATAGGCGGGGGCCCATGATTCAGGTTCGTACCTGGGGCAAAGCCGTCACGCGCATGCCGCGGCTGTCGGCGGAAGAGTTCGGCTCGCTCGACGTGTTCGGGCGCTGGCTGGTGATCACCCGCGCCGCCGCGCTGATCATGACGCTCATCTCCTGTCTCATCGGCGGCGGGTTCGCGCTTCGCGATGGAAAGCTGTCGTGGCCGTTGTGGCTGTGGACGACCGTGGGCCTGCTCTTCGCCCACGCCACCAACAACCTGATCAACGACCTGACCGACACCTGGAAGGGCACCGACAAGGACAACTACTTCCGCACCCAGTACGGCGTGCAGCCGCTCGAGCAGGGGCTGATGTCGCGCAAGGTCTTCTACACGTACCTGGGGGTGACCGGCGCCATCGCGCTCGCGTGCGGCGCGTACCTCGTCACGGTGCGCAGCCAGCCGGTGCTCTACCTGTTCCTCGCCGGCATCTTCTTCGTCCTCTTCTACACCTGGCCCCTCAAGTACTTCGGCTTCGGCGAGTTGGCGGTGGTGGCGGTGTGGGGCCCGCTGATGTCCGGCGGCACGTACTTTGTCGTCACTGGCGAGTGGTCGTGGCTGGTGGCGGCGGTGGGCACCGTGTACGCGCTTGGCCCCACGCAGGTCATCTTCGGAAAGCACATCGACAAGCTGCAGGCCGACACGCTGAAGAAGGTGCGCACGCTCCCGGTCATTCTGGGCGACGCGAAAGCGCGCCGGAGCGTGATGGCGTTGATGGTGATTCAGTACGTCCTGGCGGCGGGGTTGATTGTGACGGGCCAGCTGCCCCTCATCTTTCTGCTCATCTTTCTGTCCGCCGGGACGTTCGTGAAGGCGTTCCGCGTCTACCGGGCGCCGCGCCCGGCGGAGTGCCCCCCCACGTGGATGGCAGATGTGTGGCCGCTCTGGTTCGCCGCCTGGTCGTTCTGGCACGGCGCGCGAGTCGGGCTCTTTCTCCTCATCGGGCTCGGGCTCGACCT
>CAZFXD010000515.1:0-1841 GCA_964522795.1 uncultured Myxococcaceae bacterium
TGCCGATGGTGAGCAGGTCGTGTGGGTTCGAACCCGCAGCCCCGGGGTTGATGTCTTTCACCAATGTCGTCACGCCGCTGGAGTCCGACAGGTACAGCTCCGTACCGTTCGTGGAACCGTTTGCCGCGCCGGAAAAAAGGAGCTTGGTTCCGAAGACCGCAACGTCATGCGACGCCGCAGCGAACCCCGACGAGAGCGGGCGAACGAGCGCTCCAGTCCAAGCGGGATTACCAGTTTGCGGCGGGTAGCACGTCGGGCAGGGGGGACTCAGCAGCTGGAGTGACGCCGCGAGGTCGAGCTGCGCGACGTAGTCCCCTGAGTAGGAAGTCGTGGTGGTGTACCACCAGTGTGGAGGGGTGTAGTTCCAGCCACAATATGGAACCGACGGATTCAACTGATCCGCGCCGCAGTACGGGCAGTAGGTAGATCCATAGAACGTCGGCGGGCAGGACCAGTAGCTGTCAACACCGGCCGGTCCGATGAAGAGGTATTTCCCATTGGCGGTGAGAATCGCGGTTCGTGGCGGCGTTGCCGCCGAGACTGATCCGTCGTGCCACTGGCCGTTGAACCCCATGCTCCAGCCATCCGAAGTTTGGATCTGTACGGTTCCGACGGTGACCCCATCGGTGTAGCGGAACTGGTTGTTCCAGTCGGTGAAGAACACTTTTCCTCCCACGCTGCTGAAATTGCGAGGAGAGGAACTCGAGGAACCGGCGTTGAGGTCCGACACCAACGTCGTGCCTGCCTGCGTGCCGTCCGTCGCGTAGAGCTCTTCGCCGGTGCCTGCACCGGTCGCAGCGAAGAACATCTTGTTCCCCAGGACCGCTTTGGCGAACAGAACCGGGTTTGAACCCGTGGCGCCCGGGTTGATGTCTTTGACCAGGAACGTCCCCGCAGGCGTTCCATCGGTCACCCAGAGCTCGCGGCCTTTGATGCCATCGTCAGCGGCGAAGAAGATTTTTCCGAGCGCGCCCACGAAGTTGCTGGCGTTGCTGGGCGTACGTCCGGTCGGCACGCTGATGACGGAAGTCCCGGCGGGTGTGCCGTCACTGGTGTACAACTCGGTGCCGAACGACGTTGCGCCACTGAAGAGCGCGACGCTGCCCACGGCAACGGGATTCGTCGGGGTCGCGGTCGTCGAAAACACCAAAGTTGAGGTCGCGCCGCTGACGCCCACGACCCCCGCGCCGGTTGCGAGTAAGGCGTACGGCGCGCCCGGGGGCCAGAGCGGCCCTGAAACTACCTGCGTTCCGCCAGTTGTACCGTCCGAGGCGTAGAAGACACTGGCGGCACCTCCTGCGAGGTACAGCGTGCCGCCGACAGGCGTAAACCAGGGGTCACTGCCGGTGCAGGATTCGCCTCCACAACTGTCGTAGCTGCAGGACTTCGGGTAGCTGGCAGCGGTTCCTGGCGTCGCATCGACGAGGAGGTATGTCCCAGCGTCGGTGCCGTCGGAAACCCACGGTTCGCGGCCCGCGGCCGTGGTGGTGGCGGCGAAGGCCACTTTGTTGCCGCCGAAGGGCGTGAGGTTGGTGATGGCGGAGGACCCCGCGCCCGGCTCGATGTCCTGGACAAGGGCGGTGCCCGCGACCGTGCCGTCGGTCTTGAACAACTCGTCTCCTGCTGAGGCGGTGTTGGCTCGGAAGAACATGGTGGTGCCGGAGACGACATAGGGGCCCGCGCCGCTCCCGGCGTCGCCCGGGTTGAGGTCGGCCAGGCGAGCGAGGCCCGCATCGGCCGTCTCGAACGCCCACGGCTCTGAACCCGACGTCAGGTCGTCAGCGGCGAACACCACCCGGGTGCCCATGGCCGCGAGGTTGGTGGGGTTCGACGAGGCAGAA
>CAZFXD010000516.1:0-1829 GCA_964522795.1 uncultured Myxococcaceae bacterium
GGGCTGGGCCGCCCGCGTCCTGGGCTTCCAGGCCGTCACCCCCGTGTTCGACGGCGCCAACGAGGCACAGGTGCACACGGCGGTCGAAGAGGCCAACGCGCACGCGCAGGCCCGGCTCGACCACTGCGAGAAGGTCGGCACCTGGCCCCACCCGCGCGAGCTGCTCGCGAAGATGCCTCGCGGCGGAAAGATCCAGCTCTTCGACGGACGCACCGGCGAGCCGTTCAATCAGAAGACCACCGTCGGCTACATGTACCTCCTGAAGCTGCACCACCTTGTGGACGACAAGATCCACGCCCGCGCCACCGGCCCCTACTCCCTCATCACGCAGCAGCCCCTGGGCGGGAAGGCCCGCACGGGCGGCCAGCGCTTCGGCGAGATGGAGGTGTGGGCGCTCGAGGCGTACGGGGCGGCGTACATCCTCCAGGAACTCCTCACCGTCAAGTCCGACGACGTCGAGGGACGCACCAAAATCTACGAGAGCATGGTCAAGGGCACCAACAAGCTCGAGGCGGGCATGCCCGTCGCCTTCGACGTGCTCTGCAACGAGCTCAAGGGGCTCGGCATGAACGTCTCGCTCGAGAAGAAGAAGCTGGAGGGCGGGAGCCTGCTCTAGGCGTCTCGCGTGAGCCGTGTCAGTTCGGTGACGCAGTGCGGAGTGGCGGGCGTGCATGATGAGCGAGAACGGCGCGATCTACGTGCAGTACGGCTGCGGGTTGAGCGCGCCCGACGGGTGGCTCAACTTCGACATCAGCCCGACGCTGCGCGCCCAGAAGCTGCCGGTCGTGGGGGGGCTGTTCCGCTCCATGACCAAGCCCGTGTTTCCCCGAAATATCCGCATCGGGGACATCCGGCGCGGGCTGCCGCTCCCGCCGGCGTCCGCGGCGGGGGTCTACTGCTCGCACGTGCTGGAGCACCTCTCGCTCGCCGACTGCAGGGTCGCGATCCGCAACTCCTTCGAACTGCTCCGCCCCGGAGGGCGGTTCCGGCTCGTCATGCCCGACTTTCGCGCGTACGTCGATCGGTATCTCGCGCAGGGCGGCCCGGACGCGGCGCCGACCTTCATGCACGACACCATCCTGGGCGAAGAACGTCGCCCGCGCGGCCTGGGTGGGCTCATGCGATGGTGGATGGGCAACGCGGCGCACCGCTGGCTGTGGGATTACCCCTCGATCGAGGCCGAGCTGCGCCGGGCCGGCTTCACCGGGATCCGGCGGGCGGAGTTCCACGACAGCGAGGACCGGCGGTTCGACGCGGTCGAGCAGCGTGAGCGGTGGGAGGGGCAGCTGGGCGTGGAGTGCGTGAAGGGCCCGGCGAAGGGCTGAGAGACGAGGACGGTTTCGGGCGCTGGGACGAGTTCGGTCGGCTGTTGCGACGCGGAAGGACGAGCTGGGCGAAGGTCAGGACTGGAGCAGAACATGGCTGAATCCGTGTACGATCGTGTGAACGACTTCTCCGCCGTCAAGGTCACGCTGGCGTCGCCCAACGACATCCGCGCGTGGTCGTACGGCGAGGTCAAGAAGCCCGAGACGATCAACTACCGCACCTACCGCCCCGAGAAGGACGGCCTGTTCTGCGAGCGGATCTTCGGGCCCGAGCGCGACTACGAGTGCGCCTGCGGCAAGTACAAGGGCACCAAGTTCAAGGGCATCATCTGCGACCGCTGCGGCGTCAAGGTGACGCACTCGCGCGTCCGCCGCAAGCGCATGGGCCATATCAACCTGGCCGCCCCGGTCGTGCACATCTGGTTCTTCAAGGCCATGCCCAGCCGCCTGGGAAACCTGCTCGCCATGAAGACCGCCGACCTTGAGAAGGTCATCTACTTCAAG
>CAZFXD010000517.1:0-1819 GCA_964522795.1 uncultured Myxococcaceae bacterium
CGTCCACCCGCTCGGTGAAGGTGATGTCGAGTCCCACGGCGCTCACGCCGCCGTCCATCAGGCCGTCGATGAGCTGCGCCACCCGGCTGCGCCGCCACGGCCAGCGCCCGAGCTCGCCCACGCTCTTTTGATCGACTTCCACCACCACCACGCTGGGCGGCACGCTTCGTTCCCCCCGCAGGCGGAACCGGGTGTCGACGGTGCGGTTCTCCAGCGTCTTCAACGCCCGCACCAGAACCGTGGCCGCGCCGCGGTCGGCTGACGCCAGGCCCCCCACCGAGTGCATGGCATCAATTCGAAGGTTGAGCGCCGCCGTCACGATGCCAATCGCGAAGGCGACCAGCACGTAGCGATTGCGCGAGATCCACGCGGCCATCAGAGCCCGGGGACTGTAGGCGCATTCGAGAATGCGCCAAAGCCAAACCAAAGCGTGCGATAAGACGCGACCGTGGAGCGCCCGAACCGGCCATGAGCACGACGCAGAAACAGCGCGGGGTGAACGTGACGCGTCACCTCTACGACGTGGTCGTCGTGGGCGGACACCTCGCCGGCGCGGCGGCGGGCGCCCTGCTGGCCCGGCGCGGTCTGCAGGTCCTGCTGGTCGAACATGACGGGCTGGGGGCCGGGTACGCCCACGACGGGTTCCTGCTGCCCTACTCGCCCTTCGTCTTGCCTGCCCAGCGCACTTCGAAGCCGTTGAGCGCGGTGCTGACTGAGCTGGGAATCGCCACCGACATTCAGCGCGCCTCCCACCCCTTCACCCCCGCGCTCCAAACCGTGGGCCCCGACTTCCGGGTCGACCTGGCCGTCGAGCCGGCCGCTCGGAGCGCCGAGCTGACTCGCGCCTTCGGTTCCGCGGCCGCCGAGGCGGGCGCTACGCTGGAGCAGGCGATGGCGCACGCCACGCTGGGCGACGAGGTCCTGGAGGCCCTCGAAGTCCTGGCGCCGGCCGGTTGGGTGGAGCGTTGGAAGAGCCGGCGGCGCGCGACGTCGGCGCGGCTGCCCCGGGGCGCCGCGGAGCCCCCGACCGGCTTCTCGGCCACGGCGTCTGCCTTCGCAGGCTTCCTCCACTACCTCGACGGGGCTCCGGAGAAGCTGGGGCTGCGCGTCGCCGGGCAGGCGTTGAGTGGCGGCGGCCCGTTCCCGATGGGGCGGGAAGGCTTTCGCGACGCACTCCTCGATCGCATGGCCACCCTCGGCGCCGACGTGGCCTCGCACGACGACGGCGCGATGATCGAGTCAGCGGTCTTCAGCCGCAAAGGCGTCGAGCTCAAGCTGGTCGACCGGGAGCACCCGGTTCACGCCCGCGCGGTGGTGGTTGGAACAGACGTGGCGGCGTTCCGTCGCCTGCTGCCGGACAAGCGCCAACACCACCGCCTGGACTCGATGGTCGACACCGTCGACCCGGTGAGCGTGCTCTTCACCGCCAACATGGTGCTGCCGGCGAGCGCCGTGCCTCGCGGAATGGCGGGGTTGTGCCTGGTGATGCCAGGGGCCACCGCGGAAGCGCCGCTCCTGATCTCGACCAGCCCGGCCCAACGGGCGACCGGCCCTGGCACCACTCACGACGACGCCCTGGTGACCGTGTGCGCCGCCAGCTTCGTCGCCAGCAAGGTGCGGGAGCGCGGCGACGAGCACCTGGCCGCTCTCTTCAACGCAGCCATGAAGCGCCTCGACGCCCTGATGCCGTTTGCCCTCACGCGCGCGGTCACGCGGTCGTCTCCCAGCCTTCATGCCAAGCAGCCGCGCGGGAGTCGGTTGTTGGCCCACCCGCGCTTCGCCATCACCGACCGAGGCGCGCTGGGCGTCGGGGGCGTGG
>CAZFXD010000518.1:0-1810 GCA_964522795.1 uncultured Myxococcaceae bacterium
TCTGAAGAACACGTGGAAACTGATGGCGGTGGTGGGTCTGGCTCTCACGGTGCACAGCGCAACCGGCTCGTCACCCGCCCCCGAGCACGCCCCGGCGACCAAGCCCGCGATGACCAAGCCGGCCGCGAAGCCGGAGGCAAAGGCCGCGACCAAACCCGAGACGAAGCCCGAGACGAAGCCGGAAACCAAGGCGGCGAGCAAGCCCGAAGGCAACGACGATCATGACTCGCACGACGCCGACGACGCGTCGAGCGAGCACAAGCCCGAAGCCAAGGCCGACAGCAAGCCCGCTCCCGCGTCGCACGCCGACGCGGCGAAGGCCATGGACCCCGACGCCGCCCTCAAGCTGCTGCAGGAGGGCAACGAGCGCTGGGTCTCCGGCAAGTTTGAGAACCCCAACACCAACGCCGAGCGCCGCAACCAGCAGGCGACCGACGGCCAGACGCCGTTTGTCACCGTGCTCACCTGCGCCGACTCTCGGCTGCCGGTGGAGCGGGTCTTTGACCGCGGCGTGGGCGAGGTGTTCGTGATCCGCGTGGCGGGCAACGTCGCCGGGCCCCACGAGGCGGGGACGATCGAGTACGGCGCCGGGCACCTGAACTCGCGGTTGCTGGTGGTCATGGGCCACACCAAGTGCGGCGCGGTGGCCGCCGCGTGCAGCGACGGGAAGTTCAATCAGAACGTGGGCTCGCTGGTCGAGAACATCAAGCCCGCGGTGGAGCGTGCGAAGTCCAACGGCGCCGCCGAGGGCGCTGGTCTCGCCGCCGCGGCGGTGAAAGAGAACGTGTGGCAGAGCGTCTTCGACCTTCTGCGCACCAGCCCGGACCTGTGCAAAATGGTGAAGGCCGGGCAGGTGAAGATCGTCGGCGCGGTGTGCGATGTCTCCAACGGCAAGGTCGAGTGGATGGGCGAGCACCCGTGGCAGGACGCGCTGGTGCAGGCGTTCATGGGCCGCGACACCGCGACCGCGAACGCCGAGCAGCACGGCGATCACTGATTGTCGAATGGGGACTTCGGGTGGGGACCGCGGGTGGGGACATCGGGTCAGAGACGACCCGAAAAGGCTCTTTGGGGTTTCCGCGACGCGGACGGGTGAAAGCCCGGGCCGCGTCGCGGCGTTTTGGCACCAGTGGGACGGGCCTCCGGACGGTTCTACGGCGCGCTGATCAGATCCCACGCCGCTCGCACGTGGCGCTCTTGCGTGGTGGAGGCGCCGATGGCCATGCGGATGGTGTAGCCGACGCCGGGGAGCACGGTGTGGGTGAGGTACGCCTTGCCCGAGGCGTTGACGCGTTCGAGCAGCCGCTTGGTGGCTTCGTCGCCGCCTTTGAGTCGGAAGCAAACGAGATTGGCGGTGCGCGGCGCCACAACCTCGAAGCGGCTGTCGGCGCGAACCAGTTCTTCGAACAGCGCGGCAAGCCGCACGTGCTCGCGGATATAGGCCTGCAGCCCCGCCACGCCGTAGTGGCGGATGACGAACCAGAGCTTCAGCGCCCGGAAGCGGCGTCCCAGCGGCACTTGCCAATCGCGAAAGTCGATCGCGCCCGTGTCGGTGGCGGCGTTGCGGAGGTACTCCGGCGTGATCGAGAGCGCCCCGAGCAACGCGGCTCGGTCACGCGTGAAGAAGCAGTCGCAGTCGAAGTTGGTCAGCAGCCACTTGTGCGGGTTGAAGCAGAACGAATCGGCGTGCTCAACGCCGTTGGACATGGAGCGGAACTCGGGGCAGATGAGAGCGCTGCCCGAGTGCGCGGCATCGACATGCAACCATGTTCGCTCGCAGCCGGTGCGCCGCAGCGCGGCGGCGATCTCC
>CAZFXD010000519.1:0-1798 GCA_964522795.1 uncultured Myxococcaceae bacterium
GCGACCGCGGCCAGCAGCAGCGGCACGTTGGCCACAGCCGAGACGACGGCGTTGGCAGTCATCGCGCGCGCCGTCTCACCGGCGTCGGGCGAGTAGTCCCCGCCAGCAGCCTTGCCCGCGACTTCGACCTGCGGTCCCTCCGCGGCCCTGCCCTGCTCACTCATGTCGTTGTTCGTCCTGAGATTGGTCCGTCTTCCCGCTCCAACGGTTCGTCGACCGGTTCTGTTGTCCATGCCCCAGGGTGCTCGGCGTCTGCGCGCCGTCAAGCCCGCCTGCAAGAGGTACGCAGACCGTCTCAACCTGCATCCAACCGCACTGAGGTGAACGCAGAGTTTCCACGTTCCTTCTGCAATGCGGCCCGACCGATCGAAACAGGCCCTGCAAATCGTCTGTAGCGCGGCGCGACCACGGGCGCGCTGCAACCAATCTTCCCGCCGGTCGGCGAACTCACCGATCGCCCCAACGAGCGAGTTGATGGGTACCCACCATTGGGGGCCCACGTCGCGGTGCACCAGCAGGAGGGCCTGACGGGTGGTGCTCCGTCGCGTGCACTGCCGGACACCGGGCGCCCAAATCCGAACCAACGGCGCCGCCGCTCGACCCCTCTCCTGGCTTGCGTCTTTGGGGCTGGCGAAGTGGCCAAGGCAGGGACGCTTGGGGAAGCAACGTCCCGCGCCGTTGGTTCGGTTTTATGATCCTTTCCCATGGCCACCCAGAACCTTGACCTGTTCGACGACGCCGACCCGGCTGACCAGGTGCGGGCGTACCAGGAGGCCTTCGATCAATGGCTCGATCACCAGCGCACGGCAGCCTCGCGCAAGATCACATTGACGTCCTCCATCCGCGCGTACACGGTGCTGTGGCAGGCTTTCGCCGAGTGGTGCCTGAGTCAGTCACCCGTGATCGGCCTGGATGGCATCTCCGAAGCGGACCTCGGCGCGTTCATCAACAGCCGGCTCGAACCCGCCAACGCGTCTCGTGCAAAGCCTAGCCGGCTCAAGGAGGCCGGGAAGTTCACGCCGCGGCACGCATGGCGTTTACTGAAGCTCATCGACAGCGTGCTGGAGATCCGCGCACATGCCACCGGGTCCGCCGCCCCGAACCGAGCAGCGTCCACCCTGCTTCAATCCCGTGAGGATTGGCTCTATGCCAACGCCAATCGGCGCGACGCACTGCCCGACTACCTGGCCCCTGCCGAGGCCCGCATCCTCGTCAACTACCTCTCCGCTGGTCTGCCCCGTTCGGGCCGGCGAGGCGTCGACATCACGTGGCAGGAACTGCGCAATCGCACTGCCGTCGCGCTGCACCTGGGCTCCGGGCTGACCCCCGCGGACGTCCGCATGCTTCGCCTGACATCCCCCGTGCTGCGCACGGGCGAAGAGAAAGGCGTGCCGGGCACCGTCCACGTGCCCGCCTACGGCGACAGCCCGGAACGTGAAGCACCGGTGATCAAGTGGGCAGGCCGCGTGCTGGCCTATTGGCTGCAGGTGCGCAAGGAGCAGAAGCTCGCTGGCGACTTCCTGTTTCCCGCGACGCGTACTGGCAAGCCATGGGGCAAGGTGACCCACTACGACGCGGTGAAGGCCGTCCTCGAAGCCTCCGGCATTGACAAGAGCCTGGTCGAAGGCGGTGCCTACCGCCTGCGCCACACCTTCGCGCTCCGCCAGCTGCGCCGCGGCAAGTCACCGGACCTGGTGGCCAAGTGGCTCGGGGTGGTCGAGATGCGGGTGATGGACCGCTACCGGCGCGTCGACTACTCGAGCGAGCGCCCGGACTGACCGCGGCTGGCACTCGATCC
>CAZFXD010000520.1:0-1733 GCA_964522795.1 uncultured Myxococcaceae bacterium
ACGCCGCCACCGCCGACGCCGCCACCGCCGACGCCGTCGCCACCACCCCCGCCACCGCCGCCGTCAAATCCCGAATCGCTCCCGCCCGTGGATGGACCACACGCCGCGAACACGAAGCCGAACGCCAGAACCATCGCCAGTCGAAGGGGGGTCATGTCCCTGGAATTGCAACGACTGGACCGCCTGTGCTCGTCGCAGTCTCGCGGGGTTGAGCGAGCCCTGGCGCTGGTCTGTCAACCCTCGGTTGAGCCAGCGAGCGCGCCCGCGCACCTGCGAAAGGCCCGCGAAGCAGCCGCACAAACCTGCGCCGATGGAGGTGTGGCCGTGCGAAAACCAGGGCCATGGCCGACCTCGTCTTCCACTACGACTTTCTCTCGCCGTACGCCTACATCGCGTGGACGCAAATCCACGCGCTGGCCGAGAGAAACCAACGCGAGGTCAAGCCGGTGGCGACGCTCCTCCCCGCGCTCCTCAAGTACGGCGGCGCCACGCCCCCGGTCGATATTCCCAACAAGAGGACCTACGCCTTCAACGACGTGCTGCGCACCGCGCGTGTGCTGGGGCTGTACGTCACGCCGCCGCCTACGCACCCCTTCAACGCCTTTGTCTCCTTGCGCGTCTGCTCACTCCCGCACGAGCCGGCCACGTTGCGCCGCATCATCGACGCGTTCTTCAAGGAGACCTGGGGCGGAGGGCGCGGCGTCGAGTCCGCGGAGACGGTCACCGAGATTCTCAATGGCCTCGAGCTGCCGGGAGCAGCGCTCGTCGCGCGCGCCCAGAGCGCCGAAGGGAAAGACTCGCTGCGGGCCAACACCGACGCCGCGTCGAAGAACGGCGTGTTCGGCGTTCCCACCATGCTCGCCGATGGGGAGCTGTTCTTCGGCTACGACTCGTTCGGGCACCTGGAGGCGTTCCTCCGCGGGGCGCCCAGGCCTGACCCGGAGCAGGTCGAGCGCTGGGCCCGGGTGAAGTCCTCGGTCGTGAAGGCGACGTAGGCAGGCGAGCGCGATGGATGGAACGCCCTCCGGCGGGGCCACGCTCGTTGGCCGCGCCTTGAGCTCAGCGCCCGCGTTTCGCGGGGGCCTTCTTGAGCGGCGCCCACACTTCCTGGTTGGCCTTGTTCTCCACGAAGAACCGCTTGGTGGCGGTGAGGTACCCGCTCTTGATGAACTGAATCTCGAACAAGATGCCCGGTCGGAACTTGAGCGTGATGGGCGTTCGCCCGAACACCCGCGGTTTGATTCGCACGAACGCGCCGGGGGGCACGCTCCCCAGCTTCACTTTCACTGTCAGCGGCTCTTCGGCGCGCGGCGGCACCGCGGGCTTCGCGCTGGGCTTCGTCGCCCCGGCTGCGGGAGCTCGGGTTCGAGCCTCGGGCGTCGAATCCGCCGGCCGGGCCTTCTCGTCCACGGCGTCGCCGGCGCCCTGATCCGGGCCGATCACCGTCGCCGTCGCGTCGGGCACGACCTCTTGTTCCAGCGCCGCTTCGTCCACGTCGTCGGCGTCCAACCCGGCGTCCGGCACGGGTTCGGTTTGGGCCACCCCGGAGACCGACGCGTCGACGCCCTCGGCCGCGAGCGGGGCCGCCGCTGGCGCCTGCATCTTCACCGGGGCCGAATCTCGCGCGGGCGGCGTGTCGTCGGCGACGGGTTCCCGGGCCGCGATGCCTGACGCCACCGAGGGCACGCTCGTCCCAAAGCGCCCCCGGAGGTCCAACGCCCACGCGGCGAGGC
>CAZFXD010000521.1:0-1699 GCA_964522795.1 uncultured Myxococcaceae bacterium
GGTGGCCGAGATGTGCTTCGTGTACATCGCGACGCTCTACGGCGGCTCGATCCGCTTCACCACGCCGATGCTGTGGGCACTGGCGTTCATCGCCGAGTTCCTCGTGGGCGGCGTGACGGGCATCTTCCTCGGCGCGAGCGGCTCAGACATCTACTTCCACGACACGTATTTCGTCATCGCGCACTTCCACTACACGTTCTTCCCCATCGCGTTCATCGCCGTGTTCGCGGGAATCACCTTCTGGTTCCCCAAGATGTTCGGAAAGATGATGAACGAGACGATGGGCAAGATTCACTTCTGGGGAACGGTCATTCCGTTCAACGCCATCTTCTTGCCGCTCTTCGTCACCGGGGCGCGCGGCGATCATCGCCGCATCTACAACTACAACCACTTCCCCGACCTCGCGGTCCCCTACATGCAGGAACTGCGACAGCTGGCCACCATGGCGCTGCTGGTGTTGATCGCGTTCCAGTTCATCTTCATCTTCAATTTCATCTGGAGCATGTTCAAAGGCGCGAAGGCTGGAAACAACCCGTGGAACTCGAACACCCTGGAGTGGGTCGCCGAGTCGCCGCCTCCGCACGGCAACTTCGCCGAGCTTCCGACGGTGTACCGCGGACCCTACGAGTACTCCGTTCCCAACCGTGAAGAAGACTACTGGCCGCAGAATGCGCCGAGCTGACGAGACCGACCGATGAAACCGATCGCAACCACGCGAAGCGCAACAGGAGTTCCCACCGGCCGGCTGGCGGTCTGGTGGCTCATCGCCTCAGAAATCGTCATCTTCGGGGGGCTGCTGGGGTCCTACCTGATGCACCGGCTTGCTCACCCGGAATGGGCGAACATGGCCGCGCACACCAACACCGTGTTCGGGGCGGTGAACACGCTGGTGCTGCTCACGTCCAGCCTGACGGCGGTGCTGGGGCACCAGGCGGCCGAGCAGGGCGACGGCAAGAAGGCCGCCCGCATGCTCTATTTCACCTGCCTCGGCGCGCTGATGTTCCTCGGCATCAAGAGCGTCGAGTGGACCGGTGAAATCCAGCACGGCTTCACGCTCCCCTTGGGTGGGTTCTGGGGCTTCTATTACACGGCGGCTGGCATTCACGCGCTGCACGTCATTGCCGGAGCGATCGTGATGCTGTGGGTCGCCTCGTACGCGAAGAAGAACCAGGAGCTCCAGCGGGTCGAGCTGGTCGGCCTCTACTGGCACTTCGTCGACATCGTGTGGATCTTCCTTTTCCCGCTTCTTTACATCGCCAAGTGAGGCATCGATGAGCGCAGCCGCACCCTCAGCCGACGGACAGCACGGCGCCCACGCGGCGCACCACACCAACTACGTCAAGGTGTGGATCATCCTCTGCGGTCTGCTCTGCGTGTCGATCGTGGGCCCGATGCTGGGCATCAAGGTCGTCACGTTGATCACGGCCTTCGGAATCGCGTTTGTGAAAGCGTTCCTGGTGATCAAGCACTTCATGCACCTGACGATTGAGAAGCGCTTCGTTGGCTTCTTGATGATCACCATGTTGGCGCTGATGTTGGTCTTCTTCGCCGGCACCTCGGCGGACGTGATGAAGCACGACGGCCGAAACTGGGTCAACGTCGCGGCCAAGTCCGCGGTTGAGCGCGGCCTCGCCGCGCCCGAAGGGCACCACGAGGCGGGCGCGGCGCACGAAGCCGCCCCAGCGCACGGAGCCGCGCC
>CAZFXD010000522.1:0-1678 GCA_964522795.1 uncultured Myxococcaceae bacterium
GAGGCGCTCGGCTCCCTGCGCCGGAGAGTCAAGGCGGACACAACCGCGATCGGGAAGGCCACCAGCGAGACGGCTGCAAGCCCACCGTAGGGACTGGCCGGAACCACGAGCGCCTGAGGCTGGCCCGTGTTGAGGTCGATCGGAGGCAGGTCCTCCGGCGGAAAGGTGCACTCTCGTCCAGGCGGCCACACCTGCCAACGGGACTCGCCGATGTTGTTCGAGCCGCCCAAAGCATCGCAGACGCCCAGCAAGTCTCCGGCTTGGAGCAGTGCGAACATCGCTCCGCAGGCCAGCCATACAGCGGTCGATGCGATGAGGAGTGCGAGTGAGAGCCGGTTCCAACTGCGACGACCAGGATTCCCCGTCATGCGCGTGATCATGCCCCACCGTCCATCCGGCAACCGAGCGCTATCGGCACATCTGCTCGCTAGCGCTCGACAGAGTCCACGGCGACGAGACGGACGCTTGCGCCCGCTCGCTCCAGCCGGGCCACCCCGGGGCGTTCCAACTCCACAGTCCAGCCGTCGGTCGAATAGGGCTCACGCAGCCCCCGGATGGCGTCATCCAGAGCGGCCTGCGCAACAGCGCTCGGTCGGATTGTCGGCAGCACTCCGGAAGGGCAGCCGGGTACACCGCAGTCGCGTCAACGTCAACGTCACCGTGTTCGAACTCGTAGTGAAAGCAGACGTAGTGCATCTGCTCGAACACCTCGAACTGGATGCGCGACACCTGCACGGGCCGATTACAGCGACGGCAGAGAGGCGCGTCTGGAGGGGTGCTCATAACGTCGATCATGCCCGACAGGGCGAGTCAGCATGCCGGGTCTTGCGCCGGTCGGGCCAGTCCTATCGGCGCTTCGGCTCGTCGAGGCATCGACTAACCCCGGACGGCACGCCACCAGCTCACGCGCACCGGTTCGTCACTTACACGCACACCTAGACGCGCCAGCACGCCCAGGATCTCGCGGGCTGCTTCCGCCCCACAGAACACATATGCCGACCCAGCACCGCTCACTACAACGACACCCGTCTGGCGCAGCGGACCGCGCATGCCGGCCGCAGAATCCAGTTCCGTGATGGACCAGCGCAAGCCCGGGACGGCACCGTTGGCAGGCAACTGCGAGGCCACCTCTAGGGCATCCTCGTCGATCCGCACGAGTCCCATCGGAACGTCGATCCGCCATCGCCTCTGACCAGTTCGGAGGCTCGCCCCCACGCCCTTGACCTCATACGGCGGCATCCGATCCCCCTGTCGCTCCGACGATCACGCACGCGATGGTGCCCGCTACTGCTCCGGTGGTGCGAGCCCTATCGGCACTTCCGCACTGCGCCCGGTCTAGTCGGTCGCCTCGTCCGGGGACCAGAATACCGAGACCGTGAAATAGGGTCCGTGTTCCGTCATCTCCTCCTCCACGGTGAGCCCGAGGAAGTCCATCGGCTCGAACCCGTCATGGTCGAGTTGGTCTGCAACCCGGCGCAGAAGTAGCGGAAGGTTGGCCCCGTACTCCGGACCGTATGGGTTGGTCAGGGACCAGGTCTTGCACGCGTGGGGCTCGAGCGACGACGGGCCCGGGAGCTCAGGCAGTTCTTCGGACATGGCCTGATCCTGACGGATAAGGCGAGCGCGAATGCCGCTGATCTCAACCGATCGATGCAACAACCTCTCCGAATGGGGTTCG
>CAZFXD010000523.1:0-1674 GCA_964522795.1 uncultured Myxococcaceae bacterium
CCTGGTCCAGTGATCGGACACGAAGCCCGATGTCATGAAGAGGTATCCGGGTAGTCCCAGCGCGCAGGTGATCTCGCTGAGACGGTCTTCCATCTCGTCATGCTCGGCTTCGAGTTCGTGAGGTTCGTGCCCATCGGTAGGGCGCATGTGGTGGGCGGGCGGGGTGATCTGGTATCCCAGGCGCTTCAACGTCTCGATGAGGCTGTTCTCGATGGCCCTATATTGCTTCGTCTCGACTAGCAGCTTCGCTGGGTCGGTCGAATCGGTGTTCAACGGGTGCTCCTTCCACTCGCGGTGGCTGTTCGGCTGTTGGCAGACACTTGCACTCAGGGCTTGAGACAGGTGAGGCAGCATCAACGGGTACTTCTCCAGGGGAGTTGTCTCGCGACGGCGTCGCTCGGTCTTGTCTCATCTGTCTCACGCGGTCTCCTCTTCGTCTGCATCGGCCTGTGTCGCGAAGCGGATTCCCCACCAGACTCGGACCTGGCCGACGATGGGCAGAGCGAACGGTCCCCCCCGTCGGGAGACGCGTGCGAGGTCTCGGGTCCTCCCCCGCTCGACCACTGGTCCCAGCGCTGAGTGCGAGGTCAGCCTGCTGGCGAGCAACGTGTCCGACCACGGCCGGTGCCCTCGCGCCTCGAGCCAGTCGTTGAGTTCGGCGAGCAGTTCGGAGGTGATCACGCACTCGCCGGACGCTGCGACCAGCCGCTCTTCGACGAAGTTCAGGAGCAGGTCGGACGTCGCGCGCCATTCGTGAGTCGCTCGCTCGACGTCGTCGGGCGCTGCTGGGAAGACCGCGCCGTTAGCGAAGAAGTCGACCGCTCCGGAGACCATCCAAGCGAGCGCTGCCTTCGCGCCCTCGCTGTCGGGCTGGCCCAGCCGCACTTTGAGGGTCGCGTCTCCGAGGCGATCCGAAGGGCCAACCACGTCCTCCGCGCGCTTGCGGAAGGTGAACAGGAACCTCACTCGCCTCAGCCGACGCCAGGTGCCGTGGTCGGTCTCGTCGACTGTGGGCGGGAAGTTGGTGGAGATGAACATCGAGAAGACCGGTGCGAACTCCACCGGGTCTTTGGCGATGCGGCGGGCCTTGATGGTGGACACGCCGACGATCCGCTTGAGCCGCGTGGTGTCCAGCCGTCGCGCCTCCGGGGTCTCCTCCATGTAGGCAAGCCGGGCGGCCCGGAGATCCATCAGTTCGGTCGGGTGCTGGTCGGCGTTGCCCAGCAGGACGCGGTCACTGACGAGCACGCCGTACCCGCCGGCGACTCGGAGCGCGGTGCCCAGCAGGCAGGTCTTCCCGTTCTCTCCGCCGCCGTCGCACAGCACCAGCTCGTCGCTCGGTGTCGGCGCGCCCACAAGGGCCTGACCGAGGCGGATCCGAAGGAAGTCGCGAAAGGGCTCCGACAGAGCCTCCAGAGCGGCTGTCCAGTCCGGATGGGTGAACCCGGCCACGAACTCCGCTGCAGTTACCTTCGTAATCAGCAATGCGGGGTCGTGTGGCCGTACTGAGCCGTCACGCAGGTCCACGACACCATTCGGTGTGTTCAGCAGGTGCGGGTGCGTGTCGAGCCGGTCCACCGTGACCCGAATCCCATCGGCGAGGCGAGCGGCATTGACGAGTCCGAGCACCTGCGAGTACTCGCGATAGCGCAGGGCCGCCGCGCGGCGCAGCAC
>CAZFXD010000524.1:0-1666 GCA_964522795.1 uncultured Myxococcaceae bacterium
ATCATCGGGGGGATGGGCATCACGCGTGCCCGCGAGCTCGAGGCACGCGGCATCACCCGCTCGCATCTGTACCGCCTCGCAGGGGAAGGGCTGGTGCTGCGCCCGTCGCGCGGGGTCTACGTCGCGGCCCGCCACGCGCCCACCGCGGAACACACGCTGGCGCAGGTCGCCAAACGCGTTCCCGAGGGAGTGTTCTGCCTGCTCACGGCCCTCAGGCTCCACGGTCTCACGACGCAAGCGCCGGCCGAGGTCTGGCTCGCACTCTCCGAGAAGGCGCGTCGCCCGCGGATGGAATACCCGCGCCTGCGGATTGCGCGTTTCTCTGGCGAGGCGCTGACGGCAGGCATCGAGGAGCGCGGCGTCGAGGGGGTCACGCTGCGCGTGTACTCGGCGGCCAAGACGGTTGCCGACTGCTTCAAGTACCGCAACAAGATCGGGATCGACGTCGCCGTGGAAGCGCTGCGCGACTTCAGCCGAAAGCACCGCGGAGGTGCTAACGATCTCGCCCGCTACGCCCGGATCTGCCGCGTCGCGCGCGTCATGCAGCCCTATCTGGACGCGATCGCATGAACGCCAAGGCCAACCTCGGCGCTTCGGTTGCCGCGCGCCTGCTCAACCGGGCGAGGCAGACAGGCGACGACTACCAGGTACTGCTCACGACCTACTGCATCGAGCGCTTCCTCTACCGGCTGGCCGTCTCCAGTCTGGGCGACCGGTTCGTGCTGAAGGGGGCGATGCTTCTGCGGCTCTGGTCGGAGCAGCCATACCGGGCCACGGTCGACCTCGACCTGTTGCGTCGGGGCGACGGCGCGTTCGACGCGATTCGCGACGACCTGCGCACGATCATCGCCACGCCCGTTCCGCCGGATGCTGTGACCTTCGACGGTGAGCGAATCGGTCTCGAAGCAATCCGGGCGGAGGACGAGTACGCGGGCACTCGCGCCACCCTGCACACGCGGTGTGGCAAGGCGCGACTGATGCTCCAGATCGACATGGGGCTTGGCGATGCCGTCTGGCCGGCGCCGCAGCCCTGCGCCTTTCCGACGCTCCTCGATTTCCCCGCGCCGGACCTCCTCGCGTATCCCCGTGAGGCCGTGGTCGCGGAGAAACTGGAGGCGATGGTGGTTTTGGGGGACCGGAACAGCCGCATCAAAGACTTCTTCGACCTCCATCACCTCGCGAGTCGCTTCGAGTTCGATCGCGCGACTCTGTCCGAGGCCGTGCAACGCACGTTCGAGCGTCGCCGCACGCCAATGCCGGCAGAGGATCCCATCGGACTGACGCGCCTCTACTGGGAGAACCCCTCGCGACCTGCACAGGTCCGGGCGTTCGCTCGCCGTGCGCACATCGCTGTACCGGAGAGACCCGAGGAGGCGTTCACCCAGGTGCTCCATGCGTTTCTTGCCCCGGTGCTGGAGGATCTGCGGTTGGGAACGGTGCGCGCGGGCACCTGGCGCCCGGGAGGGCCGTGGCGATGAGTGCGCGGAGGTTCAAGCCGTACCCTGACTGCAGGCGCCCTCAACGCCGCTGACCCAGCTCCTCGGGCCACGCCCTCGCCGCCTCCCACGCCACCTCCCACGCCGCGACCCGCGTCGTCCTCCTGGGCGACCCCCAGCGACGGGCCCCCGCCCGGCCCCGGCCCAATGGGGGGGGGCGGGGGGGCCCC
>CAZFXD010000525.1:0-1641 GCA_964522795.1 uncultured Myxococcaceae bacterium
GCCCGTCCCGCCGTCTGCCCCGCCGGTCGAGCCACCGCCGCCGCCCGTGCCCCCGCCGCCTGTGCACTTGCCGGCCTGGCAACTGAACCCGGAAGGACAGTCAGCGCTGCTGGCACAATTCCCGGAGCCCGAGCCGCCGCCTGAGCCGCTGCTGCCGCCGGTTCCACCGTTCAGCACGCATTGACCACTGATGCAGACGGCGCCCGAAGGGCACTGGCCCTGCGAACCACAGCCACCGCCGCTGGGAATTCCTCCGTCAACCTTGGTGGAAGGCGGCGGCGGTGCTGGCGGACACGGGTAGCCGCAGGCGCGGAAACCGTCGAGGCCCGCGGTGCCGAGGCTGGTCACCGTGACGGATTGCCCAGCGACCCCGTCCTTGCTGCACACGCACGACGTATCCGCGCACGAGACGGCGTAGGTCGAACCGTTGACCGTGGCCGTGCACATCACCATCGACGGAGCCGAGCCTCCACCGGCCCCTGAAGTCCCGCCGGTGCCCGTTCCTCCCGAACCGCCGCCGGAACCGCTGGGGCCTGTACCGGCGTCATCCTTGGAACCGCCCGGACCACCGGACGCGCTTCCGCTGCAGGCAACGGGGTAGCTACACACCTTCGCCGGAGGCGTGGTGCCGCCGTCCTCCGGGAGACGAATCGCCGGAACGAACTGCGAGAAGTGCGTCGTGGCGGCCCGTACTTTGGTGCCGACGACCGTGCCGCCCAGCTCCACGAAGGCGTTGGAGCCTGCGGGCGCGGTCAAGATCACCACGTCGTCCGCGGTGGCTCCGGCCGGGAGTTTCGTCGGATCGAACTCGAGCGTGATGGTGACAGGCACCGCGAAGGTCTGCCCTTCGGGCCCGAAGACGATGGTCGTGCCCACGGTGGCCGCGTTGTCCGGCTTGGCCTGCGTGGCGGCTGACTCCGCCGTGATCTTCACGTCGCCCGAGACTGCACCGCCCGGAATTTCGATCGCCGACCCCTTCGGGCCCTCGAGGTTGGCGCCCTGGACGCCGACGCTGTTGGTGACCTTGTCGCTCGACCCGCCGCCACACGCGTACGCAAAGACCGCGGCGCCAATCGCCGCCCAGAAGAATTGAGTTCGTTTCAAGAGCCCGCCTCCAGAGTGAAAGCGGAGACGCTATTCCAGGCCGACCGGTGTGTCAGTCGGGAGCGACCCTCGTCGAGTGGCGTCAGTTCTGCGGGGCGATCTTCGCGTCGAACGTGCCGTCGCTGATCACGACGTCGTTCGGTCCGCCGAGCTTGCTGGGGCCGATGCCCTGGAAGGTGCCCTTGAGCGGAAATGCGCCCGTCGGGCGGTGATGCGTCTCAGGCCACGGCCGGAAGCTCGCGCTTCTTCCAGAGGAAGTAGATGGCCGGGTACACCAGCAACTCCATCGCAAACGAGGTGACCAACCCGCCCACCATGGGGGCCGCGATGCGCTTCATCAGGTCCGCGCCCGTACCGGTCGACCACATGATGGGGAGCAGGCCCAGCATCGCCGCGCACACCGTCATCGCTTTTGGGCGCACGCGCTTGACCGCGCCGTGGATGATGGCCTCGACCAGGTCGTCCCGCGTGCGCAGGCGACCTTCGTTCTTGAACTCGTCGTGCGAGAGGTCGAGGAAGAGCAGCATGAACACGCCG
>CAZFXD010000526.1:0-1639 GCA_964522795.1 uncultured Myxococcaceae bacterium
GGAGCCGCCTGCGCGCCGGACCAGATCAACAGCTACGCGACGGCCTTCTTCAAGTTGTATCTCGAGAACGACTCGCGGTATTCCGCGATGCTGATGCCTGGCGCAGAGGCCCGCTTCTCCAACGTCGTCTTCGAGAGCGATCGCGGCGGCCAGTTGATGCCCGGTGGTGGCAAGAAGACCAGCGATTGCGAGCTGTCCACCGTGGTCGAGCCGACCAGTGACTCCTTGGGGCATCGCACGCCGCGCACCGTCGTCTGCCGCGATGGCGCAGCCTGTGATCTCGATCCGACGCCGCGGAGCTGCGGCTTCGGGGTGCGGCTGTGTGTCAATCAGGTGAACCGCCACGCCATCGAGTGCAAGCCCACCGAGGTCACGACGGTGTTCTTGCGCAACGGGGACACCGCCGCGTTCTCGCCGCTGGTGAGTGAACTCCAGGGAGCGCTGCCCACCGAGAACCGAGTCTGTACCTCGTCGCAAGTCGTCTCGGTGGCGGTGCCCGCCGGGCACACCCGGGCAGGGAGACGCGCTCGCATGACGGCGTACGGTCTGCACGGCGCGGACACCGACATGGTCCAGCTGCGCTGCGAGGCGCCCTGACCCGCGCGAGCGCGCCGCTTCTGGGCTCGCGTCGATAGAGCGGTCGCTTCAGAGCCGCCGTGCGCCCGAGCGGATCTGTGCGAGCAGGATATCGTCGAGCAGCACGTAGGCGCCACGTGCGTCGTCGCGAAACCACAGCGCGTCGCTGGTTCGGTGCGGATCGAAGCCTTCGTCCTGTAGTCGCGTCTTGCGGTTCTTGAAGTTGCCGGTCACGTCGGCGGCGCTCGCCACGCGGACGAAGAGGGGCCTCGCGTAGGCTGGGAGCGCGCGGGCCGCATGGGCATGGAAGCCCGTCGGATCGAAGGCACTGCCGTCCCGCGGCACCACGAGTGCCATGCCCGCCCTGCCGTCTGCGCCCGGCACCGCAACCCCGTACACCAAGGTCTCGTGTACCCCTGGCGCCCCGTTGAGAAGGTGCTCCACTTCCATGGTGGCGACGTTCTCGCCCTTCCAGCGGAAGGTGTCGCCGATCCGGTCGACGAAATAGTAGTATGACGCCGAGTCACGGCGCAGTAGATCGCCGGTGCGAAGCCACGCGTCGCCCTTCTCGAAGACGTCCCGCAGAATCTTCTTCTCGTTCTCGCGCTTGTCTGCATAACCGTCGAACGCCATTACCGAATTCGCCGCGATCCGGCCGAGCAACTCACCCACCTCGCCCGTGGCGCACTCGACGAGAAAGCCGTCGGTGCCGCGCACCGGTTCGCCCCGTTCATGGTC
Source organism: uncultured Myxococcaceae bacterium (assembly GCA_964522795.1). GTDB lineage: Bacteria > Myxococcota > Myxococcia > Myxococcales > Myxococcaceae > CAZFXD01. The sequence goes on from CAZFXD010000526.1 coordinate 1,315, forward strand.
GAAGCGGACGAGCTTTACCTGGTCGTGCTGGAACGGCGCGCACCGCCCGCAGGACCCCGGTCGTCCGCGTCGATTCTGCAGGCTGATGTTGCCTTCGGTCTGACCATAGGAGTCGATGATGTGTGGGATCCCGAAGCGCTTCTGGAATGGGACCCAGAGATCGGGGCGCAGGCCGGCGCCGGTGGCGAGACGCAGCGAATGATCCCGATCGCCAGGGGTCTCGGGTGTCCGCATGAGATACCGGCAGAGTTCGCCCACGTAGCAGAACACGGTCGCGCGGTGACGGCGGACGTCGGTGAGGAACTCGCTGGCGCTGAAGCGTCGC
>CAZFXD010000527.1:0-1636 GCA_964522795.1 uncultured Myxococcaceae bacterium
CCCCTCGCCGGGCGCGAAGGCAAGTACGTCACCTCGCGAAACCTGCGCGACCGCCTCACCCGCGAGGCGTACCGCAACGTGGCCATCCGCGTGGAAGACACCGACAGCCCCGATGCATTCCGTGTCGTCGGCCGCGGCGAACTGCAGCTGGCGGTGATCATCGAGACCATGCGCCGCGAAGGGTACGAGCTGACGGCGTCGAACCCGGAGCCCGTCACCAAGATCATCGACGGGGTGAAGCACGAACCGGTCGAGCTGCTGGTGTGCGACGTCCCTGAGTTCGCGGTGGGCTCCATCACCGAACGCCTCGGGCCCCGCAAGGGCCGCATGATCGACCTCGTTCAGCTCGGCGGTGGCCGCGTCCGTCTGTCCTTCCGCATTCCCACCCGCGGCCTGGTCGGGTTCCGCGGCGATTTCCTCACCATCACCCGCGGTGAAGGCATCATGTCCACCACGTTCGACTCCTACGAGCCGTGGTTTGGATACCTCACTCGTCGCGCCAACGGGGCGATGATCGCCGACCGGCTCGGCGACACCGTGCCCTATGCGCTCTTCTCGATTCAGGAGCGTGGTGCCCTCTTCGTGGGCGCGGGCGTGCAGGTGTACGAGGGGATGATCATCGGCGAGCATGCCCACCCGTCCGATCTCGACGTCAACGCGTGCCGCGAAAAGAAGCTGACCAACATTCGCGCCGCGGGTCGCGACGAGAACGTCATTCTGACTCCGCCGCGCGAAATGACGCTCGAGAAGTCCCTGGAGTGGATCGGGGAAGACGAGCTGGTCGAAGTGACCCCGAAGTCGATTCGCCTGCGGAAGAAGATGCTCAACTTCAACGAGCGCTACCGCGCCGACCGCGACCGCAAGCGCGATCTCGAAGATCGCTCCTAGGCCTCACCGGCGGGGCACGCCGCGACTACCCTTTGACGTTGAGCTTCGGGCCAATCACCGCGAGTGAGCGCTCGAAGCGGTAGTTCGTGCCGCCGTGCCCGTCGTCGAACTCTTCGTGCATGACGTCCACGTCGCCGCGTCGCAGTTCCTCCACCACCAGCCGCGTCCCCCACCGCAGGTTGTACTCGTCACGCACCCCGCAATCGAAAAAGAGCGTGCGCAAGCGGCGATACACGTCGAGGTGTTTGGAGACGAATCGCACCGGGTCGTGGACCAGCCAGCGATTCCACACGTCGGTGCGCAGACGACCACTGGGCAGCTCGAACGGGAGCTCGGCCCCCAACGGCTCACCCTTCTTGGGCGAGTACGCGGCGGACATGGCCAGCACGTTCAGCACGTCGTGATCTTCGTTTTTCAGCCGCGTGGCCCCCGCGCGTTGCCGAAACTCGCTCAACCAGGGCATCACCCCGCCCGCCTTGAGAATGGCCGAGGCCGCTTTGGGAATGTCGTGGAGGTAGCAGTACTCAAACGCAGCGTCCGGCGCATGGGCGGCGAGGTGCGAGAAGATGTCGGTGTGGAAGCGAATCATCGACAGCGCGCCATAGGCCCCCGAGCTGCGGCCGAGCAGCGCGCGGGAGTCCGCCGCTTGAATGGTCCGGTAGGTGCGGTCAACCCACGTCACCACGTCTTTGGCCACGTAGTCGCGGTAGCGGCCGATCGCCTCGCTGTTCATCCACTGGCTGCCGCC
>CAZFXD010000528.1:0-1633 GCA_964522795.1 uncultured Myxococcaceae bacterium
CCGCGCGTACCCCTCGTCGTGCTCCATGTAGCTGGTGGAGTAGAGGTGAATGAGAAAGCCGACGCCGGTGATGACCAGCAGCATCGCGCCCGAGAGATGGTCCGCGTAGAAGCCGAAGTTGACGCGGAAGTCGCCGGCGGAGAACCAGGTGCCGAAGTCCCAGCCTACGGCGTAGCGCGTGGACTCGCCGAAGACGTTCGGCGCGGTGGTGTAGCCGTCGCCCAGCGTCCACATCGTCAACGCCGAGAGCACGAAGGCCGAGGCCACGGAGCCGCACGCGATGAGGTGCACGTTGGCGCGGCCCAGTTGTTTTCCGAACACGCCGCAGAGGAAGGCGCCCAACAGCGGGAGGAGGATGATGGTGACCAGCGAGTGCCCGGCCGCTTCCGGCGTGGGCCGCAGCTTCATCACCAGGTCGAGGAGCCCACCCGAGCCCTGGGCCTGCGCGAGGAGGAGCAAATTCGAAAGCGCGGTCATCGGAGCAGCCCCTTCACGAGTGCATCGCCTTCACTTCGTCGATGTTGACCGTCCCGCGACTGCGGAACAGGGAAATCACAATCGCGAGGCCCACCGCCGCCTCGGCGGCAGCCACCGCGATGATGAAGAAGGCCGAAATCTGACCCGACACGTCGCCGCGCTCGCGGGCGAAGGCCAGGAACGTGAGGTTGACCGCGTTCATCATCAACTCGATGCACATGAAGACGACCAGCGCGTTCTTGCGAACGAGCGCGCCGAACATGCCCAGACAGAAGAGGGCCGCGGCCAGAATCAGGTAGTGCGCAGTAGGGACGATGGGCATTCGGAAGTCCGGAGAGGTGCTGCGTTAGATGCGCGGCTTGGCCACCACCACGGCGCCGACGATGGCGACCAACAACAGCAGCGAGACCGCTTCAAAAGGGAAGAGCCACTGGGTGTAGAGCACCTCGCCCACCTGCTTGATGGTTCCGAATGCGCTCAGGCGGACTTCGTTGGTGGCCCAGTCGAGCTTGGTGACCGCGGGGAGCTTCAGGAACGTCTGCTCGAGAAGCAGGAACACCCCGAGGCAGCCGGCCGCCCCCAGAATTCGCCCGAAGCCGAAGGAGAGCGTGGGCCCCGTGTCGGTGAGCGAGAGCAGCATGATGACGAAGAGGAACAGCACCATGATCGCGCCCGCGTAGACGAGCACCTGGAGCGCCGCGATGGTGTGCGCCCACAACAGCACGTAGATGCCGGCGAGGAAGAAGAAGCTCGCCACCAGCGACATGGCGCTGGCGACGGCGTTGCGGAAGAAGATCACCCCGGTGCTCGAAATCAGGCAACCCAGCGCGAACGCCCAGAACAGCCCCAGCTCGACCGTGTTGGTCATACGAAGTCTCCGTATGCGCCGTAGGGCTTGTCGCCGTAGGGGCAGCGGTGCTCGGCGATGTGCTGATCGAACTCTTTTGTGAACTTGGGCCCGCACGAGTGCACGGGGAGCGCCGCGGCGTCGCCCAGCGCGCAGATGGTGTTGCCAAGGCCGATGGGCGGGAAGGGGGCGATGGAGCTGGCCACGTTGATGAGCGCCTCGAGGTCCTTGGCCTCGCCGTCGCCTTCTTCAATCTTTCGGAGCAAGCGCGCCATCCACGGCGTGCCTTCGCGGCACGGGGTGCACTGG
>CAZFXD010000529.1:0-1632 GCA_964522795.1 uncultured Myxococcaceae bacterium
GCAGCTGAGGCTTGCTGCCCGCTTCCAGGCCGTTGTTGTACGGCCGACCCGCTTCGACTATCGTCTCCGCCACGTAGCGGTGCTGGTTCACCTTGATCGGGTACACGCCGCGGTACTGACCTTTGTAGCCGTACTCGGCGATGGCCTTGCGGAAGGCCTCGTTCAGGTGCTGCACGCGGTGGCGGAGCACGTCGGTGAAGCGCACGAGGATCGGCGGGCTGACGCCGCGGCGGCGAACCTCGTCTACCAGCTCTTTCAGGTCGAACGCCGGCGTGTCCGGCCCGCCCGGGTGAACTTGAACGTTCCCCTTCTCGTTGATGCCGAAGTAGCCCGCGCCCCAGTTCCGGATGGCGTAGGTGTCGAGAGAGTCTGCAATCGTCCAGCGGGGAGCGGTCGTCGAAGCCATGGCGCGGACCATACGCGAAACGATTATTTGGATCGCGTTGATCCAGCCGGCGTGGAGCTGATCCGTTTCACGGGCGCCGTTTCGCCGAACACGAGCGAAATGGCGTTGAAATCGCGACAGAACGTGAGGATCACCGAGTCCGACGCCCCGAGGTCAAACCGCTTCGTGTTCGCCTCGAGGTGTACGCGCGCGAACTCGAAGGTGGAGAGAATGATCCACGCCGGGAGCGCGATTTTCACCGCGCCCAGCAGCGCGCCCACCAGGCGGTCCAGCGTGCGGTCCTTGATGTCGCCCAGCGAGAAGATGCGGCTGAACACGAAGGACAACACCGCGCGAAGCAGGACGAAGGAGACGAGGAAGATGATCACCATCGACGCGGCCGACGTCACGTGCGACGACCAGCGAAAGGTCCTGGAGAGCACGGGGGTCAGGAGCGTGGCCGCCGGTGCGGACAGCGCGAACGCGAACGGAATGGCGAGCGCCGTGCCCAGTTGCCGAGAAGCGCCGGAGATCGCGCCCAGCAGCGCCATCACCGCCACGGCGGCCAGCAGGGTGAGGTCGAGCGTCACTTGATCTTGAACGCGTCGCCCACCGGGCGGTTGCCTTCAATCTTGCTCAGGGACTCGTCGAGCTTCTCTTTGTACTTCGCGTTCGACGGCTCGTAGGTGAGCGCCATCTTGAAGGCGCGCATCGCCTTGTCCCACTGCTTGGCGTCGAAGGCCTTCATGCCGTCGGCGTAGAACCCGCGCCCCTTGGGGTGCGTGCCGATCTGCTCTTCCTTTTCCTTCTTCGCCACGGCCTTGGTTTCCGCTTCGGACGCCTCGGTGAACCGCAGCTTCGCCGCGCGCTCGGGGCCGCTGACGTCTTCCGCGTACTTCTTGCGCTTGGCGTCGTTGCGCAGCACGTAATACGCCTCGGTCACGCGCTTGTAGATGGAGCCCACGTGCTCTTTGGCCAGTGGCTCCGTGACGTGGAAGAAGCGGTCGGGGTGGAAGGCGCGGCTGCGTGCGTAGAACGCCTTCTTGATCTCCGGCGCGGACGCCGTCTTCGGCACCTGCAGAATCTCGAAGTAGTCGAGCTCGTGCAGCGAGGCGGCGAGCAGCTCGAGCTCGGCTCTGAGCGAGGCGTCCAGCTCCAGGGCTTCTGCTTGCTCCTTGGGCGGCGGCGGCGGCGCGGCGGGCGGCGCGACGTCGGCGGCCGGTGCTTTGGCCGCGGGTGCGACCGCG
>CAZFXD010000530.1:0-1612 GCA_964522795.1 uncultured Myxococcaceae bacterium
CTGCGCGTGCGCGAGGCGCAGGCCTCGTCGAGAATCGAGAACACGTTCTCGTCGGTGCGGGATATCGCGCTGGCGTCGCTCGACGCGGGCCGTGCGCCGAAGGACCCGGCCGAGGTGTACCGCAACCGACTCGCCATCGAGGCGGGGCTGCGTTCCACGCTTCCGATCTGCACGCGCTTGCTCTGCGACATGCACCGCGTGCTCGTCGTCGAGTCCAAGCACCGCCCCGGCCAGTTCCGTGATCGGCAGGTCTGCATCGGCGACGAGGAGCGCGGGTTCGCGCACGCGCGGTTCGTACCTCCTCCCCCGACGCGGCTGGACGACAGCATGCGTGCGTGGGAGGCGTTCTGCAACTCGACCGCCCTGCCCGACGGCACGGCGCGGACGCCGCTTCCCTACTACGCCAAGCTCGCGATGACGCACTACCAGTTCGAGGCGATCCACCCCTTCAGCGACGGCAACGGGCGGCTTGGGCGGGCGCTCGTCACGCTCGCCCCGGTCAAGGACGGGCGCCTACGGCACCCGGTGAGCAACCTGAGCGAGTGGGTGCAGGCTCGGCGTCAGGACTACTACGACCGGCTGCTCCGCGTGAGCACGCACGGGGAGTGGGAGGCGTGGGTCCGGTTCTTCTGCACGGCGCTCGCCGAGCAGGCCGACGCGGACACGGAGCGAGCCCAGCGCGTCGCGAAGCTCTACGAGAAGTACCACGCGATGATCGCGGTGAAGCGAAGCAGTGCGCTGCGAGTGAAACTGCTGGACCATCTCTTCGACCGCCAGGCCGTGACGGTTCCCATGGCGAGGGACATCCTGGGCGTGACGTACCCGGCCGCGCAGCGCCATGTCGAGGCGTTCGAGAACTTGAAGATTGTCAAGGCGCTGGACGCACGCGGGTACGGGCGGATCTACCTGGCCGAGGGCGTGATCCGGGCGATCCGGGGCGAGGGCGACGAGTAGGCGTGCGCGACGGAGCGAGGCCCGACCGGCCATAGAGCCTGAACGCTACACTCCCGGCCTATGGCCTTCGCACTCAACGGGCTCACGACCGCGACGCCTTCGGGGAAGGTGAACCCCAACCTGGCGGCGATGAACCAGGACGCGCCGCTGACCAAGCGGATCCCGTGCTGGCCCTACGCCGACCCCAAGGGACGGCACGTCGTGTGCTACGAGGAGTACGTCAAGACGGGCGGGTACGCGGGGCTGCGCAAGGCGCTGGCAATGAAGCCCGACGCGGTAACCGACGAGGTGAAGAAGAGCGTGCTGCGGGGCCGGGGCGGGGCGGGCTTTCCCACCGGGCTGAAGTGGACGTTCCTTCCCAAACTCGCGGTGAACGAGCAGGGTCAGGAGGCGGACCCGGGCGCCAGGTACCTCGCGGTGAACGCGGACGAGAGCGAGCCGGGCACCTTCAAGGACCGGCTCCTCATGGACTTTGATCCTCACCTGTTGCTCGAGGGGATCGCGATCTGCTGCTACGCCTGCCGGATCAAGACCGCGTACATCTTCATCCGGGGCGAGTACCACCACCAGGCGCACGTCCTCGAAGAGGCGATCAAGGAGGCCTACGCCCACGGGGTGTTCGGGGGGAGCGGGCTGCTCTCCGGAGCCGCGACGGGCC
>CAZFXD010000531.1:0-1102 GCA_964522795.1 uncultured Myxococcaceae bacterium
GCAGGACCGGCCCCACCTGCATCACATTCACCCCCGCCGCCGGCGTCACCGGCGTCAGTTGCGGCGGGCCGGGGATGATGGTGATACGGGGCGCTGGTGTCACCGGCGGGATACTGCGGCGGGCCGGCCCACTAATGGATGTGCTGGTCGGGCTGGGCGTAATCGGCGTGAAGAGAACCGTCGCCTGGGGCAGCGGCATGGCAGCCACAACCGCCGGGGCAGGGATGGCGAGCCACTGCGTCACAACCATCAGCCCGACGAGGGCAAGCCCCGCGAGGCTGGCCGTGGCGAGCGAGCGGAGCCATTTGAACGAGAATCCAGGTTTCATGGCAGCGCCTCCCTCTCGATCCCTGGGCGTGAAGCCCAGCTATCATCGCCGTGTCGCGAAGTACACGCTGTTCCACTGCCCGGAGCGCACGAAGTAGACGCGCACCTGCCCCGTATCCAATCGCTCGGCGCGCTGGCCCACGTAGGTCGCACCTCCGACACGCTCAGTGAACTCTGGCGATGTCGGCACAAAGCCGTCGGCGAAGATGCGCTTCTGAATGGCCGCGTCCGGGTTGAACTGAATCACCTGCCGGGTATCACCCGCGAACAGGACCACCTCCTCGGCGCTGTTCCAGGCGAAGGGGCGCTCGGCCGTGCGCACCTCGCCCCACTCAGGAACGGCCACGTAGTACACCCGCGCCGCCCGCGATTGCAGGCTCTCGGCGCGCTGGCCGACGTAGTCTGTACCGCCAACAGAGACGCTGAACTCCGGCGAGTTGGGGACCAGCCCGTCGGCGAAGATGCGCTTCTGGAGGGCGGCTTTGGGGTTGAATTGGATGACCTGTCGCCGTTCGGCCGAAGGCAGCAACGCCCGCCCCGCCACCACCCACCAGGGTATCGGCGTGAGGGTCGGCGGCGCCGGGGTCGCCGGTGTGAGTTGCACCCCCGCGCTATAGCACCCCGCGCAGGAAGGGATGGGTGACGGACCGCGCGACGGCGTGCGGGTAGGCGTGAAAACGGGGGCGCTGGGGCGCGATGGGCCGCGCGTAGCGGTGGGGCGCGGCGTGACGGGCGTGGCAAGCACGGTGCGCTGGGCAGCCGCAACGTTCGCTTC
>CAZFXD010000531.1:1112-1572 GCA_964522795.1 uncultured Myxococcaceae bacterium
GGTAGGCGTGAAGACGGGGGCGCTGGGGCGCGATGGACCAACCAGGGATCGCGTGGCCGTTGGGCGCGGCGTGACGGGCGTGGCAAGCACGGTGCGCTGGGCAGCCGCACCGTTCGCTTCGGCCGGCGCAACCGGCAGAGCCAGCAGCGGCGTCGCCAGAGCCAACCCCAGCAGGCCGAGCACGCCCACACCCGCCGAGCGTACCGAGTTCCACAAGCATAGGCGGCTCATGCGAGCACCTCTTCCACCCACCGACAGCGCCGCCGCCTTGTCAGAGGCGCTATCTCACCTCTAGTTTCTACACCTCCATCTTATAGTTATGGTATCGAGGCTGCCATCACGCTATTCACAGCAACCCTGTGAGATAGGTCACGCCTCAGGCGAGACCTATCAGCGCGGTTCATTCTAGCGACGGAAGAAGAAGAAGACATTGGCGAAGTCACCATCCCGCACGAAGTAC
>CAZFXD010000532.1:0-1555 GCA_964522795.1 uncultured Myxococcaceae bacterium
TGAAGGTCGAGCGAGAGGTCGTCGATTTCGTCGAGAAAGAGCGTGCCGGTGTCAGCGCGCTGGAGACAGCCCACGCGTTGCGCCACGGCGCCGGTGAAGGCGCCCTTCTCGTGTCCGAACAGTTCGCTCTCAATCAGGGTTTCGGACACCGCGGCGCAATCGAAGACGATGAACGGACCATCGGCGCGCGGCGAGCGCCGGTGAATGGCCTTGGCGGCGGCGCCCTTGCCGGTCCCCGTCTCCCCAATCAGGAGCATGGTGGAGTCGGTCTTGGCGATGCGGTCGAACAGCGTGAACATCTGCCGCATGGGCAGGCTCTGACCGACCAGCTCGTCCCAGTTGGCGTCGTCGGCCGGGGCGAGCAGCAGCCCCTTGAGCTCGGGCTGAAAACGCAGCTGCACATCGCCCAGCTCGAGCAGCACGCCGGGCTTGAGGAACGCTTCGCGAATCTGCGCCCCGTCGAGAAACGTGCCGTTGGTGCTGCCCAGGTCCTGGACCAGAAATCGATCTTTCTGGCGCTTCACCACCAGGTGGTTGCGGCTCACCGTGGCGTGCTCAATCACCACGTCGTTGTCGGCGGCTTTCCCGATGCGCAGCTCGTCCTTGATGGGGAACGAGGTCCCCGCGCGGTCCGTGTTGAGTAGGACGAGCGTGAACTCCTGTGAGGACAGCCGGTCAATCGACCCGCGCTGGCCCAACATGGTTCGGGTGGGAATGTTGGTGCCGGCGCCCATGGGGGGCCGATTCTAGGGGGCCTTCCGCCCGGCCGGAACAACCGATGGCAAAACGAGGTTGATTGCTGGGAGTGACCTACAATCGCCCCATGAACCCGCCGGTGACCAAACCACCTGCTTCGAGCGAAGTGACCCCCGAACGCCTCTATGCGCGGCGGCGAGAGTTCATCAAGAACGCCGGTTTGATGACCGCCACCGCCGCCGGGTTTGGCGGCGGGTTGTGGTCGCTCGTCTCCGGGGGGCGGCGGGGGCCCAGGGCGGGGCCCGGCGGAGATGCAGCCGACGCCGGCACGCTCGAGGTCGCCACCCGCGGGCAGTACGTGGTCGACGAGGCGCTCACCTCGTGGAACGACGCCACGACGTACAACAACTTCTACGAGTTCGGCCTCGACAAGTCGGACCCCGCGCGAAACAGCCACACCCTGCGGCCCCGGCCCTGGACGGTGGAGGTGTCCGGCGAGGTGCAGCGGCCAGGCACGTTCTCCATCGACGACCTGGTGCGGAGCTACCCGCTGGAGGAGCGGGTGTATCGAATGCGCTGCGTGGAAGCGTGGTCGATGGTGCTGCCGTGGTTGGGGTTTCCGCTCGCGGCGCTTCTCGCCAAAGTCGAACCGCTGGGCACCGCGAAGTACGTGGCGTTCACCACGCTCAAAGACACCGAGCAGATGCCGCAGCAGACGCGCAACGTTCTGGAGTGGCCCTACGTCGAAGGCCTGCGGCTCGACGAGGCGATGAACCCGCTCACGCTGCTCGCGGTCGGGCTCTACGGCAAGCCGCTCCCAAATCAGAACGGCGCGCCGCTCCGGCTGGTGGTGCCGTGG
>CAZFXD010000533.1:0-1552 GCA_964522795.1 uncultured Myxococcaceae bacterium
ATCAGAAATTCGATGGGGTCCTCGACCGTCATGATGTGATCGGTCTCGGTTCCGTTGATGTGATCGATCATCGCCGCCAGCGTGGTCGACTTTCCGGACCCGGTGGTCCCGGTGACCAGAATCAGCCCGCGCTCATCGAGGCAGATCTTCTCCAGCACCGGCGGGAGCATCAGGTCCCGAACGGACATGACCTTGAAGGGAATGACGCGGAGCACCGCGCCAATCGTCCCGCGCTGCTGGAACACGTTCACACGAAAACGACCCAGGCCGGGCACCCCGTAGGCGAGGTCGACCTCGTTGGTGGTCTTGAACTTCTCCTTCTGAAACTCGTTCATGATCCCGAAGGCCATGCGGGCGACTTCCTCGGGGGGCAGCCGCTTGCCGTCTTTGAGCGGAACGAGCGAGCCGTCCACCCGGAACATGGGCGGCAAGCCGGCCTTCAAGTGAATATCGGAGGCGCCACCGCGCAGCGCGATGGTGAGAATCTCGTTCAGTTCCATAGGTGGGCCGAATGCTAACACGGCCCCTGAAAACGACGACGGGAGCAACGCAGATTTGCGTGCTCCCGCCGAGACCCCTCCCCAGCTGCTGGGAGATGCGCGTTTAGCGCTTCGAGAACTGGAAGCGCTTGCGAGCGCCCGGGCGACCGTACTTCTTGCGCTCAACCGCGCGAGCGTCGCGCGTGAGGAAGCCGGCCTTCTTCAGCGCCGGACGGAAGTCGGGGTTCAGCGCCGTCAACGCGCGGGAGATGCCGTGGCGAATCGCGCCGGCCTGGCCCGAGAGGCCACCACCGCGAACGTTCACCTTGATGTCGACCTTGCCGACCTGCTCGACCACTTCGAGCGCCTGGCGAATCACCATGCGCGAAGTCTCGCGGCCGAAGTAGGCGTCGAGCGCGCGACCGTTGACGACCATCTCGCCAGCGCCCGCCTTCACCCACACGCGCGCCGTCGATTCCTTCCGGCGACCCGTTGCGTAGAAACCGTCTTTTGCAGTCTTAGCCATTTGAAACCTGCTCCTTGATTACGAGGCGAGTGCCTTCTTGACCGGCTTCTGCGCCGCGTGGGGATGCTCAGCCGCAGGGTACACGTGAAGCTTGGTCATCATCTGACGACCGAGCGCGCTGCGGGGCAGCATGCGTCGCACCGCGTTGGTGATCACGTCTTCGGGGTGACGAACGATCAGTTTTTCGAACGTGGTCTCTTTGAGCGCCCCGGGGAAACCCGCGTTCGGGTGGCGGTAGTACTTCTTGTCGGTCGCCTTGCTGCCGGTGACCTTGATGTGCGCAGCGTTCAGCACGATCACGTGGTCGCCGGTGTCGATCGACGGCGTGTACATGGGCTTGTGCTTGCCCTTCAAGATCACTGAGATCTGGCTCGCCGCGCGGCCGAGAATCTGATCCTTCACATCGATCACGTGCCAGGCGCGAACGATGTCGCTGGCCTTGGCGCTATAAGTCCGCTGAGACATGGGTGCTCCAGAAACGACGCGCACAATCGCGCGAGAGTCGGGGCGTTTAGGGGAACGGGGGCGTGGAAGTCAAGCACCGCCC
>CAZFXD010000534.1:0-1525 GCA_964522795.1 uncultured Myxococcaceae bacterium
AAAGACCCCCGCTCGCTGCTCTTGCGCACGCACGCGCAGACCGCGGGCGTCTCGCTGACCGCCCAGCAGCCGTACAACAACGTCATTCGCACCTCGTTGCAGGCGCTCGCTGCGGTGCTGGGTGGCACGCAGTCGCTGCACACCAACTCGCTCGATGAGACGTACGCGCTGCCGACGGAAGAAGCGGTCACCATCGCCCTACGAACGCAGCAGCTGATCGCTCACGAGTCTGGCGTGGACCGGGTAGTCGACCCCCTCGCCGGCAGCTACTTCGTCGAATACCTGACCGACGAAATGGAGAAGCGGGCGCTGGAGTACATCCACCGCATCGACGCGATGGGCGGCATCATTCGCGCCGTCGAAGAAGGGTACCCGCAGAAAGAGATCGGCGAGAGCGCCTACCGGCATCAGCGCGAAGTGGAGGAAGGCGAGCGCTTCATCGTCGGGGTGAACGCCTTCAAGTCTGATGAGAAGACCAACATTCCGCTCCTCAAGATCGAAGAACGCGTGCACCAGGAGCAGGTCGAGCGCCTCGCTCAGGTGAAGAAGCAGCGCTCGGCTACGGCCGTCGCCACCGCGTTGGCCAAAGTCGAAGCGGCGGCGCGCGGGAGCGATAACTTGATGCCACCCGTACTGGAAGCGGTGAAGGCGTACGCCACGCTCGGCGAGATCTCGGATGTGTTCCGTAAGGTGTGGGGCGCGTACCGCGAGGGCGGCGTGTTCTGAGCTATCAGGCGCCATTCTTCGGCGAGCTGTACCGCGAGACCACGCGCCCGTTCCTGACCGACGCGATGACCCGCGCGGAGGTGGCCTACCTGCGCGAGCACCTCTCCGACGCTCCCGCGGGACCGGTGCTGGATCTGGGGTGCGGCCATGGTCGGCACCTCAAGGGCCTGGCGCTCGATGGAACGGTGACCTGGCTGGGGATTGATCGCGACGAGGCCGGACTCCAGGAGGTCCTCGCGCGCTGTCCCGCCGTCCTGGGAGATCTCGCCTCGCTCCCGTTTCAGACCGGCAGCCTGGGAGCCTGCTTCGCCTGGTACTCCACCTTGAGCCTGTTTGAAGACGACGACCTGGCGCGGGTGTTGGCGTCGGTGCGTCGCGTCCTCCGACCGGGCGGCCTTCTCATCACCCAGGGCGTCCCCAAAGCCCACGCTGCGGGCCGCGCGGCGGAGGTGTTTCGCCAGACGCTCCCCGACGGCCGCCGACTGGAAGACGAGTGTTCCTGGGACCCGACGACCCGCCGCGACAAGGGCCGACGGACGCTCTTCCGCACGGACGGGACCGTGCTATCTGCCGAGTACTTCGTGCGGTGTTTCGAGCCCGAAGAGTGGACCGAGCGGCTGGAGCGGGCAGGGTTTGCCCCCCGGTGGGTCCACGGCGGTGTGGTGGAGACGCAGTTCACTCCCAGGTCCCGGGAGCTGATTGTAGGAGCGCAACGTGACTGACTCGAAACTGCGAATTCTGGTGGCGAAGCCGGGCCTCGACGGCCACGACCGCGGCGCGAAGGTCATCGCCCGGGCCC